>JBEKBT010000032.1:0-29799 GCA_050015255.1 Acidimicrobiales bacterium
CCGTGCCGTTGGCATCGACGCTGATCCCAGAGCCGGAGTCACCAATTGCTCCCGTGAAAATGTCCGTTTCCCCAGCTCCTGTGCCATCGCCGTAAGCAATGATGTGGACTGTGCCGTTCGTTCCGGTGTTCGCTGTTGCACCCGAGAGGCCCACACCTAGCAAGGTGGCGCCGGTCAATGTTGCAGCTGCGAGCACGGATACGAGCCGTCGAGTATGCATTGAAAGCCCCCCGTTTTTGAAGAATTGTTAGGGCACCTTAGCAGTGAACTGAGAATGCCTGCAACTGGGTGCATGTGCCCCATATCGCGGGGACCGAGGCGCACCGAATATTCCGGCAACGAACCTTCTTGCTTCTGATTGGTCGCGCCAGAGTCGTTATGCGCTCACATACTGCCCGAAGACGGCGATGTTCCCGGCTCTTTCGTGGTGATCCCGTGCCATCAAGGGTGGGGTCGGGCTCAGAGCTCGGGACCCGTGGGAACCGCAGGCTCGGTCGTGCACTGCCAGGCACGCTCGGCCGCTTGCAGCGTGGCGGCACCGGTCTTTAGGTCTTCGCGGCTTCGGTGCCGGGCGAGGAGCCCACGATAGGGATCTTGGACGCGACGGAGGTTCTCCTCGTGGACTCGGCGCGCGACCTGCAGGTACTCGTAACTGGCTCGGACGGGAGTACTGGCCCACCGCCCGGCCCCGGTCCGTAGGTCGCCGAGGTCCTTTTCGAGGACGTCTTGCTGTTCTCTTACTCGGACGAGCTGATCGGTGACGGCAGGCGGGATGCTCCCGACGAGTTCTCGGTACTCGGCACGAAGCTCGACGAGGCGCTGGGCGGCTCGAGCCTGGACGGTGGCCCATTGTTGGCGACGCTCGTCATCCCAGGACCAGACGAGACGCTGGGCGGCTTCGGTGAGGTCCGGTGCAGTGGTGTAGACGTGGCTGGCGTGCCGGGCTCGGCTCATGGCCACATAGGCAAGCTCGCGGCCACCGCCGTCGTCGAGGACGTGGGCGACTTCGACCGTCGTTCCCTGGGCGCGATGAGCAGTGATGGCGTAGCCGTAGGCGAGGCGGTCTGCGCCGATGTCGTCCACGCCCATCTGAAGCTGGCGGCCGTCGGGGGTGATCGCGGTGAGTGTCTGGGCTTCCGGGTCGACGGCGGTGACCCGCGCAGCTTGTGACGTGACCCAGGCGCCTTGCGGTCCGGGGGCAAGGGTGATGACCTGGTCCCCCGGTCGAGATCACTGCGTGGCTCGATGGTGCTCGGCATCCGCAGCGAGCTCGCGACGATCGATTGGGCTCGGTCTTTCCCACTGGCCGGCGTCGGTGACTTCGTCTGATGTCTGCGCCGCGCTGGTCACCCGCTGATCGCGATCAGTGACCCTCACGGTCCTTCGGGCCTTCGGACGCGAACCAGATGGCCGCGCACGACGACGATGCATCCTGTGAGGTCACCGAGCTGCTCGTTGCTCAGGAAGCTCCGTACGGTGTTGGTCACTGTCTCGACGTCCTGGTGCTCAGCACGGATGACGGCGATGCCTGGATGGCTACCAGGCGGGTATCGACGGACATCGCCAAAGCCTCGGTCGAGTGTGATGACGAAGCGCTGCTCCCTCATCGCTGCGGCGAGGACATCGGGGTCACCGGCGCCCGTGAGACCTTCGTCTATCGCGGTGTCGACGTCGTGGCCCAGCGAGGCGGCGGCAAGCCGCGCCGCCTCTGGAAGATTCTCGTCTAGCTTCAGCCTCACCCCGGCGACGGCTCGAGTGGGTGTAGCTCCTCACGAGCGAGAAAGGCCGCGTAGGCAAGGGCGGCGGCGACAGCACCTGTGGGGAGTGATGGGTACTCGGCGTGAATCTGACCCTCGGTCATTCCCGCGGCCAGGCAGTCAAGTACGACGCTCACCGGGATGCGGGTCCCGCGAATCCGGGCCTGTCCGTGCACGACCGATGGGTCGGCGTCTATGAGGTCGAGGGGCTCGATTGCCATCGCTTCATGGTCTCACATCGATCTGGCAATCGGTCATCCGATCTGCGCGCAGAGGGTCCGAGAACCCGGCGAACTGAGGACCAGCTGAGGACCGGGCCCGTTCTGGAGAGACAAAACCGCAGCTCAGAGGCCTTTCTGAGCTGTTCCCCGCCTATAGGCCGGCTCGCCACCACCACCTCCCGCTTGCCGCGCTAAAATAGCCTTTGGCCTGCGATTTCGTCCTTGCCGTTGGTCGGGCGGCGCGCTTCGGGTATGCCGGCGGCTGGCTCGGCCGCCTGCTCAGCGCGTTCGCGGAGTAGCGCGGCGCGATCCCTAGGATGCGTCTCATGCCGGACGCCCCGCCCCGAGCCGAGCCGTTCACCCCGCAGACCGCCCCCGCGGCGCTCGAGGACCTCCGTGCGCGGCTGCGCGCGACGCGCTGGCCGGACGCGCCCGAGGACGCCGGGTGGTCGCTCGGGACCGACCTCGCCTACCTCCGCGAGCTCGTCGCCTACTGGGCGGACGGGTTCGACTGGCCGGCGCAGGAGGCGGCGCTCGCCCGGCTCGCCCGTTTCCGCGTCCCGCTCGGCGGCCTCGGGATCCACTTCGTGCACGTCCGGGCCGCCGCGCCGGCCGGGCCCGTCCTGCCACTGGTCCTCAGCCACGGCTGGCCGGACTCGTTCTGGCGTTACGTGAAGGTTGTCCCACTCCTCAGCGACCCCGGCGCGCACGGCGCCGACCCCGCCGACGCGTTCGACGTGGTCGTGCCCGACATGCCGGGCTACGGGTACTCCGACGGCCCCAACGGCCCGCCCCTCGACGCCATCGCCGTCGCCGGCCTGTGGGCCGAGCTCATGGGCATCCTCGGCTACGCGCGGTTCGGTGCAGCGGGCGGGGACATGGGCAGCCACGTGAGCCGCTACCTCGGGCTCGACCACCCCGACCGGGTCGTGGCCGTCCATCGCACCGACGCCGGCCTGCCCGTGTTCACCGGCGACCCGGCGGATCTCGCGCCCGAGGAGCGCGCCTGGCTAGAGAGCGCCGCGGCCTGGGGCGCGACCGAGGGCGCCTACGCCGCCGTGCACCGCACGAAGCCCCAGACCGCCGCCTTCGGGCTCACCGACTCGCCAGCCGGGCTCGCCGCGTGGATCGTCGAGAAGCTCCGAGCGTGGAGCGACTGCGACGGCGACGTCGAGCGGCGTTTCACGAAGGACGAGATCCTCACGAACGTCATGCTCTACTGGCTCACGGGGACGATCGGCTCGTCGATGCGCATGTACCGCGCGAACGCCGCGATCCCGCCCGCGCAGCACGCCCGCCGGGTCGAGGTGCCATCCGGCTTCTCGCTCTTTTCCGGCGACATCGTCCGCCCGCCGCGGGCATGGCTCGAGCGGACGGCGAACGTCGTGTGCGTGACCGAGCCCACCCGCGGCGGGCACTTCGCGCCGTTCGAGGAGCCCGAGCTCTACGCGGAAGAGCTTCGCGCCTTCTTCCGCCCCTACCGGGCGGCGGCGACGGGCTGAGGGCGCCGCCGCGTGCCTTGGCCTGGTGGTTGCGACCGGTTTGTAGCGGTCAGGGCGCACCGTCAGGATTCCGACGTTGTCGGGGAACAGTCGATGCCGACCGGATCCTCAGCGCTCGTGGTGATACCTGGCCTGGAGGACCACGATGTCATCGCCGTCGACCAGGTACTCGAGGCGATGCTCCTCGTCGAACCGTCGAGACCAGCAGCCCTGCAGAACGTGTTTCAACTGCTCGGGCTTGCCGATCCCCGTCAGCGGAACTCGAGCAGACGGTGGGCGTTCGCCGGAACACGAAGCAGACAAGCCGTCTCTCAAAGCGCGTCGTAGTCAACACGGTGCTGCTCAGCTCGACGAGCCGTACTGGATCGGCACGTCGATCACCTGCGAGCGTCGCCATCTGCCTTGGCTTGCGTCAAGGGTGTAGTCGGTCAGCACCGAACCTCTCGACACGAACGCATCGACGCGGCCCGGGAGGGGGAAGGCGACCGTCTCCGTACCGGCGGGCACCGCCGGAAGTTGCCTCCAGGAACCGTTGAAAGTGGCCTGCGCCTCGACGCGTTCCGAAGTCCCGCTCGAGAGGGCGACGAAGACGCCGCCACCAGATGACGTCCCGGAGGAGAGCACCTTCGCGGATTGCGGCAAGACGAGCGCACCGGACACTGTCCACTCGGACAGGCCGGGCAGGATTCGCGCCGCGAACAGCACCCTGAGCGAGCCCATACTGGCGGCGATGACCGCGAAGACACTCCCATTTGCAGACGTGAGGCGAACCACCTGCGTCGTCGCGTGGCTTACCGAGGTCGGAAGCCGAGGGGCGAAGGATCGCCAGGTTTGGCCGGCGTGCTCGAAGATCCCGACGCTTCCGGCTCGCGAACAGATCGCTCCGACGAGCGGCTCACCTCCCGACGCGAAGGAAACGGCGGTCAGCGTCGTGACTGCGCACCTGCGCCCGGTCGCCGAGGCGGCGAGCGACTTCTCCGAGACGAGCTCTTGCCAGTCCGACAGGTTCCCTGCGCTCCAGAGGATCGAGCTCGCCTGTCTACCGACCAGCGCCAGCATCTCGCCGGTCGCCGAGGCGGCGATGGCATCAGGGACAGCGGCGAGGGCCTGTCCCAGGACACCGGGTGCCCACGTCCTGCCCCCGTCAGAGCTGACAGCCAGCGGCGAGAAATGGTTCAGCTGGTTCGCTTGGAACCCCATCACGAGCGGAGTGCCCCTGGCGGAGGTGGCGACGAGACCGCCGTTGTCCGCGAAGCCGGATGGGGTGACGAGAGACCAGCGGGAAGCGCCTCTCCGCAGGACGAAGAGCTGCCAGAAGGTGTTCGCGAGCTCGTCGAGGTGACCCATCTCTACAACCGCCCAGCTCCCGTCCGGTGTTGCGAGCGATCCGTCGAGCGAGACTTGAACCACAGGTGACGGCGTCGGCTTGTTCGCGCTGGCTGGAGTACTGCCAGCCGACGTGCAAGCCGCGACGAGAGCGCCGACGGCCCCGAGCGCCAAGGCCCGCGTGGCCCGCCCCCATGAGCTGCTCTCTCGTGGCACGAGACAGCTCACGACGTCGCCAGGAGGTCCCGCATCTCGCCGGCGACGAGCCCTGCGAAGGAGGATCTCATCGGAACGGTTCCCGAACCGGGATCGGTTTGCAGGATCTCGCGCACTCGACCTTTTTTGTCGATTACGTACGCGATCTCGCTGTGAGCGACCATGGCCCCGGCGGGCTCGACGGTCACCTGAATTCCGTAATCGTTCCAGGCGCGCTCGAGGGCACTGCGCGATCCCGTGAGGAACAGCCAGTTCTTCACGCCCGCGAGCCCCTCGGTGCGGGTGAAGGCAAGCGTCACCGCCACGGAGCGATAGATCGGGTTGGCGACGATGGCGATGAACTCGGTCCGGGCGGTGAGCCCGCCCAGCATCTGGTCGGCCTCGTCGAACTCCTGGGCGATGAGAGGGCAGTCCGTGGTGCAGACGGGATCGAGAAACGTCAGCGCGATGACCTTGCCCCGCAAGCCTCTCAGGCTGACCGTCCTGCCTTCCTGGTCGACGAGCCGGAACGGCGCGGCCACGACGTTCGTGAACCCAGGGTTGCCGTTGATCGCCTCGGTGAGGAGCGGGTCCGCAACGGGGTTCGTCGAGGCGGCGACCATTGGGGCCGCTCCGAGCAGCACGACCCCCATCGCGCCGATCGCGGCCAGGCTGCGGAGCGCGTAGGCCGGCCTCGAGACGAGTCGCCCGGACCAGCCGAGCGACCTCTCCGAGGGGTCGATCTCGGGGATCGTCTCGGGTACCTTGACCGGCAGCCTGGTGATGGCGAGGTAGCCGGCGCTGAAGACGAGCAGCATCGGGATCATGCCGTTCGGGTCCGTGCCGACGCCGCCGAGGAAGCCGAGGTCCTCGATCAGCACCCAGTCGAAAACGCACAGCAGAATGCCGGCGACGACAGCCCAGAACACCACGCGGGGTCGGCCGATCAGGAAGGCGACGCCGATCACCGCGAGCGCGATGACGGCGAACAGGTTGACCGCCCAGCCGTGCGCGGCGTCGAAGGCCGCGAAGCTCGCTACCCAAGAGGAGAGAAAGCCCGGTTGGGGCGTCTGCGCCATGGACTGCACCATTCCTGTGAGCGTGCCGGCGACGGCGTGGGGGTTGGGCTGGCCCTGCCAAAAACCGCGTCCCGGCCAGGCCTGGAGCACAGCCATGCCGACGAAGAAAAGGCCCATAACGGCGAGGATCCTCCGGCCGAGACGGGGTCCGGCCCAGGAGCGCTCGGGCAGAGCGACGAGGGCGCCGGCGATGACATAGAAGACGACTCCACCAGGGGCACCGAATAGCCAGGTCAGACCCGGGGCGAAGATCGAACCGAAGGCCTCTCCGAGGACCCAGACGATAAGTCCCCAAACAACGCTCGCCGCTCCCGCGAGCCGCAGCCAGTTCCCGCGGGGCGCGACAAGCAGCCAGAGGCCGATGCCGAGCTGGATCCAGACCGCGGACGCGGCGGCCGGGACGGGGTGGTTGTTCCAGATCGTCGTCCCGAAGTTCACAAGACGAAGAACCCAGGAAGGCGATCCCGCCGCGGCCGGTTGGATGACGCCCGAGATCATCCCGAGTGGCATGGAGACCTGGGCCTGGAGGATCCCGTCGAAGATCCACATGCACCCGAAGCTGATCCGGAGGAGGCGGAGAGCCGCCGGTTCGGGCGAGCCCGGCTCGCCGGCCAGGACCGCGACCTGCCGTCCGCCCAGAGCTGTCGCCTGGCGCAGCTGCACGCGACGCAGCACGTTCCAGGCAACTGCGAGCAGGGCGAGGATCACGAGAACGACAAGCCCTTCGTGGACGAGAGCCGACTCGAAGGCGGCGATGACCGTCGGGTTGTTCGTCTGCAATGCGTTGCCCATGCCCGGCATGGAGCTACCTCCCGCCGCGGGCCACGAGCAGGGCCCCGAGGAGGAGGGCAGGGATGCCCAGCGTCTGCCCCGATCCGAGGACGATCAGCTTGGAGCTGTCGCCTGGCGCCATCTCGACGAGCCCACTCACGCCGAGGGGATGCCCTCGGTGCCCTTCAGGCTCGATGTCCACTTCTCTTCGATCCTGGCGTATCGCCAGATGACGAGCGCGGCAGCCCAAGTCACGACGAACATCGCCACGATCACGAACCCGGCCGCGTTGATGTTGAAGTTCTCCATGAAGTTCCAGAACGCGCCGTGAATGTGCAGCTCCATCGGGAGGAGGCCGAGGATTTCGATCGTGCCGATGAAAAAGCATATGGCCACAGAGAGTCCGGTGATGGCGAGGTTGTAATAGATCTTGCGGACGGGGTTGAAGAACGCCCATCCGTAGGCGAGGTTCATGAAACAGCCGTCCGCAGTGTCCATGAGCGACATCCCCGCCGTGAACAGGATGGGGAGGCACATGATCGAGTACCAGGGGAGAGCCTTCGACGCGAGCAGGGCGGTGGTGGCGAGCAGGGCGACCTCGGTGGCGGTGTCGAATCCCATGCCGAACACGACCCCCACCGGGTACATCTGCCATTCCTTGGTGATCGCCTTCATCCACTTGCCGAAGAAACGGAACATCAGGCCGCGGTTGTTCAGTTGCCTCTCCAGCTCCTCTTCATCGTAGGTGCCGTTGCGCATAGCCCGGAAGACCTTGACGATCCCGGCCAGGATGACGACGTTCAACAGCGCGATCAGGTAGAGGAACGAGGCCGAGACGATGGTGCCGAAGATGCCGCCGAATTGCTCCAAGCCGGAGCTGTTGTGCGAGACGGCGCCGTAGACGGCCTTCTCGGCGACGATGAGCCCGGCCCCGATGACGATGACGATGGTCGAATGTCCGAGCGAGAAGAAGTAGCCCACGCTGAGGGGACGCTTCGAGCCCTCGACGCCCAGTCGCTCGTTCATGAGCTTGCGTGTGGTGTTGTCTATGGCCGAGATGTGGTCGGCGTCGAAGGCGTGCCGAAGCCCCAAGGTGTAGGCAAGGATGCTCACCCCGATCCCGAGCCCCTTGTAGTGGCCGGGGACGACGAAGGCAATGAAGATGCCGAAGCCGAGGAAGTGGAGGAACACGATTGAGGCGAACATCCACCTGGCCCGACGCCACTCGGCGGGATTGAGCGAGTTCTGGAGCTGCCTCAGCCGCCCGAGCTTGGGGGACGGCTCAGTGATAGGCATCGGCAAGGTCCCCCCTTCACGGTCGGTAACTCGAGTTCCGGCAATCTCAACACAGATGCGAGCTGGACGCAAGAGGTTACTGGATGCGTCTCGACGAGTAACATGTGCCCGTGCGGTCGTTCGCAAGCCAGTCAGCCGCAGATGCCGTGCTCGAGCCCGAGGGTGTGGACCGCGTCGAACAGGCCCTCGAACTGCTGCGCACCCACGGCGGCCGGATCACGACGTCTCGGCGCCTACTGCTTCGTTGCTTGTTCACCGACAGCGCCCATCACACGGCCGAGGACCTCGCAGCCGAGGTGCAAGCTTTCGCGCCCGATGTGCACCTGTCGACCATCTATCGCAACCTCGAGGAGCTCGAGCGGCTCGGTGTCGTCGTCCATGCCCATCTCGGCCATGGCCCGGCGTCCTACCACCTCGCCTCCGAGAGCCACGGGCACCTCGTCTGCGAGTCCTGCGGGACGATCGTCGAGGCACCCGAGGAGCTCTTCAGCGCGCTGGCGTTAGTGGCGGCGGACCAGTACGGCTTCACGATCGACCCCCGGCACTTCGCGGTGCTCGGGCACTGCGCAAACTGTGGCGTCGTTCCAGCCGCCTCGCCAGAGGCCTGACCCCTGGCCGGCGATGGGACTTGGCGCGCCGGGGGCTTTTTCCCACCGGTGACCGTCCGAGAACCACCGGCCAGCTCGTCACGACGGCGGGTTACCTGTCGAACACCTCGGGATTGCTGTCGAACACCTCGGGATTGCTGTCGAACACCTCGGGATTGACCGTGTTCGGCGGCCAGCCGCCGGCCAGCACCTGCGCCACGGCGGTAGTGGCCAACTGCGCCATCGCCAGACGGGTCGCGAACGAAGCGCTGCCGATGTGGGGGAGCAGCACCGCCCGGGGAGCCGCGAGCAAGCGGGGGTGCACGGTCGGCTCGTGCTCGTAGACGTCGATGCCGGCTGCGAACAACGCGCCCGACTCGAGCGCGGCGCCGAGCGCCTCCTCGTCAACCACCGGGCCCCGGGCCGTGTTGACGAGAACCGCCGTCGGCTTCATGAGCGCCAGCCTGCGGGCGTCGATCAGTTGGTGAGTCTCGGTCGTAAGCGGCACGTGCAGGCTCACCACGTCCGCCTCGCGCAACAGCTCGTCGAGCTCGCCGACGTAGCCGGGCAGACCGGTGGGCGCCAGGTCGTGATGGATTACCCGCATCGAGAACCCCTCGGCCCGCTTGGCCACTGCCTGAGCCACGCGGCCGAAGCCGACCAAGCCGAGCGTCGCGCCGTGCACATCGCGGCCGAGATAGCCGTCGAGCTCCCACTTCTTCCAACCACCCCGGCGCAGGTCACGCTCGGCATCCGAGAGCACTCGGGACGCCGCCAGGATCAGGGCAAAGGCGAGGTCTGCCGTCGTGTCGGTCAGCACCCCCGGCGTGTTGCAGACGGCGACTCCGGCACGTGTGGCCGCTGCGACGTCGACGTTGTCGTAGCCGACCGAGACGGTCGCAATCACGGCAAGGCGCGGGGCGGCGGCGATCACCGCCTTGCCTATGCGGTCCGTGAGCTGGCAGACGATCGCATCGGCGTCTCGGGCCGACTCGACGATCTCGCTGGTCGTCATGGACCCTTCGGGCTTCGGCATGACAATCTCGTGATCGGCGAGGGGGTCGAGGGCGACGTCGAACAGTCGCGAGGTCAAAAGGATGCAGGCCATGAGCCGGCAGTCTCACATGATCGGATCGGGGGGTCCAAACTCCGAAGTGAGTTGGCGAGTCTGCCCGGCGCCAGTCCGGTTTCGGCTCGTGGAGCCGAATTCGACCGAGGAGGATCCGGGGGAGTTGTCATCTCCCAGCGATAGCCTGGGCCAGTGGCCGGCACCGGAGTGAAGCGGGCGCGAGAGGCGCGACCTTCCGACGTCGAAGAGCTCCGCTTTGACTTTTCCGGGGGTGATGAGGAAGCCCGGGATCAGGTTGAGGCCACGCCGCGCCGCGCGGCGCCGCCCACCCGGCCAACTGACGAGGCGGTCGAGGACCGCGAGTCGGCGGACCTCTCGGTCGTCGTGCCCGAGCTGGCGCCCAGCCTGTCGTTCGTTCCGTCCGGCGCGGCCCACCCGTCCGGCGCGGCCCACCCGTGGTCAGGGGCGGACCCGTCGTCCGGCGCGCTCGCCCCTCCAGGATCCGCCTCTGACACCGCCTTGTCCGTCAGCGACTTCTACGCCTGTGTGCGTGGTGCGCTCCGGGAGGCGTTTCCCGACGAGGTCTGGGTGACCGGGGAGATCTGCAAGGTGAGCACATCGCGCGGTCACCACTACCTCGAGCTTGCGGACTATCTCGACGGACCGCGGCAGGTCCTTGGCGCCTCGGCTGCGCCTCGCGGCGCCCCGGCGGGACGCACCGCGACTGCCACGCTCGAGGTCGCCTGTTGGGCCCGCGACTGGCCTGTCGTCCAGTACGAGCTGGCAGCGGTCGGAGTCGAGCTCGTGCCCGGGCTCGTGGTACGGGTGCGCGGCAAGGTCTCGGTCTGGGAGGGTGGGAGCAAGCTGCGCTTTTCCATGACCGCTCTCGACGTGGAGGCGTTGGTCGGTGGGATCGCTGCGGCCCGGAGACGGCTGCTGGGCACGCTCGCCGCCGAGGGCCTCCTCGAGGCCAACAGGCGCTTGCCGCTGGCGCTGGTGCCATTGCGGATCGGGCTCGTCACCAGCCCCGGCTCGGAGGCCTACCGGGACTTCACGGGTCAGCTGGAGCGATCCGGCTACAACTTCGACATCCGTTTCGAGCCGTCGATCGTCCAGGGACCGGATGCACCGGCACAGATCGCCGGTGCCTTGACGAGGTTGAACGCTTTCGAGCCGCAGCTGGTGGTTGTGGTTCGCGGGGGCGGGGCCAAGGGCGATCTCGCTGCCTTCGACTCCGAGCAGGTCGCCCGGGCGATCGCCGGGGCGCGCTTTCCCGTCTGGACGGGCGTCGGGCACACGGGCGACCGGTCGGTCGCTGACGAGGTCGCGCACCAAGCGCTCGTGACCCCGACCCAGTGCGGCGAGGCGCTCGTGGCCGTCGTCGACGCCTACTTGGAGGAGACCGAGCGGCGGGCAAGACGTCTCGCGCAGCGCGTCGAGGCTCGCCTGGACGAAGCGAGCCGGCAGCTCGACTCTGCCGGCGTCTCGATGCGCCGGGCCGCCGGTCACTCCATGGAGCGCTCGGCGCTCGAGCTTCGTGCCGCGAAGACGCGGATCGGCAACGCCGCGCTCGTGGCGATCGAGCGGAGCCGGGGCAGGCTGGTCAACCGCGCCCAGAAGCTGGCCGGTCCGTCGACCCAGCAGCTCGCCGGGCAGGCACAGCACGTCGCTCACCGGCGCGAGCTGCTGCAACTGCTGGACCCCAAGCACCAGCTCGAGCGGGGCTGGTCGCTCACACGCGACGAGGGCGGCAGAGTAGTTCGCTCTTCTGTCACCTTGCGGCGAGGCGAGAGGCTGGTCACCACTTTCGCCGAGGGTAGCGCCGCTTCGATTGTCGAGGAGATCCGGCCGCCGGCACCACCAGGGGCGCAAGGGGACGGCAAGGGCGAGACAGCAGGCGATGGAGGAACCTCATGAGCACATTCGATCCCGCCGCGATCCCCGTGCCTGTCGCCGAGCTCGGCTATGGCGAGGCGTCGGACGAGCTCGACGCGATCATCGCCGAGCTCGAGCGGGGCGTCATCGACGTGGACCTCCTGGAGGTCCGCCTGAGACGTGCCGTCGAGATCGTCGAGGAGCTGGACCGTCGCATCCGCGGGACCCGGGAAAAGGTGAGCTCGCTGCTGCCGCGCCTCGATGTGGTGGGCCAGGACCCCGCCCGCGAGGACGAGAGCAGGTAGCAGTAGCCACCCGACCGAGATCCGTCCTGGTGGTCGGAGCAGGCCTGGCCGGTCTGCGTGCCTGCGAGGCCCTCCGTCAAGAAGGCTACGAGGGCCGCCTGCGGCTCGTCGGCAGTGAGGCACACCTGCCATATGACCGCCCGCCGCTCTCCAAGCAACTGCTCGCGGGCTCCTTCGACCTTGACCGGTGCACGTTGAAGGACTCTCGGGACCTCGAGGCGCTCGGGATCGAGCTCGAGCTCGGCTGCAGCGCGCAACGCCTGGACCTGGCGGCGCGCTCTGTGAGCCTGAGCGACGGTCGCGCCCTCGCGTTCGACGGGCTCGTGATCGCGACCGGGGCGAGCGCCCGCCCGCTCCCGGGGATCACAGGGCGCCCGGGCGTGCTGAGCCTTAGAACCCTCGAGGACGCGTTGGCGCTACGTGCCGTGATCTCTCGAGGAGGCGCCCGGCTTGTGATAGCAGGGGCGGGTTTCATCGGCCTTGAGGTTGCCGCGACGGCCCGCGGGCTCGGCGCCAGGGTGTGCGTCGTCGAGCCTTGTGCGGTTCCCCTGGAGCGCGCTGTCGGGCCCCTTGTCGGCCCCGGGTGTGCGAGAGCGACGAGACCCTGGTGCGGGACGGGTCTTTCGAAGAGCTTCGTTTCGTTGCCCTCTATGGACGCGCCGGAGTTCTGAGCGGTGCCCTCGGGTTCAGTCGACCCAGGTCCTTGATGGCCTACCAGCCTCTGCTCGAGCGCAAGGCCAGCTTCGCGGAGGCCCTTACGATCACGCCGTCGTGAGCCGGCGACGGGCTCCGGGCCACCGGGCGCGTCTCACCGGGTGGAGCCCGCGCACCACCTGTTCGACAAAGGCGCGTGTGGCGGCGTCCGGCTCGTGGTCGCCGTAAGCGGCGCGCTCCACAAGCGCGGTCACGGTCCGCAGCAAGGCCGTCGAGCTCGGGCCCGCTCGCCATCGGCCTAGGACGGCGAGCCGGCAGGCATATTCAGAAAGAGTCTCGGCCGGGCCCCTCCTCACCCCGGCGGAAGCGCCACGCCGTTCGAGCTGTGAAGTGACCTGTTCCGCCCAGAGCCTTGGGCGCAGCCGGCGGCGGCGCAGTCCGAAGGCGACGAGGGCGCCTAGCGTCATGGCGCCAACGGCGGCGCCGATGGGAGCCCACGGCAGCTCGGCGATGCTATGGCCGATGTCGGAGAGCAGCACGGCGCCGGGGTCGGGCGGGGCCAGGGGCACCTGTGCAGTCGGGTCGAAGCTCTGCCAACCGGCTCCAGGGAACCACACCTGCACCCAGGCGTGGGCGTCCTTGGCCTGGATCTCGTAGAGATCGCTGAGGGGGTCGAAGGGTCCCGGCACGTAACCGATCGCCTCGCGGGCCGGTATCTCGAGCGTGCGCAGCATGACCGCGAGCGCCGTGGAGATCTGCTCGCAGAAGCCCACCCGGGTTCCGAAGAGAAACTGGTTGACGGCATCCTGGCCGGCCAGCAGCGGCGGGATGTCGGTCGAGTACCGAAGATTGCGGCCCATCCAGGCCTCGAGAGCTGTCACCTTCGCGTAGGTCGTAGTGGCCCGGGCGGCCGTCACGATCTGGCGGGCGAGCGCAGCCACCTGTGCGTAGCGGCCCGGTGGGAGTTGGAGATCGGGAGCTAGAGCGGCGGGGACTTGCGAGGGCGCGAGCGCAGGGAACTTGGCGAGGGTGCTGGGTGCAAGTTCGCTGTCCGCGGAGACGACCGTGTAGACGGTGCCCGGGCTCATCGCGATCGTGGACCGCATCGAGCCGTCAGCCCCGACGATCAGCGAGTGCTCGGGGAAATAGACCTCGGTCGGATCGGAGGTCGCGAACAACAGGTTCGCGACGGGCTCTGCCACGTAGAACGTCTGGACGTTGACCGTCCCGGAGACGGACTGCTCGGTCGGTGGAGGGTTGCCGCCTGGTTGAGCCTGCATCTCGTCGAAAGCGCCCAAGGCCGAGCCCACCAGGAAGGGCGAGCCGGTCTTGAGCTGCACGATCCTGGCCATCTGGGGCGAGCGCTTCCAGTTCTGGCCGTCCCAGGTGTCAAAAGTCATCCCGAGGAAGTAGCCGGGCCGGTCTGCCCGCACCCGCATGAGGACCTCGTTGCCAAGGGCGCCGCGGATGGCGGTGTCGAGCTCGCTCGCGAACCCCAGGTAACCGCCGACCCCGGTTTGCCCGGTCGCCTTGCCGGCCTGGGCAGGCTCGGTCGACTGGGCGCCGCTCCCGGTAATGCCGGTGGGATCTCGAAGGGGAAGGTACGAGGTGAGCGAGGCGGGCAAGGTGATCGACTGAGCGGCCCGGGGCGCCGGGAGAAAGACCAGGAAGATCGCCCCGGTCAAGACGACCGCGAGCCCGCTGAAAGCCAGAGAGCCCAGCGGGAGGGGACCGACGCCCCCCGTCATCGAGCGCCACGAGCAAGCGAGCGCGACGATACAGGCCGCGAGCCAGATCGCGACGTAGGCGAGGAACCCGATGGAGACCGCCTGGGCCGCACCGAGGCTGAGCAGCGCACCGGCGGCGGCGAGCGAGAAGAGCAGGTCGCGCCGCGCCGGCACGTCGAAGGCATGGATGAGCTGCACCCAGATGAACAGCCCGGCGAGTGGGACCTCGATCGAGCTCAGCTGGCCGACACGGGCCGCTCCGAGGATCTGAAGGACGAACGAGGCGAAGATGCCGAGCACGGCGAGGGCGAGCAGGACCTTCACCCACTGCCAGGGCTTGGTCCGGGTCATGTAGGAGAACACCATGCCGGCGACGGTCCCGGCGCAGGCGAGGAGGGCGCTCTCGGCAGAGATCTCTCCTACGACCGCGCAGGAGAGGATGCCGGTCACAACGGCGATCGCCGTCGCGACCCTGAAGGTGATGGAGTGCTCCGGAGCAAGAGGGGCGTTGGCCCGCCGGATCATCTCGACAAGGCCCGTTCTGGGCACGCCCGCCGCCCTAGGGCCCGTCGAGCGGGGCGACCGCTCGGGCGAGGCGACGCCCCGCTGAGAGACGGTCGGCCACAGCGCCGACGACCCTGCCGGTGAGCTCGGTGGTCTCGAGCACGACGCCGCGGCCGGCGTTCAACTGGGCCACGATCTCTCCCATCGCCTCCTCGGCGATGCGGTCGGCGGCATCGATGTCCCGGGGCAGATCGGTGACGATGCGGATCGGGTCGTCGGTCCGGATCTCCGACTCGCGGACCATGAGGTCGCCTGTGTGCGCGCTCGCGTGCCAGTGCACGCGTCGGCGTCCGTCGCCATGCTGGTAGGGGCGAACACCACGCAAGTCTCCGGTGAGCGCCGGGCGCGGGGGCCTGTTCCCCTCGTCAAGCGCTTGCGCCTCGCGCAGCGCTGCACCGTGCTCGCGAGCTCGCGGGGCGACATACAGCGGCCGCGCGAGCTCGAGGACCTGGTCGCGCGACCACCAGAGCAGGCCGAACGGGGCGGCGGTGGCGAGCCGGATCGTGACCGTGGAGACGACGCCACGGCGGGGCGGCACGATGACAAGGCGGGCGGGGATTCTCCGGGTCAAGAACACTGGCGCCCCTCCGGCTGAACGTGGGGTGCAGCGCATCGATCTGTTCCCGACGACGTCGAGCTCGATCGCCGAGCCGGCGTCGGCATCAGTGGGGGACATCTCACAGACGACCGTCAGCCCGGGAGCCACGAAGGCCGGGGCGACGAGGCCCAATAGGAGCAAGCCCGCGACCGCCGCCCCCACGGTCTGCACCCAGCCGGAGCCGCTCGCGTGCGCTACGCCCGCCCAGACGAAGAGCAGGAGCGCTGTGCCGGCGACAGGTCCCAGGGCACGCTCGGGAAGCGCCAAGTGACGGACCTGGGCTCTCGCCGCCGTCGCTTCTCGCGCTTGCTCGTCAGCTTTGAGGTGCAGGCGCAAGCGCCGTCGCATCACGGCCTCGGCGAGCGAACCCGTTCGAGGATCGCCTGCACTGTGGCGATCCCGACATCAAAGGCGCCGACCGGAGCGGCATCGGTGACCAAGCGGTGGGCGAGCACGCTGGCGGCCACGGCCTTGACGTCGTCCGGGAGCACGAAGCTCCGTCCGGCGATGACGGCGTGCGCACGGGCGGCCGCCAGAAGGCCGATCGCCGCCCGCGGGCTTGCGCCGAGCCGGACGAGGGGGTCGACCCGGGTAGCTCGGACCACGGCGACCGCATACCGAGCGACCGCAGCTGCCACCGGCAGGTCGGCGACGGCCGCTTGGGCGGCGGCCAGCCCGGCCGGCGTGCAGACGGGCGAGAGCGAGGCGAGCGACGGTTGCGCCCCGTGAGAGAGGGCGAGCCTTGTCTCGGTGGCCTCGTCGGGGTACCCGAGACGGGTGGCGAGAAGGAAGCGGTCCATCTGGCTCTCCACCAAGGGAAACGTGCCCGCCTGATCGATCGGGTTCTGGGTCGCCAGCACGAGGTGCGGCTCGGGCAACGGCCACGACTCGCCGTCGACGGTGACTTGTCGCTCTTCCATGGCCTCGAGCAAGGCCGCTTGGCTTCTCGGCGGGGTCCGGTTCAGTTCGTCGAAGAGGACGACGTGGGCGAAGACGGGGCCGGGGCGGAAGTCCCAGGTGTCAGAAGTGGCGGAGAAGACCGAGACTCCAGTGATGTCGGAAGGGAGAAGATCCGGGTGGCCCTGGATTCGCGCGAGGCGAGTGCCGATGGAAACGGCGACCGCCTTCGCGAGCATCGTCTTGCCGACGCCCGGAACGTCCTCGATCAGGAGGTGTCCGGCCGCGAGCACGGCCGTCGTCGCGGCGACGACCGCGCCGGGAGTACCGAGAACGACGGCGTTCAGGTTTGCCTGGAGCGCCGCCGCCAGCTCGAGGGCGTCATCGAGCGACGGGCTCACGGTGGCGTCTCTCACGAGGTTGTCGGTTGTCACGGGCAACTCCTCACTCAGAGAGAGCGTACTGCCACTTAGAGTATCTGACATTCGGTTGCTCCCACGAGACCTAGGGGGTTGTCTCACCGGCCGGAGCGACCACCACCGGGCCAGGCTAGGGCGCCCAGATGCCTCGGCAGGCCGGGCCCTTGATGCACTCCAGCTCGGCCGGTCCTGGCACTGGCCGGCGTGGGTTCCGCGCCGCCGCGCACGCGGCCGCGAAATTTCGCCTCAGAAGGAATTTTCCTGTCAAGGCGAGGCCTTCCCCAGCCGAAGAATGGAGAAACGGTGAGCATGCCGCATCGGACAGAGTTGACCGATCGGGGGGCGAATCGTTGACAGTTTCGTTACGATCGTTCATAATCGAGATTTCGGACGGCGCACCCCCTGGCGTGTGGACGAGCGCTTCCGCCGGCCGATTCCCCCTGTAACCAGATCTTGGCGCGGCAGGTCGCCGCCGAAGATAGACCAAATGACGAAAGTGAACCGGGATGAACGCCAGTTGGCGGCAACGAGCCGCATGCCGAGGGGTCGACCCAGACATCTTCTACCCCGTGTCGGATGACGACGCGGAAGAGGCAAAGGCCGTCTGCTCGTGCTGCCCGGTCCGCCAATCGTGCCTCGAGTACTCACTTTCCGCGCGCGAGCGTGAAGGCGTCTGGGGCGGGCTCACCGAGCGCGAGCGTCGTCGCATAATCCGTCAGCACCGCAAGTCCGCCTAGAGCGGCCGTCGTTCGCTCGGCTCTCTCCCGCCGGAGCTGACCGGGAGCCATTAGCCTCCAGGGGTGGACTTTGACCTGCCGGAAGAGCTGGCAGCGCTTCGCGAGGTCGTGCGCAGGCTGGCCAGGGACAAGGTGCAGCCTCGGGCGCGTGAGATCGACGAGACAGGCGAGTACCCCGACGACATCTTTGCGGCGTTTCGTGACGCGGATCTTCTCGGGCTGTGCCTGCCGGTCGAGCACGGCGGTTCTGGAGCCGGGATCCTCGGTCTCACGCTCGCCGTCGAAGAGGTGGCGAAGTACTCGAGCACCTGTGCGCTCATGCTGCTGCTGACGCGCCTCGCCACCGGACCGATCATTATCGCAGGGTCCGAGTCGCAAAAGCAGCGGTACCTGCCGGGCATCGCCGCCGGGACGCACCGGGCCAGCTTCGCCCTCTCGGAGCCAGACGCCGGAAGTGACGTCGTGGGCATGCGAACTCGTGCCACAGCCGATCCGGACCATGACGGCGGCTTCGTGCTGAACGGCGTGAAGTGCTGGATCTCAGGGGTTTCCCAGGCGGACTGGTACACGGTGTTCGCCAAGACCGGCGAAGCGACGAGCCGCCGTCACGACTCGATCACTGCGTTCGTCGTCGAGCGCAATTACGAGGGAGTCTCGATCGGCTTTATAGACGACAAGATGGGGGTGCGCGGCGTCGACACGGGCGAGCTCGTTCTTTCCGACGTCCGAGTGCCCGCCGAGAACGTGATCGGCGAGGTCGGCGGTTTCCGCCTTGCCATGCTCGGGCTGAACTCCATGCGCCCCATCGTCGCCGCCCGGGGCGTCGGCCTCGCCGAGGGAGCGCTCATGTACGCCGTCGAGTACGTCAAGCGCCGGCGTGCGTTCGGAGGCACCGTCGCCGACTTCCAGGGCATCCAGTGGGAGATCGCCAAGCTCGCAGTCGACATCGAGGCAGCGCGCCTTTTGACCTACCGTGCGGCTTGCTTGGCGGATCAGGGCCGCTTCACGCGGGAGTGGGCGCCGTATCTCTCGATGGCCAAGTACCACGCGACCGAGGTCGCGGTAAGAGCTTCCGGGTTGGCTGTGCAGTTGCTAGGGGCGGCCGGCTACATGAAGGACCATCCGACCGAGCTCTGGTACCGCGACGCCCGTCAGCTCACGATCGTCGAGGGGACCTCGCAGGTCCAGCTCAACCTCATCGGCCGAGGTGTGCTCGATCGCCACCTCTGGTGGGACTGAGGCCGCGATGGCGGGCGGCCTCGAGCTGATGGGCGGGTGGCCCGGGATACTCGGGAAGATCCTGAGCGGCCAGGACCTGACGACAGATGAGGCTTTCACGGCCCTGGGCGAAGTGCTCACGGGCGCCGCCACCCACGCCCAGATAGCCGCTTTAGTGGCGGGCCTTCGCGCCAAGGGTGAGTCCGTCGAGGAGATGACCGGCCTCGTGCGCGCCATGCGCGCCTACGCCGAGCGCGTCGAGGTGGGAGTCGAGGTCGTCGACACCTGCGGTACGGGCGGGGACCGGAGCGGAACGATCAACGTCTCGACGCTGAGCGCTCTCGTCATCGCCGGCGCCGGGGCGGTCGTCTGCAAGCACGGGGGACGGGCGTCGTCGTCGCTCGCGGGCTCGGCCGACGTGCTCGAGGCCCTCGGCGTGGTCATCGACCTCGGGCCCGATGGTGTACGGCGGTGCATAGACGAGGCCGGGATCGGCTTTTGTTTCGCGCCACGGTTCCATCCCGCCATGCGCTTTGCGGCGCCGGTGCGCCGTGAGCTCGGCGTTGTCACGGTCTTCAACTTCATCGGCCCTCTCGTGAACCCAGCCGGGGCGACGCGCCAGCTCGTCGGTGTCTCCGACCCGGTGATGGCCATCAAGATGCTGCACGTCCTCGAGACCTTCGGTTCGGTTCACGCCATGGTGGTGTTCGGGCACGACGGCCTCGACGAGCTGTCGACCACGGCACCTTCGACTCTCATCGAGTCGGTGCGGGAGCCGGACGGGACCTGCCGCCGCCGTCGCGTGCAGATCGAGCCAGCCTCGCTCGGGCTAAAGCGGGCCGCGTTGCGTGACCTGAGAGGCGGGGACGCGGCGCGCAACGCGGAGTTGGGGCGGAGATTGCTTAATGGTGAGCGCGGCCCGATGCGTGACCTGGTGTGCCTGAACGCCGCCGCGGCGCTCATCGTCGCCGGCCTTGCCGACGATCTCGCCGATGGCTTCGAGATCGCGAGCGCGGCCATCGACGACGGGAACGCCCGCAGCTCTCTCGACCGGCTCGTGGCAGTCTCGCGGGCGGCCGCCGAGACCCCCGCCGGCTGAGCGCCTCTCAGCGGCAGCGCCGGCCGAGGCCGGGGCCCCCTCACTGCGGCCGTCTGTGCCTGCTTGCTCCCCGCGGTCCGGGAGCGTCTCAGCAGGGCTTGGGGTTCCAGGGCTCGGGCAGGTCCTCGGGGTTGTCGAAGACCACGTTCGCGGGGGTGGTCGTCGTGGTCACGTTCTCGGCACCCGTCAGGCTTGCCGAGCCGGTTGTCGCCGTGCCCCAGGCGCTCGTCGCGGCCGTGGTACGCGCGCTCGTGCCCGATGAGCCGAAGGCGAGGAAGCTCGAGATCATCTGCTGGGCGTAGGGTTGAGCGGCCAACAGCACGTCGTTGCCGTCGATGGTGGTGCCCGTGGTCGGCAGGACTGCGGTCGCGAGGCTGGACGAGGCCACGCCTCTGAACCGGAGGCCGAGCGAGATCATCTCCCCAGTCTTGAACCCCGAGTCGACCTGCAAGTCGTTCGCCGTCGCCTGCAGGAAGCTGATCATGGCGGGGATGTTGGGGAACTCGCTGTCTGCCTTTCTGAGAAGGGCGTGGAAGAACGCCTGCTGGCGCTGGATCCTGCTCCAGTCGCTCATGCCGTCGTAACTCCAAGTCCCGTCCTTGAAGTAGTAGAGGTGCCGGCTACGCACCAGCGCCAAAGCGGTCGTCCCGTTCACGCCCTGGCATCCCGTCGTGCTCACGTTCAGGCCGGAGTACGGGTCACGAACCGGGTCGGGGAAGTCGAGGGAGATGCCGCCCAGGGCGTTCACCATGCCTTCGAAGCCTGGGAAGTTCGCCACCATGACATGGTTGATGGGGATGCCGAAATTCTTCTCGATCGTCTCGACGAGAAGGCCTGGGCCGCTGTTGAAGGCGGCGTTGATCCGGTTCTCGCCGCCGGTACCGGGGATCGGGACGTAGGTGTCGCGCGGGATCGAGAGCATCTCGATCTGGCGCGTCTTCGGGACGAGGCGCACGACGATGATCACGTCGGACCGCTGCCCGGTCACGCTCGAGCCGCCTCCGAAGCTCGAGGCGTCCCCGGTCGAGTCGACGAACTGGCGGGAATCGGAACCCACGAGAAGGACGTCGATCGGCGCGCCGGAGCTCTCGGGTGTGATTCCCGGGACCGGGACGCGCTTTATCGAGCCGAGCACGGAGTTGACGTAGAACCAGCTTCCGACGCCCCCGAGGACCACCAGGACCACCAGGATCGAGATCCCGATGAGCACTCGCTTCGGCCAGCGGCGGCCTCTGCCGGCGTGATGAACTGACCGGCGACGCGCTCGTGAGCTGGTCCCGAAATCCATTGCCACGTAAGAAGAGGATACCTACCGTTCACCTGAATTCCCGGTCACTCCAGGTCGGGGCTGCGCCTCGGAGGGCGGTATCCAGGGTCGGGCCGGAGCTTGGTCGGCTCGCGCGTCGGGAGCGGAGGGCCGTAGGATTCTGGCCTCGCGGGGGGCTCGACCGGTTCGGCGTCGTCCTTCGGGCGGGCGGGCACGACCGCTTCGGACTCCTCTTCGTCTGCCGGGGCCGGCGCGGGCTCATGTGCAGGGGGCTCAGGTGGGCTCGGCCGGCTCATGTCCGGCGGGCGGAGGGTCATGAGCATGCCCAGGCCGACCACGCCCGCGAGCGAGGCAAGCTTGCCGAGCTGGTCCGCTCCCGTCGTGCCGTAGGTGAGCGTGACGTGATGCGCTGTCGGCACGACTGCCATCAGATTGGGCGAGACCTCGTACGGGCCGAGGGCGCCTGTGGCATGCCAGTTCGGGAAGTAGGGGACCTTGACGAGCACGGGGGCGCCGAGGCGCCCGACGTCGAAGCTGACGGTCGAGGCCGTCTCCCTCGCGCCTGTCACCGTCGTGGGTGTGACGGGGATCCCCTGTGACGGCGGCACGATGGTCCCGACCCGGGCCCGGGGCCAGTTCGGTGGCCCGTTGAGCGCGAGCTCGACCGGCCAGTAGCTTTCCTCCTCCCACCAGGTGAGGTTGGTGTCGAGCCACTGCGGGGAGGAACCACCCGATTCCACGACCGGGAGGTGGTCGAGCGGCGTCACGAGCTGTGTGCCCTTGATGAGATAGAGGTCCCAGACCGGGTTGGCCACGGTCACGTTGTTGATGGCACCGGGGAAACCCGGCGCGGATGCGATCTTGACCAGACCCGGGACGGACTCGGCCGCCTTCTCGACCTGTGGGGAGGCCGCCATGAAATAGCGCACATCTTCGAACTGCAGATGTCGGATCCCGTCCGCCAGGTTGAAGGCCGGGTAGGTCAGGAACGAGACCGGGTTCGATGACTCGCCCGGGAGCGAGTACTCGGCCTGGTCGAGGAAGTGAAACGGCGTTGTCGTCGAGGACTCGAACAGAACCCCGTCGATCGTGTCCATGCACCCATCGGTCCAGTAAGGCAGTGCCATTGTCGCCTCGGTCGAGCCGAACGGGTCCGTGGTCTCGGTGATGTACTCGTACTGCAGGCGCCCGCATCCATAGGTTCGCCCCGCTCTGTCGAGCATGCGCACGATCCCCTCGTAGATCTGCCAGCCCGACTTTCCCTGGAAGCCGGTGTAGTTCCACGAGACCCAACCGGACACCTCGATCTGAGTGCTGGAGGGCTGGAAGCCCCGTATCGCGATCCCCCCGGCGACGAAGGCTCCGAGCATGGCGGCGAAGCTGCTGACGATGATCGCTACCGGTGCCTGCCAGACGTCGAGCAGCAGCCAGCGGCCGCCCAGGCGGAAGATCTCTCCGACGCCGTAGGCGGCGAGAAGCGCTGTGAAGAGGAAGTAGAACGGTAGCCAACGTCCGTTGTACACGAAACCGGCCGGCAGCCACTGGAACCCGGCGACTGCCGCCACCGTCGAAACGGCGAGCACGATGGGCGTCCGGTCACGACGGATCACCGCTGAGACAGTGCCGAGCCCCGCAGGGACGACCATCCAGAGCCAGCTGATCACAGAAGAGCTCCGGGGGAAGATGTTGGACCAGACCCCCGTCACCCTCGTGTAACCCATGGACGAGCTGTAGGGCAGGTCGGCCGCGAAAGGGACGAGCCAGAAGGCCGCTAGCAAGGCTCCCACGACTCCGACGGGTACGAGAACCCGCCAGGCGTTCTTGTTCCAGTGGCCCAGTGCGAGGGCGACGGCGACCGCGGCATAACCGAGCGCCGGGACGACGTGGCACAGCAGCGTCACCCCGTACAGAGCGGCGGCCAGCCAACGGAGCCGGCCCGTGCGCAGCGCGTAGGCGAACACCCCGAGGAAGAGCAGGCCGCTTGTCATCGCGAGAGAGAACGAGAACTCACCCGCAAGAGTCGAGACGATGTTCCCGCCCTCGATGGTGTAGGAGGTGTTGAACAAGAACGGCAACGTGGCCAAGGCCATGAGGGCAGGCACGGGCCTCTTGAAGTCCGCGAGCCGCCCGAAGGCCCAGGCCGTCACCGGCAGGGTGACCAGGCCCAGGACCGTGACCAGCTTGAAGGCGACCGCATAGGGGAACACGATGTTGAGAGCCGCGACGAACAAGGCCGGCAAGGGGAAGTAGAAGACGTACAGCGGGAAGCCCTCGAACCATTGGGGGTCCCAGCCCGTGATGCGCCCCTGGGGCAAGAGGTCGTGGATGAGGAAGTACGGCGTCACCACGTGACCGGCGTTGTCGCCGCCGACGTCCATGGCTGAGTTGAAGAGGAGGTCGGGCCTCAGCTGCCAGATGACGAAGATCGTCGCCCCGACCACCGCGAGGAACCCGAGGCCCTTTGTGATCGCCTCGCCGGGCGACGGGCGGGGCTTCTCACCGATGGCCTGCACGGCGGCAATCTATCCGCAGGCAGCGCCGCAGTGAATTCACCCCCGGCGGCTGGCCTTCCCGCCGAGCCCTCGGCATGCAGGCGGGACGCCGCCGAGGGTTGCACGATGGTAGCCTCACCTCTTCAAGGGGCCGTTGGCGCAGCCTGGTAGCGCGCTTGCATGACACGCAAGAGGTCACAAGTTCAAGTCTTGTACGGCCCACCGCAGTTGAGCAGGGATTTTATCGCCCTCAACTAGACTAGGCAACACTAAAACGGATCGCTACGCATCCAAAACGCATCCTAAAACCTCAGACTGTGTTGCCTAACGTGAGCGACCCGTTGACCAGCAGTTGCCTAGAAAGGGCTTAGAATTGCTGGCATGCGAGGAAACCAACCCAAGCGTCTGCACCGCTTGGTGAATTGGCGGGCACACCGTGTCCATTGCCGGAAGGTTGCGTACGTGCCCTGTCACCGGGCGAAGCCCTGGCCGCCGGCGTGGCACTTCCCCTGCCAGCCCTGGCCTGCGCCGCACCCACAGCCCAAACCACCACCGCCTCAGAAGGCCGTAGAGCCGCCTGTGCTTTTCTGGAAGCCGTCGCTGCGCCCGAAGCCCAACACACCGCCACCGAGAGCTTGAGGTAGGTCGAGCGATCCGAATAGTGGCGGGGCGTGGTGTTCCCAACTAGGCACAGGGAAGAGTCCACCACGACGTCACAGGGCAGGGGTCAAGAGGTCGCCGGTTCAAATCCGGCCAGCCCGACTAGTATTTTACCTGGTAAACAGTACTGAGCAAGATCAGGCAACACGGCTAGTGGTTGACTTGGTTGCCACTTTGGTTGCCTAGCGTCGACGTCGACCCGTCGCCCCGCCGAAGCGGCGGCGTAATGCTCAAAAGGGCATTCCACGCAAGAGGTCACAAGTTCAAGTCTTGTACGGCCCACCAGTTCAGAGGCACTTTCCAGTTAGGCCACAGGTCCGAAATGCACGATCTGTGGCCTATTCTGCGGCCCATTACCGCCTGCGTAGTTCCCAGGCGAATAAAGCCCACGCCATCACTGGCGACGTTCAAACACCAACAGAAGTAGGGCCAATCTCCGCCAGAGCCAGTGTGTTTTAGCCAGTTCGATCATTCGCTGGCAAAGGGCACCTGCTTGGGAGAGGGTTCCTGCTTTTTCCCTTCTTGTGAGCGTCGCCCAGGGTCAGCGGGACTAAACAGTAGCTACAGGTCAGGCGGACGACGGTGTGGGACACCGCAGGCGGCTCCCCGCCTCGATCCGTTCCCAGTCGTGTGAGCGTCGTCATGGCGAACCAACACGTCGTTCACCAGACCAGAAGTCACCCACCCCGTCGCACGTGCCTTCGGGTGACCGCCCGCGGCGCCACGCCGCAATCTCCTTAGATGGCGACACCCTGCTCGCCTACTGACGGCGACGATCCGTGACGATCACATCTCTCCCTCGCAGAATCGTGTCGAACAACGCGCTATACGACGGGCCTAGTTCATTAACTGCAAACCTGCCCGCACGTGACGACAGTTGCCTTCCGATTACCGCGGAACCTACCGGTTGGTCAAGAACTTCCTGTACCAATTCCGCGAAGCGTGCCATGTCCAGATGTGGTGCGAGGAGGTTCGGATAACCCTCAAGAAATTCTGCTGCTCCCGAAGACTCGAAGCACACCACTGGCGTACCGACGGCGGCCGCCTCAAGCGCTACAAGAGGAAACGAATCCTCCCGTGATGTTAATGCTAACACATCCGCCATACAAAAAAAGGATTGGGGAGATTCAACATATGGCACAAACCGAAAGAAGCGAGTCAAGCCTGCACGACCGACGTCGACTTCAAGTCGATACTTCTCGTTCGTCGGCTTCCCGAGTTCCCACCCACCGACCCATATGAGATATAGAGGGCTAGAGCGCCGACGGAGGAGTTGAATACCGAGTTGGATGAATAGATCAGCTCCCTTGTTGGCGTCCAAACCTCCACATCCAAGAATGACCGAAGCCGAGGATGGAATGTCGAGCTCGCATCTCAGTTCATTCACACGATAGTTGATGCGTCGATCACCCAGCACCGGAAGGCACGGGGGTGCCTGCCGGACGTCAAAACCGTCCAGTGCCACTAGGCTTGCGAGGTCGCGCCGAGCCGCGTTCGAGGGCACCAAAGTCACGTTGGCCTTCTTGAGAACGGTTGCGAGGGTCGTTTCGAAGGACTCGCCTCTGCGCTCAGCGGTTACCGAGGTATAGAGATGTAATGCACCCTTCATCTCATGAAGGTGGGTAATAAGGCTCGTTCGTGGCCCTAGTGGAATGCGCAACATCATTAGGCCAGATACAATTGTATTAGCATAGACAATGTCCGCATTTCGGCACAAGCTTGTAATGCGAGCACGGGACTTCGAGTCCAACCTCTTGCTATAATGAGCTTTCACGCCGTCTGGAAAGTGCGGGGACCTGGCAATAACTCGCTTTACCCGTTCTGAGGCAGCGTCACTATAATCTACGATTGTCGTGGGGCAGACTTTCGCATAGTCGGGTGATAGCGGTCCACCACGCAACAGGATTGCGCTAAGACGATAGGGGCTATTATTCGACAGCCATTCAAGCAAACGTAGAAGATGCAGTGGTGCGCCCGCCCGCCTCGCGTCGTGGCCTATAACAACGATCTGCGCCTGGGCCTCACGGGTCATTTCGCGGTCAACTCCGAAAGTAGGACTAATAACTTTGCTCAGCTAGACGAATCCGGAAGCGACTTGGTATCGAAAACGAAGAGTACGTGGGAGAAGTGGCCGGCCGTTGCAATAATGTGGTCGACGACCACGGGCCTAGCTGAGCCGTCGCCTGCGACCACGAAGACGAGCGCTCCGTATCTATGCACCAACCGACGCATCCAATCGACCAGCTGCATCCAGTTGCCTGCGGCGTTGGATCTTACTACCTCGAGATCGATCATGCGCACGCCGCCTGCATCTAACGTCCCCCTCATCCCGTTGAGAACTTCGGACTCTGCGCCTTCGACGTCAATCTTCACTAGTCGCAAGGGAATCCCTGTCGGCAAGACGTCATCTAACCGCGTGCCGGGAACGGAGAACTCCTCGAATAAGCGCCTACCCGGAACGGACACCTCCTCGAAGCCCCCCGAAGCACCCCCTTGGTGAGGAGGCAAGCCTCCGATGCCTATGCCCGATAACCCGCGTAACGTGGCATGGCGATGGAATGTTACTTCACCAGCCAGCGCGGTGGCCGCAGCTCGATGGAGTTTCACCTGTCTATTTAGCCAGTTGGCCTGGAGATTGTCAGCGAGAACGTCAGCGAGCTCTGGGTCTGGTTCGAAAGCATGAACTGCCCCGAACCGTTTGACTAACTGTGCCATCCGTACGGTGAACAATCCAATGTTCGCACCAACGTCGACCGCGTGATCACCGGGCCGAAGAACTTTCTCTAGAAAGAGCCAAAATGGGCGATCAGATATCCCGTTAGCTAAAAGCTCAGGCGTTAGTGAACGGTCGCTGGCGACTGCGAGCAGCGGGGACCCGTTCGGGAGCCGAACTAGCGCCCGATCATGGCCTAAATAACATCCAAATGTCCCAGCCGGTTGAACAACAGAAAGGCGATCCCAGCGAGCCTTAGTACGACGCATGACGCTACCGACTTGGCCACGCAGTGCAGCGTGTAACGTTCGTCGAGCCGGAGGAGATGGCCGCTCGTCAGCCCATGAATGCGCCCAACGGTGAACGACATACGTGAACGGTGTGGCAACATTGGCGGCAGAGGCGCGCTGAGAGTCGAACCGTGCAATGTAGGGCTCTGGGTAAAAGAACTCCGGCGGGAGGACAACGACGTCTTCGCGATCACCGAGAATCTCCGTGGCAAGTGAGGGTCCGGTCGCTTCATTCGGCGGAACGTCCAGTGACAGGCGACCTTCATCTAGAATTGCATCCATGTAGGCACGGAGTGCGGGATGCCCTGGTACCGAACCCATGACTGTGTTCGCCAGGTACCAGCCGTCTTCTGTCCCGAGGAAGAAGTCATAACGCAGCAGCTGGTCCAAAGCGCGAACAGGCTCACAGTCCGTATCAACATAGATCCCGCCATAGCGCCAAAGGATCTCCAGACGGATCACGTCTGCAAGAGCCGCTGGAGTTCGACACGTGGCGAACAGATGGCCAAGCTCCCAGTCCTTGGGATCCAACTGGTCCCCCCACGTTCGCATCTCCCAGTCAGGGTGCAGGCGCGCGAACCGATCCCAGTATTCTTGAACAGTTCCTGTGGGCGTCAGTGGCGGCAAAACCACTCGATGCAACACACGGGGAATCACTGGTGGCCTACGCTATCTTGATGCGATGAAGGAGCGCCACGTCGCTCTCGCGTACCCGGGTTCATGATCGAACTCTACGACCGCGGGGATCGAATGTGCGTCGCGTAGGTGGCGCACTCGCCGCCGAGCGTGCGGAAGGGGGGGAAGACGTGCTCCCGAGTCATCGGGGAGATAGTGCGGGCGACGGGTTCACCGAGCCCGTTGGCCCTGTTCTTCTCGAGCGTCTGGAGCTCGTCGAGCCCTTTGTCACCTTGTCGAAGACGATCCGATTCGCACAAGGCGGGCCTCCTCGCCCCCGCTGCCATCCGTCCAGGCCTGAACTCTGCGCAGCACGAGGGCCTCAACCGGCGTGTCCGCCTGATCGTGAATCCGCCTATTGGCTTCCACTCGGCGAAGGCCGCTCTCGCCCTCGTGACGCTGAGCGTCCGTCCGACGCTCGAGGCGGGCTTGACACTCACAGCCGGCTCACAAGGTACGCTCACGGCCAACCTGCCCCCGGAGCAGATCTGCGCGGGGCAGTCCGTCCAGATCGCCGAGGCCCTTCACGGCGTGGGCAAGGCGCGCCTTGAGCTGGCCTTGTATGCAGCGAATCGGCATCGATGTATGGAGGTATCAATACCCGTACATTTAGGCTGGTGAGCCGGGCGTGAGGAAAGCAACAAGGCCATAGGGGTTCGACCCACCCCCCATATACGCCAACATTTAGGATCGGGTCCTCGCTGGGAGTGGTTGAACAAGGGTGCCCAGGTCAGAGTAGGTGTGAACCTCGTCCCGGCAGTCCATGTTGGGACCGGGTTGCCACTATTTGTCCTGGTAGAGGGCACTTTCGAACACGGACCCGCTCGATAACGTTAGTTCCCTTAAATTCAACAAGGGAACATGGTCCATGTATAAGGGGACTTCCTTGGTTGCTCAGTCGTTCCCGGCTGGCGTTGTAGCCGACCCAAGTGCAGGAAGGAATGGCATCACGGGTGCTGTGTTACAGGGCACGCACCCGCCGGATCCAGCCACCATGATGCGCTAGAACTGATGTCATGAAGGAGCTCGACGCAGCTCCCGCGTGACGGGCCCGCCTGATTGCTGGCGACGCGCTGGACGGGCGGCCGAAGTACTGGCGGAAGAGTTCGTAGGTACCATCGACCAGGTAGACCTTCACAACGCCAGCCTGCCAGGCGCGACGCTCGCGGTCATGGCGTACGATCACCATGACAGTCGAGCAAATGGCAGGTGCTCACCATGAAGCAGCGTCATTTCACGAACCCAGCCAATTCGGGACCGCCACGAGACCCTCAGCGGCCACCACCGGCGTCACCGCCGCCGGTGTGGCGCTGGTGGCTCCTGCTGTTCGGCCTGCTCGCCACCTTGTTGTTGCTGTGGTCGCCGAATATAAAGACCACGCCAACGGTCAACTTGAACTACAGCGCGTTTTTGGCCCGCGTCGAGGCGAACAAGGTAAAGACCGCTTCGATCAACACCAACGGCGCCGTGACAGGGACCTTGCGCAACGGCGACAACTACACGAGCCAGATCCCGACGGTCCTCAACGACCCCCAGCTGGCCCCGACGCTGAGGGCGCACGGCGTCTCGGTGACAGGTGTCGGCCCGAGCTCGAACCTGTGGCTCGATCTGTTGTCGTTCCTGCCGCTTTTGTTGTTCATCGGGATCTTCATCTGGCTCAGCCGCAGCTACAGCAAGCAGATGGCGGGCGGGATCATGGGCGCCGGCAGCTCCAAGGCCAAGGTCTACGACGAGCAGCGGCCCACGACGCGCTTTTCCGACGTCGCCGGCTACGAGGGCGCCAAACGCGAGGTGGAAGAGGTCGTC
>JBEKBT010000033.1:0-53344 GCA_050015255.1 Acidimicrobiales bacterium
GCGCTGTGAGGGAGAACTCCGGGAAACGGTCGCCGATACTGAGCATGGTCTCTCCTTGAATCCGGATCGTGCCTGGTACCCCACTTCGCTCGGCACAATCCGATCGGGCGAAGTGGGCGTCGATCCGAGAGGTTACCGAACTGAGGGCGCGCTCCATCCCGCGCCGGGCATTCGCCGCCGCCGGCCGCGCCCTCGCATCCCGCGCCGGGCACTCGCTCCCTCTCGCCCCGGCCGCTTGCGGCGACGGGACTCAGGGCCCCCCTAGAGGCCGATCGCTCCCGCGCTGGGCGCGTTGCCGAGGTTCTCCGCGGCGCCGAAGTTGTAGACCTGGCCGTCCGTGCCAACGAGCCAGTAGCCGTTGCCCGACGGGGTGGCGGCGATGCCGACGATCGGTCCGCTCAGACGCTTGGGGGCGACCGAGCCGAAAAAGCGGGCGTCACCGAAGGAGAGGACACGTCCGCCCGCTGTGACGAGCCAGTAACCCCTCCCGTTCGGTGTGACCGCCATCCCGACGACAGGCTCGGTCAACGTGCCGTGCCACGACCTGCTGGCGTGGGCATCACCGAAGGCGGTGACGGCGCCGTCGCTCCCGACCAGCCAGTAGCCCTTGCCGTCGGGTGACGAGGCTATGCCCGTGATGTCCGAGCCCGCGGGCAGATTGCCTTTGTAGGTCTTCGCTTCGCCGAAGGCCTGCACGGCACCGCTCTTGGTGACGATCCAGTAGCCCTTGCCGTCTGGCGACGAGGCGATGCCGACGACGTTGCTCCTCGACGCCTGGCCAAAAAAGGCGGCGTCGCCAAAGGCAGTGACCGCACCGGTCGTGGTCACGACCCAGTAGCCGAGCCCCTCGGGCGTCGTTGCGATGCCCGCGGCGTTGGCCCCTTCGCCGGCTATGCCCCCGTGCGAGAGGACATCGCCAAATCCGAGGACTGCACCGCTTTGGGTCTCCACGAGGTACCCGTCGTCACCGAGCGGGGGTGCGACCGGGCTCGACACAGCACTAGGCCCGATGCCCTTGCTCGAAACCGCCCGCACATTGAAAGTCCAGAAGGTGCCGGCCTGCAGGTCCGTAAAGGTCATGCTCCTCGTCGCGGCCCCGCCAAGCTGGCGGACGCCGGCCAGACCGGGGGACGAGGCGGTCACGCTGTAACCCGTGACGGCGCTGCCACCGTCGCTTGCAGGCGGCCGCCAGTGCACCGTTGTGCTGCTGGCACCGGTCGTGACCGTGACCGTGGTCGGAGGGCTGGGAGCGCTCGGGGTGTAGGTGTAGGGGATCTGGTTGCTCGCCTGCCCCGCGGGGTCCAAGAGGCTCTCCAACGTGACGACCCTGACCGACACCTTCGTTCCCGCGACTCCCGGTGGCGCTACGACGACCACCTGGTTGGTGGTGCCGCAGGTCAAGACCGCCTTCACGTTGCTGGTCGATAAGGTCACGACCTTGCCGAAGGCCACCGCCACGACGCAACCGAGGTTGGCCCCGTCCAGGACCACGGAGTTCCCGCCGTGAGCGGCGCCTGCCGGTGGTGAGATGCTGTCGATCTTGGGATTGCCGGGTGGGTACACCACCAGCAGGTCGGTCTTCGGGTTGAGACTGCAACCTGTCACCGAACAGACCTCGACATCTAGCAACCCGGGGTTCTGCGCCACCGACTCGGTGGTGAGGGTCCGGTCGCTCTTCACAGCGAAGTTGTACTGAGTACCGAGGGAGAAATCGGTGAGGTTGTCCACGAACCCGATGGGCCCGAAGGTCTGGAGGAGTCCCACACCGCTTATTCGAAGCGGCGACCCGCAGCCCGAAGTGGGCGACGGGCTGGCGCAGGCGACCGTGTCGGGGACCCCTGGGGCCCCGGTGCGCGGGTTCACGACGCTCGACACCTTCGGCACGCCGGCATAGACGATCTCGCTCTCGTTGGACCTGGCGACGATCGAATTGAACCCGACCGGGAGCACGAAGGGCTCTGTGGTCGGCGGCTCGTCCGACTTGGGGAGCGCCGGCGCGAGCAGCTCCATCGACGTCCCGGTCTCGGCCACGGGCTCGACGGGGACGGGGCCGCCCTCGTTGACGGGCAAGCCCAAGGAGAGGTAGTCGAAGCTCAACTCGTTCATGCCGGTCCCGTAGAGGGTGACGAGGTTGGCGGGACCGCCGGCTTCGCTCGCCAGCTGGCCGGCATTGCATGCCGCAGTCGCCGGGGATACGCAGTGCTCGAGGTCCGCCACCGATCCGGTCGACACCGAGGTGATCCTCGGCGCTGGGACGTAGTCGAACTCAGTGGGCTGGGGCGCTAGCTCGAAGCCCGCTTGCGTCTTCTGGCCGAGCATGCTGTCGAAGGTGATCGCCCCCTCGTAGGCGGGCAGGATCGTGCTCGTCGCGCTGGAGCCCTTGGCGTTCGTCACCACGACCTGCACCTGGCAGATGTCGTTGCGGGCGTGCTCGTTCTTGTACACGCCCGTTGTCGGCAGGGCTGTGCACTTCTGGGTCGAAAAGACGGGAGGCGTGACCGTGATCTCGTAAGGGCTCTTGACGGCGAAGCCTCGCGCCTGCATGCCACCGAAGCTCACCCGGGTCGCGCGCGTGAACCCCGATCCGTAGATCGTGACCGGCGTCGGTGACGAATCCAGCCCGGCGCTGGGACCGACGCTCGTGACGCTCGGGACCGGCGAGGGCGCCGCGGCCTCGTCCACATACTCGAACACCGACGCACCGCTCGAGGCGCTCGACTCGCCGTTCTTGAGCGTCACGGTCACCGGGGCCGGCCCCGCCCCGTCGTCGGGGGGCGGGGAGCCCGAAGGCAAGCTCGTGGCAGCTGGCGGGAACACGGCGGTGAGCGTCGTGCCGCTCGTCACGGTGAAGCTCTTGGCCTTTGTCGTGCCCACCTGGATGCTCTTCACCTTCGGGTCGGCGGGGGTGCCGAACCCGGAGCCGGAGACCGTCACCGAGTAGCCGCCGGCGGTGGAGCCCGAGGAGGGGCTGAGCCGGGCGACCGAGGGAGGAGCGAGCTGTCCGGCGTAGTCGCACATGTAAAAGGCGAGGCCGTTGCCCCCCGTCGGCGTCGTCAGCTGCGGGGAGCCGAGGCCCGAGGCCATGTTGTAGCCGGGGCGGGCCGGGAACAGGAGCCCGTTGTCGAGGCCGTATGCGTCGTTGTTGCCCGAGACGATGTCGTTGAAGGACCTGGCATAGGCGGTCGGGTCGGCGGCGATGCCGTACAGGATCGGGCTGGCGAAGCCCACGTCCTGCACCCCGTTGATCTTGTCCGCCGAGCAGGTCGGCGAGGCGTTGACGAGGGCGAGCAGTGCCGCCCAGATCGGCGATGCCGACGAGGTACCGCCGACCGTCGCCCACCCGTTCTTCGGGCCGTAGCCGAGCACTTGGCCGTAGATGGTCACCGCGCCCGTGAACTCGTCGGCCTGGGCGGAGACATCAGGCGTCTCGCGACAAAGAGTCCCTGCCGGCAGGCCGAGCGTGCCGTCGCAGAACGTGGGCGTCGTGAACGGTGCCGACTCCTTCGCTGTCGCTCTCTCGAAGGCCTCGGCGTTGGAGATGTCCCTCGCATTGCCGGCTGTGTCCGCGACCTGCGCCTGCCAGCTCGGCATCGTCCAGACGTCCGAGATCCCGCCGTTGCCGGCGCCCCATTGCGCACCGTCGTCCCAGACGTGCTCCAGGGGCGGCTCCGTGGCGTCGTCGATCGTCGTACCGCCCACGGAGAGGACATAGGGCTGGCTGCCCGGATCACCGACCGAGAGCAGGTTCTGGCCCGAGGGTGGCACGAGGGCACGACTCTCGTTGCACCCGTCGTCGCCGGTGTCTCCCGCCGCGGACAGGATCGTCTGGCCCTGGGCGGCCGCCTGCTCGAAGAGCAGGTTCTCGGTCTGCAGCATGCCAGGGTCGTCCAACTGCAGGCTCTGCTCGCAGGAACCCCAGCTCGAGGTCAGGATCTGGTCGGTGTCGTCGTTGATCATGCGGGAAAAGTCGTCTATGTAACCTGAGCCGACGGAGTTGAGCGGCGCCTCGTAGACGTCGATCTTGGCCTGGGGGGCGATGGCCGAGACGTCCTCGATGTCGAGGTTGTCCTCGTCGTTCTGGCTCTCGGGCCCGGGCTGAGGGATCCCGCCGTCCACGGGGATGACCGAGAGCAGGCTGCCGGCGAGGTTGCCGTTCCTGCCCGACATCTTTGCCCCTTGCGCGGCACCGAAGTAGCAGGCGTCGAAGGTCTCGATGTCGCTTGCGAGGAAGGGTGCCAGCTCGAAGATGCCTATGTGCTCGCCGGCGCCGAAATCGCCGATTTGATAAAGGCCGAAGGCACCGTAGGCGTTGGCGATCTCGTCGTCGGTGAGCCCGCCCTGGCTCTCGGCGTCCTCCTGGGCCAGACTGCAGGCGTCGGGCGAACCTGGCGGATGCGTGAAGCTCGTTGCCTTGGCCCGCGGGAAGCTGCGCTGCACCGAGGGCGGACCCGGCCGGGTGAAAGCGGGCCGGGCAGGCACCAGATCGTTCAGGCCCAGCACTGCGGCCACCGAGCCGGCGATGGAAGACGGCATCCTGAGCGCGGTCGTGGTGGCTTGGCCGATCGTGCCGCCGGCAAGGCGGTAACGCTCGATGCGGGTCCGGAATGCGGTCTCGACCGCGGTGACAGAACCGGAGAAGCTCACCAGGAGACCGTCGCCCGACACGTTGGTGACGCGGAGACCGTCAGATGTCAGTTGCGCCCTCACGGCCGCGAGAGTCGCCGGCGCCGGTCCGAAACGCCCGGAAAAGGCGCCGGGCGCGAGGTAATGGTGGAAGAGGGGTGAGCTCTTGTCGGTGACCCCGACGATGAAGCTCGTGAGCGCCGAGGGATCAGAGGGCTTGAGGACGACGACACCGGTCTGCTTCGAGCTCGCCGCCACGGCCCCGAGCGCGCGGTCGCCGAACAGGACCTGGGGCGCGGCCGCGACCGTCACCATCGAAATGGCTTGCGAGCCGGCTCCGGCCACCGCGGCCGGCAGCATCGAGAGAAAGGGAGCACATGTGAGCAGTGCGGCGCCCACGGCGAGGAGCCGCAGGTGTCGCCGCGATCGGGGAGCCGGCAAGGCTCCCGACTGGCTCGCGCGGATCCGGTCCCGGATGAGAGCCACTCCAATCGACATGGTTAACCCTTTCGCACTCGCGCCACGGCGTGGTCAAACACCTGGTGATCGATCCTTGAAGGCGGATTCTGGCTGAACTCTGGCACACACGATAGGCGGGCCGATCCTTCGCGAAGGGCGCGGGCGGCGAGAGGCGGTCTGAACGCTGCGAGTCCAACGATTCCTGGAAATCTCTCTCCATGCGGTGAACCAACTCGCGCTGGCTCCCGGACGCGCCGCCGCGCCCCGGACCGCGCCCGCGCCCGGAAACGCAGCTCGAGCGCGCCGACAATGGATGTGACTGTGACACTGCCAAATGTGGCGCAACGGGCCGGCTCGGGCGTTCCCTAGCTGAAGCACAACACGCGGACGGGCCGCATGCCTTCGGCTGCCAGCTCCCAGGTCGAGCCGTTGTCGCTCGAGCGGAAGACGCGGCCGTCGTGCGTCCCTAGAGCGACATGGCCGGCCGAAGCCGCGACGCATCCGGTGTCGAGGTTGAAGGGAAAGGACTCCGGGAGCCCGCCCGAGCAAGGCTCGAACGGGTCCCCGAGGTGGCATCGGTAAAGACGGCCGTCGGTCGTCTCGGGGCCGGTCGAAGTGGTGACGAAGGCCGTGTCGCCGTCGAGCGCGAGTGCCCTCGCATAGCTGGCGTGCAGTCCATCGGTGGTCCACTGCCAGGTGTCACCGCCGTCCTTGCTCCAACCGAAACCGATGGCCGCGGCGACGGCTACGCAGCCGCCGGTGCCGGTGACGACCTCGTGGACGTCTGACCCGGGTGGGATGACGTTGTGCCAGGATTGACCCTGGTCTTGCGAGCGCCACACTCCCCCGACGTGCACGTTGACGAACCAGACGTCCGTGTCCGACACGGCGATCGACCTCAGTTCTGGCGTCGGGCCGGCCGGGTTGCTCCACGTGTCTCTGCCCGCGACCTGGTCGAAGGAAGCGAGCTCGCCCACGACACCCTCGGGCGAAACAGTGATGAGATGAGCTCCTTCCAGCCCGACCACGAGCGTGCCTGCGGACGCGGCCGCCAAGCTCTGGGCGCTCGTCTTCGTCAAGCGTGCCAGCGGCGTGACGTCGAATTCGTCGACGGTCACGATGCGCTCTCCGTCGAACAGGCTCCACACCGGTCGACCGCCCCCCGGCAACAAGCTGCCCACCCCCCCGGAGAACGTACCGACCGTCACCGCGGTGACCGAGACGTCTTCGGCATAGGTGTAAGAGCGGTCGAGGTCCTCCAAGTGCGCCGTGGTCCCTACGATCAGCATGCGAACCTCCTCAGGCGTCCCCACCGTAGGCGAGGATCGCCACGCCTGGTCAGTCTCGACCCGGTCGGGTCACTTCGCGATGTCCTCCCCGAGGTAGGCCATGCGCACCCGGTCGTCGCGCAACAGCACGGCCGCCGAGTCCTCCAGCACGATCCTCCCCGTCTCGAGGACGTAGCCCCGGTCGGCCAGCTGCAGGGCCTTGGCCGCGTTCTGCTCGACCAGAAGGACGGTGACACCCTGATCCCTGATCGTCCTCAGGATCTCGAAGATCGTCTGGACGAACAGTGGGCCCAGCCCCATCGAGGGCTCGTCCAAGAGCAGCAACCTCGGCTCTGCCATGAGGGCGCGGCCGATGGCGAGCATCTGCTGCTCGCCTCCCGAGAGGTTCCCTCCCTGCTGCTTGGCACGGTCCTTGAGGATCGGGAAGAGCTCGTAGACCCGATCGAGCTTCTCGGCCTCCACGCGCGACTTGTGGAAGGCGCCGATCTCGAGGTTCTCGAGCACGGTCATCTGCGGGAAGATCCGGCGGCCCTCAGGAGCCTGACTGATCCCGAGCTCGACGGTCTTGTGCGCCGCGAAGCGGGTGATGTCGACGCCGTCGAAGCGGACCGTGCCCAACGATGCGTGGTGAAGTCCCGAGATCATCCGGAGCGTGGTCGTCTTGCCGGCGCCGTTGGCGCCGAGCAGCGTGACGATCTCCCCCTGTTCGACCGAGATCGTGAAGTCGTGCAAGGCCGGGACGGTGCCGTAACGGACCTCGGCGCCTGTGACCTCTAACAGCGCCATCAGTGCCCTCCCGCCCCGGTGTCGTCGCCGTCGTCGGGGGAGCCGAGATAGGCGTTGATCACGACCGGGTCCCTTTGGATCTCGGCTGGCGAACCCTGCGCGATCACCTGGCCGAAGTTGAGCACGATGATCCGCTCGGCCACCGACATCACGAGCTTCATGTCGTGCTCGATCAGCAACACGGTGACGCCGAGATCGGTATTGACCTTTCGGACCAGCTCCGCGAGCTCCCCCTTCTCGGCCGGGTTGGTCCCGGCGGCGGGCTCGTCCAACAGCAACACCTGGGGGTTCGTCCCGAGGGCGCGAGCGATCTCGAGGCGCCGGCGATCCCCGTAGGGCAACGAGCTCGATATCTCGTTCGCCCGCCTTGTGAGGCCGACGAACTTCAAGAGCTCCAGCGTCTTGAGGTCGCTCTCGTGCTCTTCGCGCCTGGTCCTGGGCAACCGCAGCATCGCGCCCAAAGGCCCGGTGTGCTGCTTGGACTCGACCCCGATCTTCACGTTCTCGAAGGTCGTCAGGGCGTTGAACATCCGGGAGGTCTGGAACGTTCTCGCCACCCCGAGCCGGTTGACCCTGTAGGGCTTGCGCCCGATCACGCTGACCGCGTGCCCGTCGGTGCGGGTGAAGAGGATCGACCCTTCCTGGGGGTGGTAGACGCCCGTCAGGCAGTTGAACAACGAGGTCTTACCGGCCCCGTTCGGGCCGATGACCGACAGGATCTCACCCCGGTGCAAGGTGAGCGACACGTCGTTCAAGCTGGTGACACCGCCGAAGCGGAGAGTCACGTGCTCGACCGAGAACAAGACGTCCGTCGGCTCCGCTGAGGCCACCCCGGCCGTTGCGTCGGTCATTCCGTCTCCGGGCCTATGTAACCGGGCTCGTCGAGAGACAGCCTGCCGTAGTCAGACGGCAGCGTCTCTCCCATGGACGTGACCCGTACCGGACCGCCTGGACTTTCCTCGTGACCGATGCCTTCCTCGGTGAGCAGGATCTCCCGGCGCCGGCGACGCGAGGGAATGATGCCTTGAGGCCGGAAGATCATGAGGAGGATGAGCAGGGCCCCGAGGTAGATGAACTCGTCCTGGAACTGGTAGTCCTGGAACGAGTGGACCTGGAGGTACTGGGGGATCCACTGGATCACGAAGGCGCCGACCACGGCACCCGTGATCGAACCCATGCCCCCGAAGATCACAAAGACAAGGATCAGGATCGACGTCTGAACGAGGAAGTCGGTCGGAAAGAGGCTCTGGACCTGGCTGGCGAAGAACACGCCCGCGAACCCCGAGGTCGAGGCTCCGATGGAAAAGGCCATGACCTTGTACTTCAGCGCGTTGATGCCCACGGAGTCGGCCGCCACCTCGTCTTCGCGAATGGCCGTCCAGGATCGTCCCACTCGGGAATGCTCCAGGAAGCTGAAGGCGATGGCGAAGAGGACAGCGAACCCGAGGATCAGGTAGTAGTAAGGCAGCACCGTCCCGGTCCAGTTGTAATTGATCGAGAGGATGGGGGTATGTAAGTGGACGGAGAACTGCGGTATGAAACCTGGGGTGCCTGCGGGTCCGCCCGTCACCCCGTCGAGGTTGTTGGCGATGATCTCGATGATCTCCCCGAAGCCCAGGGTCACGATGGCGAGGTAGTCCCCGCGGAGCCGGAGCGTTGGAGTCCCTAACAGGACACCGGTGAGCATCGCGGCCACGATGGCGAAGGGGATGATCCAGAAGGGGTTGAGGATGAAGGGCGGTTGGATGGGCAGGGCCCCGGTGAAATAGGCTGTGGTGTAGGCCCCGATCGCCCAGAACGCGACGTACCCGAGGTCGAGCAGGCCGGCAAAGCCGACGACGACGTTGAGACCCATGGCGAGCAGCACGTATATCGCAACCTGGGTCGTGAGGATCGACTGGATGCCCGGGTCCATGTGCAAAGGCCACTGGATCGCCAACAGCAGCGCGGCGATCGTGATCGCGGTCTTCCCATAGCCGAATTTGGCTTGTTTCGTGATCCCGGTGAACTCGTACCGGCCGTGGCCGGGACGCGATCCCCCCATGGCGCGAACGAGGTCGGTCGCCGCCCAGACGATCATGCATGCCAGGAGGACCGCACCGACGCCCATCACGGCGAGACCCGCCGTGTGGTTGTGCGTCAGCACGTGGATGGCGGCCAACCAGTGCGCGAGCGAATGCGGCGTCGAGGCGCGCCAGTCGACCCACCTCGTCCACGTCAGCCACCCGTAGACGAGCAGGAAGACACCCGCAGCCGTGCCGAGCCTTCGGCCGCGCCGGGGAACGATCAGCTTGCGGGCAGCGGCGAGGGCGAAGAGCACTCCCTCTATCACTGTCAGGATGAGCGCGAACCACAAGAAGATGTAGCCCAGGGTCCGGTCGTGCGGCACGGCCCCGATCGTGTTCAGGTACTTCGAGACCGGGTTGTGCATCCACGCCAGCACTCCGTACAAGGCGACAAAGGCGTAGGCAGCGAGCTTTGCGGCCCGCAAGGACCGTGACTCGAAGAGATAGACGACCAGCTCCATCGCCGCCACCGCACAACCGATCTCGATGCACAGACCGCCCTTCCAGGTGTCGCTCGGTGAGATCCAGGACACCCAGATGAAACCGAAGGCGACGATCGCCAGATCGAGGGCAAGACGCACCTTTCGCTGGGCTGTCAGCGTGGAGACCGACGAGCGGACGACGTGGGCTCGAGACTTTGCCGAGACGCCAAAGGACTTCCAGAGCGAGACGGTGGCGAAAAGAATGACACCGAGGCCTAGGAACCAGAACAGCCTGGGGAACCGGAGCGCGCCGGTGAAGCCGGATGTCGGCGCGCCGTTGGTTCCGGGGGGGCCGGTCATGACGGCGAAGACGAGGACGGCCAGCAGGCATATGCCGAGCCGTCGTAGCAACGGGTTGTCGGCGAGGCTCGCGAGCTGTGCCGAAGGCGTAGCTCGCGCCGGGGTGCGGGCGGGGTTCGGGCCGGGACGGCTCTCGCGCTCCGGGCCGATCGAGCTCATGCCTCCCTCCCGAGCTGCTCACCGAGGAGGCCCGTCGGGCGGAAGAGCAGGAGCGTGACGAGCACGCCGAAAGCAACCACGTCCTGCCATTCGGCGGACATCCAGCGCAGCGGGATGCTCTCGAACAGGCCGAGCAGGAGACCGCCGATCATGGCTCCCCGGATGTTGCCGATGCCCCCGAGAACCGCGGCGGTGAACGCCTTCAGCCCTGGGACGAAGCCCATCGTGTAGATGACGCCGAACTGAAGCCCGAAGAGGAACCCTGCGGCGCCGCCCATGAGCCCGCCGAGCACGAACGTGAGAGCGATCGTCCGGTCTATGTGCACACCCATGAGGCTCGCCGTCTCGGCGTCCTGGGCGACCGCACGGATGCCCTTGCCGAGCTTGGTCCGGTTCACGACGGCATCGAGCACCACCAGCAGCACGACGGCGGTGATCATGGTCAGGATCCAGGCAGACTGGACACCGACCCCGCACATGGTGAAGGCGTGACCTTGGATCACAGCCGCGGTCGGGATGAACGCCGTGTAGCGCCCGAACTCCTTGCCGGCGAGGTTGAAGAGGAAGTAGGAGGCTCCGATGGCGCTGATCAGGTAGGTGAGCCTGGGCGCGTTGCGCTTTCGCAACGGCCGGTAAGCCACCCGTTCGAGCACGAAGGCGGTCGCCCCTCCGGCAGCGGCGCCGGCGACGATGCCGATGAGCATGAACCCGACGGCCCAGAACCCGCCCGGGGTGGAGGTGCCGAGGACGGCCCGCATGGCGAACAGACCACCGAAGCCGCCAGCCATGAACACCTCGGAGTGGGCGAAGTTGATGAGCTTGAGCACGCCGTAGACGAGGGTGTAGCCGAGGGCGATGAGCGCGTAGAGGAACCCGTTGGCGAGGCCGCCAACGATGAGCGAGACCCAGATGTTGTTGTTAGTGAGGAACGCCGGACAATGCATGCGGTCAGATCACTCCCGTCAACCTTGGGCAGCAGATTACTCAGTTGCAGGCGGAGGACCCAATGTTGGAAAAAAGCCGGGCACCCCGCCATCGCGGAATGCCCGGCTCGTTCCCAAATTCTGAGAGGTGTTACTCGAGTCCGAGCTGCACCAGTTTGCCGTTTTGAACTTGGTTGGCGTAGATCGCCGAACCCACGATTTCCCCGTTGGCCTTGAAGAAGATGACCTTCGTGATGCCGTGGAAGACGATCTTGTGAAGGCCCAAGACGACGTTCTCACGCGTGATGTTCGCCGTCCCGCCCTTTTCGGACGAGAGGATCTTCAGCTCGTCGATGATCGTGTTGGCCGAGTCGAACGCCTCAGCCGAGTAGATGCCCGGCACGTAGTGCGCGAGCGCCTTGAAGCCCGTCGCGAACGCCTTGTCGGCCTTGCTGGTGCCGAGTGCCGCGCACCCGCAGCTGGCGAAGACGCCGTTGGCCGCGCTGCGCGGGTTGGTTCCCGCGATGAGCGCAATGCTGTCACTGCCGTCCCCGCTCATGATCTTGCCCTTGTAGCCCGCCTTGTGGAGGGCGGTGATCAGCAGGCCGAGGTCACAGTAGTAGCCGCCGTAGAAGAGCAGCTGCGGGTTGGCGGTCACGACCTCGGCTGCGTCGTCGGTGTACTGAGTCGGGCTCGCCGTCCCGTCGCTGCACTGGCTCGTGCCGGGGAAGGCGATGGCCGTCACAGACGCCCCGTCCTTCTTGGCTTGGGTGCCGAAGGCGTCGGCCAGACCCACGCCGTAGGTGCTGGCGTCGTTGACTACGTAGAGCTTCTTCAAGCCCAGCTTCTGGATGACCCAGTTGGCGTCAGACGGCCCCTGGAGGCCGTCGTTGGCGACGACCCGGAAGAAGTTCTTCCACCCGTGTTCGGCGAGCGACACCCTGGTCGCAGAGGGGCTCACGGTCGCAAGGTCGTGGGAGCTGAAGGTCGGCTCGGCAGCCTGGACGGCGGCCGAGAAGGCAGGGCCGACGACGCCGATGACCGCCGGGTTGGAGACGAGCTCCTGGGCGTCGGTCGGCGAGAGCGTGCCCGAGCCCTGGTCGTCCTTCTTGACGAACGCGAGCGTGAACGGAAGCTTGCCGAACTGGGACATGCCAGAGTTGGCCTGGTTGACTGCGTACTCGACCGCGTACAGCATGTTCAGGCCGAGCACCGCGTTGCCACCCGAAAGCGGGCCTTCGTACGCGATGTCGAACGTCGGCTTCATTGTGGCCGCCGGATGCTTGGCGTTTGCAAACGCCGCGCCGCTAAAAGTGGTGAGCACGAGTGCTCCCGCCACGAGCGGCACACCGGCCTTCATGAGCCATTTCCTCATGAACACTCCCCTCCTGTTGGGTCTTCACCGAGGGCACCCGTTTGCCCCCGGTTCGTAACAGTACGGAAACCTTACCTGCCCAATGAGCAATTAGCCAGGCCATTTTTCGGCCAGGCCATTTTCCCGTCACATCCTCGCGACACAGGCGACTTTGCTCCGGGCGTCCCGAGATCGTCGCCGTCCCGGCCTCGGGACGGACACTGCGAGAACATCGACGCCGACCTCTTTCCGGGCAAGTCAGTACATCTCTCCGGGCGAGTCGAAGGTAACTGAGCAGAATGGAGAGGAGCCATGGAGGTAGTCTGTCTTCGCCGGGGGTGTGGCCATCCTGGCCGCGCTGGTGGCCTTGTGCACGCGCCACCGCCCTGCCGAGCAACTGCAGCGTCCCCAGTCCGAGTTATCGCGATACTGGTGTCTCTTGCGAACGGACGAGGAGGTTCGCGACGCCACCTTGCGGGCTCTTTGCTATGAACAGGACCAAGCCCGTGAGATCGCCGATCGCGTCGCTCGTCGCCACCAGGCGCTCGAGCGAGCCCAGGCGCGGTGCAACATGGCGCCCGAGCGGATCCACGTAGTCGTGGCGCCAACGCAGCAAGCGCCTGATCACGAGGCCGCCTGATCCTCTCGCAGCAGCCCTCGAGTCGAAGGCGCTCATCCTCAGTCTCGGTCGGCGATAACCACCACTGAGCGGAGCACTTCGCCCCGCTCCATGCGGTGGAAGGCCTCCTCGACGCCGTCGAGCGGGATCCTCTCGGACACGAAGCGGTCCAGGTCGAGCCTGCCCGACAGGTACAGGTCGATCAGCGTCGGGAAGTCGCGCGAGGGCAGGCAGTCCCCGTACCAGCTGGGCTTGAGCTTCCCGCCGCGACCGAAGAACTCGATCATGGGAAGGTCGATGCGCATCTCCGGCGTCGGCACCCCTACTTGGACGAGTGTCCCGGCGAGGTCACGGGCGAAGAACGCCTGCTCCATCACCTTCGCGTTGCCTACCGCCTCGACGCAGACGTCGGCGCCGTTCCCTCCAGTCAGGGCCCGGATGGCCTCGACCGGATCTTCCTTGGAGGAATTCACGCTATGAGTCGCGCCGAACTGCACCGCGACCTCGAGCTTGCGAGGGTCGATGTCCACGCCGATCACAGTCGAAGCCCCTGCTAGGCGGGCGCCGGCAATCGCCGCGCAGCCGACGCCGCCGCATCCGAAGACCGCCACCGAGTCACCGAGGCCGACCTCACCGGTGAACATCGATGCACCGAGGCCCGCCATGACCCCGCAGCCGAGCAGGCCGGCGGCTTCTGGGCGAGCGCGGCCGTCCACCTTGGTGCACTGTCCGGCGGCCACGATCGTCTTCTCGGCGAGGGCTCCGATACCGAGCGCAGGCGTGAGCACGGTACCGTCGACGAGGGTCATCTTCTGAGTGGCGTTGTGGGTGGCAAAGCAGTACTGCGGCCTCCCCCGGCGGCAGGATCGGCATTCGCCACAGACGGCCCGCCAGTTGAGCACGACGAAATCCCCGGGCCTGAGGGAGCTGACGTCAGGGCCGACGGCTTGGACGATGCCGGCCGCCTCGTGGCCGAGAAGAAACGGGAACTGGTCATTGATCCCGCCTTCTCGGTAGTGCAGATCGGTGTGGCAGACACCACAGGCCTGGACCCCTACGAGCGCTTCTCCCGGACCGGGGTCCGGAACCAAGACCGTCGTCACCTCAACTGGTGCCCCCTTTTCCCGGGCGATGACGCCTCGTACCTCGTGAGCCATCCGGTCCTCCCCTCTCGAGCGCACACGCGAGGCCATCTTGCTCTACTCCATCCGGACACGCGCCGTTGACAGCGATTGCCTCCGGCGCGAGTGTTGCCGGAGCCACACCGGGCACGAAGGGGGACGTCATGGCAGATTTGGTGCGGGCGGCCTTGATTCAGGCCCGATGGGCCGGCGACAAGGAGACGATGACCAAGAACGCGATCCGTTCGGTCGAGCAAGCCGCCGCCGCCGGGGCCAAGGTCGTCTGCTTGCAAGAGCTGTTCAACGGGCCCTATTTCTGCCAGGTCCAAGACGGCGACTGGTACGACTTCGCCGAGCCGGTGCCCGACGGGCCCACCGTCAGGCAATTCATGGACGTGGCGCGAGAGCACGGCATCGTGCTCGTCGTCCCGCTCTATGAGGTCGAGCAGCCTGGCGTCTTCTACAACACCGCCGCCGTCATCGACGCGAACGGGCGCTATCTAGGCAAGCACCGGAAGAACCACATCCCGCAGGTCTCCGGCTTCTGGGAGAAGTTCTATTTCCGGCCGGGCAACCTTGGTTACCAGGTGTTCGACACGGCGGTCGGCCGGATCGGCGTCTACATCTGCTATGAGCGCCACTTCCCCGAAGGCTGGCGGGCGCTGGGACTGGCGGGGGCGAAGATCGTCTTCAACCCTTCGGCGACGAGCCGGGGCCTCTCGGAGTACCTGTGGAGACTGGAGCAGCCCGCGGCCGCGGTGGCGAACGAGTACTTCGTGGGGACGATCAACCGGGTCGGCACAGAGCCGCTCGGGACGAACGAGTTCTACGGGCAGTCCTACTTCGTCGACCCTCGTGGCCAGTTCGTCGGCGAGGTGGCCTCCGACGTCGAAGAAGCTGTGGTGGTGCGCGATCTGGACCTCGGCTTGATCGATGAGGTCCGGCGCATATGGGCCTTCTACAGGGATCGCCGGCCGGAGACCTACAACCGGCTCTGCGAGGCCTGATCATGCGCACCGTCATCGCAGGAGGCAGCCTCGTCACAGCCGAGGGAGCTTCGCCCATGGACGTACTGGTCCAAGACGACAAGGTTGCGGCACTGGCCGCGGGCTCCTCCGGGCTCTCTGAGAACTGGCAGCAAAGCGCCGACCTCGTGGTCGACGCGACCGGCAAGTACGTCCTGCCGGGCGGGATCGACGCCCACACCCATATGGAGATGCCCTTCGGGGGAACCACCTCGGCCGACACCTTCGAGACGGGCACGCGGGCAGCCGCCTGGGGCGGCACCACCATGATCATCGACTTCGCCATCCAGAAAAAGGGCGAGTCCCTGCTGGCCGGCATGGACACCTGGCAGGCAAAGGCCGACGGCGTCTGCGCGGTCGACTATTCGTTCCACGCCATCATCTCGGACGTCACCGAGGCTTCGTTGAAGGAGATGGACGAGCTGGTCGCCCAAGGGGTGACGAGCTTCAAGCTTTTCATGGCTTACCCCGGAGTCTTCTATGCCACCGACGGGGAGATCCTTCGCGCCATGGACCGGGCGACGGGCAACGGCGCCCTCATAATGATCCATGCGGAAAACGGCATCGCAATCGACGCCATCGTCGCCTCGGCCCTCGCCCGCGGGCAGACAGATCCCATCTTCCACGGGCTGACCCGCCCGGCCGAGATGGAGGGCGAAGCAGCCAACCGCGCCATCCGCCTGGCCCAGGTCACCAAGGCACCCCTCTACATCGTGCACCTGTCCTCCGCGCCAGCCCTCGCCGCGGTCGTCGAGGCGCGTGACCGCGGCCAGAACACCTTTGCCGAGACTTGCCCGCAGTACCTGTTCATGTCAGAAGAGGACATGGCGCGCCCCGGTTTCGAGGGCGCCAAGTTCGTGTGCACACCGCCTCTGCGGCCCCGCGAGCACCAGGCGGTGCTTTGGCGAGGCCTGCGCACCGACGACTTGTCGGTCGTGGCCACAGACCATTGCCCGTTCTGCTTCGCGGAGCAAAAGGAGTTGGGCCGCGGCGATTTCACCAAGATCCCGAACGGTCTTCCCGGAGTCGAGAACCGGATGGACCTCATCTACCAAGGTGTCGTCTCGGGCGAGATATCGCTTCCCCGATGGGTGGAGGTGACCTCCACGAACCCGGCGAAGATGTTCGGCCTCTACCCGCGCAAGGGGGCCATCGCTCCCGGATCGGACGCCGACGTCGTGATCTACGACCCTGCCGCCGAGCAGACCATTTCGGCGGCAACTCATCACATGGCCGTCGACTACTCCTGCTACGAAGGCATGCGGATCAAAGGACACGTCGACACGGTCTTTTCCCGGGGCAGGATGATTATCGGCGACGGCACCTACACAGGCCGGCCCGGTCACGGACGGTTCGTCCCCCGCCAGCTTTCCCAGGCCCTGCGATAGGCGCCGGCACGACCGTGGACATCGGCGTCGTCCTGCAGACCGACCCGCCCGCGAGCTGGGTCATCGAGCGTGCCCGCCAGGCCGAGCAGGCCGGCTTCAGCCACGTGTGGACCTACGACTCGTGCGTGCTCTGGCAGGAGCCCTTCGTGATCTACGCCAACATCCTGTCCGCGACCTCGCATATTCAAGTTGGCCCGATGGTCACCAACCCGGTGACGCGCGACGTGTCGGTCACGGCCTCGATCTTTGCCACGCTCAACGACATGTTCGGCAACCGGACCGTGTGCGGCATCGGGCGCGGCGACTCGGCGCTGCGTGTCATCGGGCGCCAACCGACGAGCATGCAGACCTTCGCCGAGGCGATCACCGCCATCAAGGAGCTCGCCGAGGGGCGCGAGGCTGTCCTCAACGGGGTCACCGTCAAGCTGTCCTGGGCGTCGGACAGCCGCTTGCCGGTCTGGGGGGCCGGTTACGGCCCGAAAGCCCTGCGGGTGATCGGCGAACGAGCCGACGGACTCATTCTCCAGGTCGCCGACCCCGACATCGCCCGTTGGACGATCGATTCAGTCCGGGCTGCGGCGCGATCAGCCGGGCGCGATCCCGGTGAGCTCACCATCTGCGTGGCCGCCCCGGCCTATGTGGGTGACGACCTCGGTCATCAGCGAGAGCAGCTTCGCTGGTTCGGGGGGATGGTCGGCAACCACGTGGCCGACCTCGTGGCACGCTACGGAGAGTCCTCCGCGGTGCCGCGAGCGCTCACCGATTACGTACGGGACCGTCAGGGCTACGACTACAGCCACCATGGCAAGGCCGGGAACCCTTCGGTGGACTTCGTGCCCGACTACATCGTCGACCGGTTCTGCCTTCTCGGCCCGGTCGAAAAGCACATCGAGCGGCTTGCCGAGCTGTCGGACATCGGCGTGGACCAGTTCGCCGTTTATCTGATGCACGACAAGACGCCCGAGACGCTCGAGGCGTACCGGAGCAAGGTAATCCCCGTGGCAGCGCGCCTCTAGCCCGCCGGACCAGAGTCGGCGTCGGCGCTCGCGACCACGGGCGCCGCAGAGACCGACCCCAATGGCTAGGGCCTTAGCATCACTTGCCGCGACCTCGCCAGCGGTCGTATGAGGCACCCGTTGCCGGGCGGACCTGTTCCGCATGATCGTAGGAGCTCCGCATGAATGCCTTCTTCACGGAGATGGGCCAGACGCTTCTTTGGGACCGTGACCGCAGGGATGGTCCCTTGCCACCGATGTTGGTGGCGATGACTCTCGTCACCGGTCTCGTCGATGCGTTCAGCTATCTGACCCTCGGGCACGTATTTGTCGCCAACATGACCGGCAACGTGGTGCTGCTGGGCTTCGCTCTGGTCGGCGCGCCGGGCTTCTCCATCGCCGCATCTCTTGTGGCGATTGCCTCGTTCATGCTCGGAAGCCTGGCCGGGGGCCGGATCGGAGCCCGGTTCCCCGCGAACCGAGGTCATCAGCTCAGCTCCGGCACCGCCGCGCAGGTCGTGTTCTTCGCGGTCGGCGTGATCCTGGCCGCGCTGAGCGGGAGGCCCATACCGAGCGGGTACCACTACGCCCTCATAGTCGTCTTGGCCATCGGGATGGGAGTCCAGAACGCCACGGCGCGCAGGCTGGCAGTGCCGGACCTGACCACCACAGTTCTCACCTTGACCATCACCGGCGTGGCCGCCGACAGCGCGCCGGGTGGCGGCACCGGGTCCAAAGCCGGTCGCCGCGTCGTCTCGGTCGGCACGATGCTCGCGGGCGCAGTTGTCGGCGCTGAGTTCCTGGTTCACCGCCAACTCGTCTACCCCCTCCTGATCGCCCTCGTCGTGACGGCAAGCGTCGCCGCGACTGCCGCCATACTCGGAAGATCCAATCCCGGCTGGGTCGCCCTCAAGAGCTGACGTGCTCTCCTGGCTCAAGAACCTGCCGTCGGTCTCATGGCGAAGCTCGCCCGACTGATCCGGCCCTCGCCGACTTTCACTCTGGCGCCGGGCACGGTCAGGGCCCCCACGACGTGCCCTGTCGTGGGGCCCCGACAACCTTGAGATGACCCCTGACGCCCTAGGGTTCTCGAGTGCCGTCCGGTAAGTCCGGATGGGTGCTCGGAGCTAGCCCTGGATCCGGTGGCAAGCCCTCGTCGAGACCGGCATGGACGAGGGCTTCCTCCATGACCAGCGCATCCTCTGCGCTGATCCCTTCTGGGAAGGCCTCTTCGTCATGGATGGCCAGGTCGCCGACTTCGAGTACCTCGTCGCTGTAACGGGAACCTCGAAGCACCAGGCCGATGAGCTTCATCAGGATGTAGGTCACGAGCGCTGACCAGAAGATGACGAACAACGCGGCCCGGAACTGCTCCCACAGCTGATGGGCAGAACCCGTGTACATCAAGCCGGCGACCGAGAACGGTACACAGGCTCCGTGGGCTGCAACGTAAGCCGACTGCGAGGTGTTGACGACCTGCCCGGCGGCGTCCAGATGACCGCAGCCGTACTCGATCATGTTCGGGTCGCCGAAGAGGCCGAGGAGCATGCCGCCGGTGAAGCCGGCGATTCCGTGCGTGTACACAACCCCGAGGGCGTCGTCCACCTTCGAGAAAGGCCTTAGTTTGGAGAGGTAGTTCCAGGCCACCCAGACGATGGTGGTGGCGATAAGGCCCACGAAGATGGCACCTCGACCGTTGACCCAGCCCGCGCTAGGCGTGATCGCGACCAGGCCGCATATCATGCCGTTCACACCGCCCAGGAACGTGGGTTTCTTGGCCTTGGAGAGCCAGGCGTCAAGCGCCATCCAGGTCAGGACGCCGACGGCTGTGGCGAGGTTGGTATTGATCACGGCCGCAGCCATGCTCGCCCCGGCGTAGTAGGGGTCTCCGCCGTTGAAGCCGTTCCAACCGAGCCACAAGATGCCGGCTCCGACAGCCGCCATGACGAGATTGTTGGGTATGGCGTGTGTTCGGTCCCGCAGCAGGCGGGGCCCTAAGACCCAGGCCGCCACGAAGCCGGAGACACCGGCCGACATGTGGATGACGTAACCGCCGGAAAAGTCGAGCGCTCCCTCCTGGGCCAAGTAGCCGCCGCCCCACAGCATGAAGGCGTCCACGCCGTAGACGAAGGTCGACCAGAGCGGCACGAGAAGGCACCAGGCACTGAACTTGATGCGGCCCAGCACGCTTCCCAGGAACAGAAGAGGGGTTATGGCGGCGAAGACGAACTGAAAGTAGGCAAGCGACGAGGTCGGGAAGTGGAAGGGGACGGCGGTATTCGCCGCCGACACCGCCTGGCCCTGTTCCCCGACGCTATTGGTGATACCGCCTGGTTTGCCGACGAAGTTCTCGAAGAGATGTTTGAACCAACCGACGCCGGAGAGCTGGGTCTGGATTCCGTTCCTCACCCCTCCCCCGATCGAAGTGGCGCCGAAGCCCATCTTGTATGACCAGAGTACCCAGGCAACGAGGACGAGCGAGAACCCGGCGAACATCATGGCGAGCACGTTCACTGCCCACTTCTTCTGCACTGTCGAGGCGTAGAGCACGGCCAGCGCGGGAAGGCTCATGAGTCCGACGAAGGTGGCTGCTGTTATCTGCCAGGTGTTGTCCGCCGGATTCAGCCAACTCGGGTACGGGACCGGGACTGTCGTCGCTAACAGCGTGTGCACGGCGCGAGTGCTCCTCTCGTGGTCAATGCGTCCCGCATCCCTCGCCAGTCCGGAGCATGCCAAGACACCGGGTGCGGCAAGATGAGGCGGCAGCCCGCCCTTTTGCTGACAAGGATGGAGATCGGGGGTTTCCGCACTGTCACGTCTGCGTTAACAGCGTGTGAACTGCACGCGGGGTCAGGCGCAGGTCTGGTCTGTTGATGTGGCAACCCGCCGCCAGAACAAGAGTGCCGATGGCGGCGAAGCGGAAGTGGTGTCCCGAGGAGCTGAGCCCTCAGTCACTGCGCACGGCTACGATCTCCGGATCGCCCGGGGACTGCAGCGCGGCGACAAACGAGGTGTGGCTGATGGCCTGGCTGACAGCAGCAGCGGAGGGAATGGCTCCCAAGAGACCGACCTCGGGGACTCCGAGGTGAGCACGGGTCGCATCGAGACGCCCGCAGAGCCCGTCATGACTCTTCGGGGGGCCAGCGTGGAGGTCGACGTCCGCCGCGCGGGGCGTGTCGTCGTCGCCATCTGTCTCGTGGCTCTCGCCGCCACCGTCATCGTTCTCTTCGTCGCCGGAATCCAGAAGAACGCCCAGATCACCCTCCTGCGCCAGCACGGCGTCGCTGTCGAGGTCACGGTGTCGGGGTGCCTCGGGCTCATGGGGGGCAGCGGAAGCAATCTCGCCGGCTACGAATGCAAGGGGACATTCACACTCGCCGGCCGTCGCTACAGCGAGCCCATACCAGGAAGCGTTCTCTACTCCCCCGGAACGAGGCTCCAGGCGGTTGCGGTGCCCGAGGATCCGGCGCTCCTCTCCACGCTTCACGCCTTGGCGACCGAGCACACATCGTGGAGGGTGTTCATTCTCCCGACAGTCCTGCTGGTCATCCTCGGGCTCCTCGTGGGAGCCATGGTCCTAAAGCGAGGAAGCATCGGCAGGGCGTCGGCTCAGATTCCGTCGGTCGCGGCGACACAGCGTGCCGAGCAGGACGACCTCGTGTCTGCTCCGTCCAACGGCTGAGCAAGGAGACCGCTGGGCTCAGCCGGCTTGCCGTTTGTTCTCGGGCTTCGGTGGCGACGATCGCTTGAGAGGTGCCGACGGCGGCGTGTAGCGCCTGTTGGGCTTGGGAGGTGACCTCCGCGGCGTGGCAGTGCCTCCTAGCGGTTGAGCAGCGGAGAGCGACAAGCTGCCGTCGGTGGCTTCGCGCAGGTCGCGCTGCAGCCGGTAGGCGCGCACCAGCAACCAGGCGGCGACCAGGATGAACGGGACCCCGAAGCCCCAGTAGTGGAGGTTGAAGATGGCGAGCCCGTAGAGGGCGGTCACGATGCCGAGGTAGAGGCGTTTGCGCAACATCGCAGTCACGAGCATCAAGACGGAAAGGCCCAGGATCACGCCGCCCAGATCGTGGTAGAGCGTCAGGCTCACGTGGAGCGTGTCAATCTGACCGTTCTTCAGTCGCGCCGGGGGGTCGTTGAGGATCAGGGTGCTGATCACGAGGATCCCGATGGCCGCGGCGACCGGTGCAGCCACCAACCCGATGAGCCGCTCCTTGTCGTTGGCGGACCTGACCTCGGCCTGCAACTCCTCGAGGGACGCCGACCCGGTTGAAGCCTTGGCCCTGGAGACCGTGTCGGCCGCAGCCGGTTTGAGAACAAGGTTGCGCAGGCGGTCGCTCAGGGGAGCCTTTCCCGAGTCGGGCTGGTTGCGCGCCGACAGTCGTTGCCCAGCGCTCGGCCGGGACAGAGCACCGACCTCAAAGTCGTCGGGATCGCGAGCTGCGGGCATCAAGGAACGTTAGCGTGCCGCTGGCCAGCTCGGGGAGAGACGGCAGAGCCGCGCAACCAACCGCTCCGAAGCGGGCTTGCGGTCAAAAAACAAGACGTTCGCCTTGACGCCCTGGGCGCAAAAGATGCCAGTGGGCAGCCAGAGGAGCGTGTGTACGTCACACCACGGGCTGCGTGCCACGGCACCGCCCCCGGGCACTCGCCGGGGGCAGTCTGGCCGTGGTGAGGCGCTCGAACTCAGTGAGACAACGGGTCGTTCGGCGGGAGGATGAGGTTTTCGGTCACGGTCCCCTTCTCGGACGGGAGAGGGAAGATAGTCGAGTAATAGATCGACTGGACGCACGGGCCGACGACCGGGTGCCCCGGGCGGGCGAAGGGGCAGAGTGGCAACAGACCCAAGGTGACCGCGTGCCCGAACAGGTCCGTGAAAGGCACACCGGGCGATTTGAAGCAGACCGCGAACGGGTCGAGCCAGAAGCCGCCGGCCGCGCTGTTGGCGAAGGTGATCGAGAGGTCGAGGCTCCCACTTGCAGAAAGACCGTTCTCGAGGATGGTCGAGTACTGCGGGGCGTGACGGAACGGGTCGTTGCAGCTGAACGCTCCACTTACCGGGAGGTTGTTCAGGTCCAACAGGATCGTGCCCGTCGTCGAGGTCGTGCTCGCCCCAGTCGTCTGGGTCGAGGACGTCGCAGTGCCGCTGCAGGGTGAGGAGGAGCAGGTGATGACCGCGTCGTAGTCTGAGACCTGGTTCGTGAGGTTGGTGGTGGAGCCACCGACGTCGGTCACCTCGATGGAGATCGTGTAGGTCCCGTTCGCCGCGTATGTGTGCGTGCCCGAGACTTCGAATTCGGTCGGAGAAGTGCCGCCCGGCCGGCTCACGAGGCTCACCGTCCCGGCGCTCGTGCTGGAGTCGCCCCAGCTGATCACTGCGCCCCCGGGCGGGGTCGTGTAGTCCGTGATCGGCGCGCTCGGGTTGGCATCCAGGAAAGTCCCCACGACTGCTGTGAAGGACTTGATCGTCGTCGCGTTCGGGATCGCCGGCTGGGATGGCGTGGCCGAGAGCGGCGCGTCGGCGATGGTGGCGGTACCGCTGGCCGATCCGTAATTGACGGAGGACAAACTGTTGTCGCTGACAGTCACCGTCGTCGTGTCGTGGCCTTCTTCTGCGTAGGTGTGGCTGTCCGTCACGACGTACTCAGTCCCATAACCGCCCGGCTGGGTGATCGAGCTCGTGCTCGGCGCCGAGCCGTCACCCCAGTTCGTCGTCGCGGTGAAGTCCGTGACGGGAGAGATGTCCGGCCCGTCGGTGAAAGTCGCGACCTGTACGGCGCCGGTGGACAGACCCTCGGTCCCACTCACCGGCAACGCCGAGACAACGATGTCGGGCTGGAAGCCCACGCTAAGAACGGTGGCCGGTGCCTCCTCGAGCGAGAAGTAGGTGTTCCCACCGGGGACGAGGGGCGTCGTGAAGTTCACGGTTCCTTGGACGTTGCCATCCGTTGCGTTACTGAAGGTGTTGTCTGGACCCTCGTAGTCCCCGCCCAAGGGGTACGACCCGTCGGAATTGTCTTGTCCCGCCTGCTGCCCCGGCAAACAGTAGGTGTCACCACTGAACTTCTCGGTGCACATTCCGTCGCCGTCGAAGCCGAAGATGTCGTTGGCACCCGCGGGGTCACCACTTCCCGAGAGTGTCACGCTCGTTCCCGAGAGTGTCACGCTCGACAAGAGCGCGTCGGAATCGTTGACGATGCCGACAATCACGTCCTCTGAACCGTCGTACGGTGGCTGGCTCGGGGCCGGGGTGGCCGGGGACGCGACAGTGCCCACATCGGTGGGGCCGACCGTGATGATGTACCCGCATCCGGTGTCCTCTCCCACAGAAGGGCAGCTGACCGTCGGTGTCGGCGTGGGCGAGGCCCCCGCAGGCGCCGAGAGCGCCAAGGCAGGAAGGGCCATGGCGCTGATCGCCATCACGGCCATGCCCACCTTGACCCAGCGTCGTGTGAGCAACGTAACCAATCGCATGAGAATCCCCCCTCGCGGCAACACTGCACATGTCTGGCAAGTGCCCGGCGCGGCAAACTACCTGCAGTCTTCTGCCAGGTCAACCTTTCTCAGTCTCAACTACTGATCGTGGTCGCCAGGCCACGTTCGGAGTTCTCTTGCTCGACCTCGGCGATGGAGCTTGACGACACCGACTCTTTTGAACCCAGTAGGTCGGGTGGAGAGACGACGCCGAGCTTCGCCAAGGTCGCCTCTGCCCTCCGCCGTAGCTCGTGACGATCACCGGCGTTCGTGTCGAGGCGGATCTCCGCTATGACGAGTGAACTGAGCGCAATCTCGTACTCGGCACCGCGCCCTCGCGCGGCGGAAAGGCTCTCGTCTAGGGCCTCCTGCGCCCCATCACGGTTACCCGTCCGCGCGAGCGCCACGCCCCGCACACGTTGCAACAGGGGGATCTGGGCGGGGACGCCCCCGAGGCTTCGAGCCTGGACCAGCCCCTCGTCGGCGACAGCGAGGGCCGCCGCCACCTCGCCGCTCAACAGCAGGCACTCGGCCTTGCGCGCCGTTGCTTCCAGGAGCTTTTCGTGGGCGCCGACGTTGCGCGACTCGGCCATCGATTCCTCGAAGATGCGCAAGGCGTCCGCGTAGCGTCCTTGACGGGCGGCGAGGCGGGCGATGTTGATGTTCAGATAGGCCATCCCGGTCCGGTAGCGCGCCGCGCGAAACACCCGTGAGGAGTAATCGAAGCGTTGCTCGGCCTCGTCGAGACGGCCCTGGTCGAGGGCTATCTCACCGATGTTGAGCACATAGATGGCGTCCATCACGACGTTGCCGGTCCTGTGCACGGTCACCTGTGCCCGCTTGTACAGCTCGAGCGCCTTGTCCCACTCGCCGCGGAAGTAGGCGAACATGCCGAGCATGTTGAGCACACCCGACTGGCCCGGGAGATTCTCGAGCTCTTCGAAAAGAGCCAGGGCCCAGTTGACCGGCTCCTCCAGCTGGCCGAGCTCCATCTTGGCGTAATCGATGAACCTGAGCGCGTCCGCGAGTGCCTCTTTGTGCCCAACCGCCTCGGCCTCGGCCACCGCGAGCGTGCTCCACTTGAGGGCCAGCTGGTGGCGTCCCTCGTCTTGGCAGCAACGGCCGTACCAGGCAAGGAGCTCGGCCCGCTGGCGGGCCGCCTCCTCGCTTTCGTTCCCCTCGAGGATGTTGAGTCCCTTGGTGATCCAGCGGAGAACGCTCGCATACCGGTCGAGCCAGGCTTGGACCCGCGCCAGTTTCAGTGCAAGGCGCGCTTCAGCTAGGGCATCGTCGTCAACGAGGCGCCGAGCCGCCCGGTAGGCGGCTGCTGCCTCGACGTAGGCGCCCGAGCGGTTCCTGGCGTCGCCGAGCGCCTCGTGAACCTCGGCGAGCTCGGTCCGGCCGAGCTGCCCGAGCCGCCTCCCGGCAAGAAGGGCGCGCTCGTAGAACTCGGCCGCCTCCACGTTCGCGTAGACCGCCTTGGCTCTCTCGGCGGCGGTGATCGAGTACGACCAGGCTTCTGGGTAGCGCTGCGCGTGCAGATAATGGAACGAGAGCAGCTCCGGCTGTTCTTCCCCTCGGCTGAGACGAATGGTGTCGCCCGCACGCGCGTGCAGTTCGCGGCGAAGGCGGTACGAGAGCCCGTCATAGGCACTGTCGTGCAGGAGCACGTTGCGAAAGCTCATGTTGCCCTTGCCGTCCCGGGCGACGAACTCGTCGAGCCGCTTCCAAGTTGCGTCCCTCTCGCCGGGGAGCTCGTCGACGACACTGCGGAGCAGATCGATCGAGAACGACTGGCCGAGCACCGCGAGCTGGCGAAGAAGGTAGCGGTCGTCGTTTGAGAGGCGGTCGATACGCGCCGCGATGACTTCTTCGACCGAGTCCGGCAGGGCGTCGAGGGCTTCACCGCTCCCGGCTGCGGCGATCAGCTCACGCAGGAAAAGCGGGTTCCCACCGGAGCGCCCGATGAGCGCGCCGAGCTCACGGGGCGACAACGGCGCGTCCTTCGTCACGACCTGTGCGAGCGCGGTCGCCGCCTCCTCATCGAGCGGCCGGAGCTCGATCCGCGTCGTGTCCTCGCTCGGCGCGACGAAACCCGACTCGACATCACGCCGGGTCACGCAGATGAGCCACGAGGTCGCGCCGACGACTTCTGCAAGCCGCCCGAAAAGCTCCGCCGAAGCTTGGTCCATGAAGTGGGCTTCCTCGACTGTGAGGAGGCCCGAGTGAGGAAGCAGGTGCCCGAGCAGCTCGACGACGGCCTCCGCGAGGCGAGTCCGACGGAACTCGTCTTCGAGCTCTCGCGTCTCGCGAGTCTCCGGCACAGAAAGGTCAAGGGCGCCGGCGATGAGAGGAGCCCACGGCAACACGGCCGGCGCGCGGCTCGCCAACTCGTCGAGGAACTGCGCCGCCGCGGCCTCGTCGTTGCGGTCTGCAGGGAGGTTGAGCAGGCCGCGAAAAAGCCCCCGCACGACGTGGTACGGGGTGGACGAGTCGTAGCGTTCGCACACAGCCGAAAGCTGCACCATGCCGGCCGCAAGCTGGCGGAGTTGCACGACGAGCCGTGACTTTCCCACTCCGGGCTCGCCGACAATCTCGACCAGCCGGCCCTTTCCCTGCTTGGCTGCGCTCACCAGTTGTTCCAGCGTGCGCAATTCCTCCCGGCGGCCGACGAAGGGGAGAGGGTCAGCCGGCCCCTCGTCAAGTGCGCCGGTCCTCGCTCCGAGGCTGAGGGCCCGTACGGGCTTCGCCTTTCCCTTCACGTAGAAGGGCTCGAGCTCGACCGCTTCGAAACCGGTGCGTGAGCGGCTGAGCACCTCCGGTGTCGTAAGGACCTGACCCGGCTCGGCCTTTGCCATGAGACGCGCCGCGAGATTGACGGCGTCGCCCATGACCGTGAACGTCCGCCGGTAGGGCGGGCCGACTTCCCCGACGAAGACCGACCCCCGGTTCACCCCGATCCGGATCGGCAAGGGACCGCCGGCGTCCATGACCTCCCGCAGCGCCAGCAACATCCGGTGCTCGTCATCACCGAAGGTGGACGGAGCACCGGAGGTCAAGATGATCTTCCCACCGTCGCGATCGATATCGGTGGCTAGGAACGTCACTTGTTGGCGATCGACGGCTCGTTGGACGTCGGTCACGAGCCTGTCGAGTTGCTCGGCTGTCTCCGCTGGCCCCGTCCTTTGGATGAGCGTGTCGGTCCCGTCGAAATGGATGAATGCCAGGGTCACGCGGCGGTGCTCTGGCTGTTGGTGCGCACTCGTCAACGCTTCCCTGAGCCCGACGGGGACGCCGCGTAACAGCTCGACACCGGCCTCGGCAGGCGTAGGCAGCACGAAGTCGGGCTCCGGACCCGCCGGCGAGCGGGAGAGAAGGCGACCTGGGCCCTTCGGCGCTCCCACCAACCTGGGGCCGAGGGCCGCCGCGGTGGCGTTGCTGACAACGATCTCGCCGGCTTCAGCGGCCGCTTCCATGGACACGGTCGTGCTCGCGGCCGGGCCGGTCACGATCAGCTCGCGGTGCGACTCACCGACGAGGAAGAAATGGAACAGGCCGCTGTGCACTCCGACCGACATCCGGAGCAAGACGCGTTGGCCGAGCACGGTGAGCCGACCTGCGACACGAAGCTCGCGCCGCATGTCGATCGCGGCCTGGCAAGCCCGCGCCTCATGGGACTCGCCCGAGAAATAGAGCAGTAGCGCGTCGCCACCGAACTTGAGGAGTCGACCACCTCGCGCATAGGCCAGGTGCAACAGGCTCACGAAACAATTGCCGATGGTGGCAGTCAGTTCCTCGGCTCCCACCTTCCCGTGACGCGCCAATCCCTCCGAAAGTTTGGTGAACCCGGAGATGTCGACGAAGGCGACCGTTCCCTCCATCTCCCGGTGTCGAGCTTCCGGCGTGCTGACAAGCCAATCGATGGTCAGCCGGGGGAAATAGGGCGCGAGAGGATGGCCGCTGTCGCTCTGCGTCGTAGCGTGAGTGCCCTCTTTCGGCATCGCTGGACCGCCCCCCATGTCGGGGGAGCCGTTGCTGCCCTGACCGCCACGTGGCGGATACCCCCCTGACGGACGCGAAGGTACTCCAGCTTGGACGGTGACCGGTAGATCACCGCAGGCCCTTAGTCATGCGCGGCGCCGACGGCCGCCACGATCGCATCGACGACGGCCTGGACGAACTGGTCGTTCAGGGAAAGATGTCCTTGCAAGAGCCGGTGGTAGGCCGGACCGTAGAGCAGGTCGAGCAGCAGATCGGGGTCAGTTGACGGTGCGATCTCGCCGCGGGCGATTGCTCGATCGACGATCTGACGGTGCTGGGCCCGCACGGGTCCGATGATGCGCTCACGAGTCAGAGCCGGCGCCGAGCTGGCGGCTCGGCGATTAGACCAAGGACGGCTTCACTGCTGGCCTCAGGCGGTGAGGGCGTCGATGGAGGCCGTGACGACGGTGTTCCTGCCGTGTCGCTTGGCATCTAGGAGTCGCCCGTCCGCGGCGGCGAAGGCTAACCGCCATCCCTTCGCCGGACCGCAGGCGACGCCGAGGCTCACGGTGACCTGGAGGCCCGGCGCGACTGCCGCCCAGTCGAGCCGGGAGACCGCGAGTCGCAGTCGCTCGGCGAAACCATGCGCAGCTACAAGGTCGACACCCGACAGCGCGACGACGAACTCGTCCCCGCCGTAGCGGATGACCTGTTGTCCACTTCGTGCCTTGCTCGCGAACAGCTGGCCGACTTGGCAGAGGACTGCGTCGCCGACGTCGTGACCGAAAGTGTCGTTGATTTCTTTGAAAGAGTCGATGTCGGCGATGATGCAGGCCACTTTGGCTTGCCGTACCTCCTCTTCACCCAGGAAGCGCTCGAGCAGCCGTCGGTTGCCGACACCGGTGAGGGCGTCCTCTTCGGCCGATCGTGCGGCCTCTGTCACCCTGGTTTGGAGAGTCCTGTGATCGCGCTCGAGGTCCACGCGTGTCCAGAGCTGCTGCATGAGCTGTCTCGTCTGACGATGGTGTATCGCAGACATGTGTCCCTTGGCTTCGAGGGCGTGCGCGAGTGCGTTCTTGAGGTCGCCGGCGGCCTCCTCGCAAGCAACCAGCTCCTCGAGCGCCAGCACCAGCTCCTGCTCGTCGTTGCTCCCTTCCACGATCTCCACCCCGCGACGGGCGGCAGCCAAAGCTTCTTCTTCGCGGCCTGCCAGGCGGAGACAACGGGCCTCGACCAGTGTGACGGCAGCGCGCTGGGATGCAGACGCGATGGCGTTCCCCTCATCCCGGAACTCCTCGAGCAGCTTCAGGGCTTCCTGCACGCGGCCCAAGTCGCAGAGGACCTCTGCAAGCAGGCGGTAGCTACCGGACCGACGACTTATCTCTGCCGTCCCCTCGCTGAGCAGTCTTCGTATCGCCGCTTCGGCACGTTCGAGCCGATCGAAGCTCGCTCCCATACCGCACGTTCGCCGCTGTCGTGAGGCAAGCAGCAACGCGTCAGCAATGTTGTGAAGCTGGCGGTAGACCTTCTCCGCGTCACCCATGCGCTCGGCGATGGCGAGTGAGACCTCGAACTGCTCGACTGCCCGGTCGTAGTCGAAGAATGAGTAGCAGAAGATACCTAGCCGATTGGTGATCTCCCACCGGAGACGGTCGTCTGTGACTGACTCCAGGCCGAGGATGCTCTTTGTCGCCAGCTCTGCCGCCAGGGAGAGCTCACCAAGACGCGAGCCATGCGCCGCACCAAGGCTCGCGGCGTCAATCGCGAGCTCAGCGTCGCCGGCCGCCTCGAAGAGAGCCATCGCCCTGACGGCGTCCTCACAGACCTCTCGGGTGCGCCACTGGTTCGATCGCACTCGCGCCCGGCACATGAGCAGCCTGGCCTGATCGCCAGGAGCCGATGTCGACTCGAGCCCTCGCGTGATCTCGGCCAGGCAGTCTTCACAAGCCTCCGGCGTCGCCGCCAGGCTTGCACGCTGGAACAACGCCTCGAAGTCGATGTCTGACCGGAGCCGCTCGTTCACACCTCTACATATCGGCGGAAGTGGGACGGATCCTGAGATCCGGGTCGTTGTGAGCTCCGCTCGGCCAGCCATGCGTTACGGATGGCATGGCCGCTGAGCGACGGACGCCGGCGTAGGCCGTCCTGGGCAGCGCGTGTCAGACTGAAAGCTGTGACTGAGATCGATGCAGTACCTTCACCACGCCAGGCGGGCAAGGCGGCACGTTTGCGCCGCATCTTCGGTGACGACGGGCGCTGTGTCATCGTGCCGCTCGACCACGGCTCGATCCTCGGCCGAGTCCCGGGGCTGGAAGATCCCATGGCTACACTGCGGCGCTTCTTCGATGCGCCGTGTGACGGTTTCTTGCTCGGTCCCGGCGTGCTTCGCCGATCGGCTGAGCTCTTCGGACGCCGTTCGGCTCCGGCGCGGATCTTGACCATGGACGTGTACTGGCGCGACGCGGGCGGCGGCGACCACCGCTTGATGACAAGTGTCGAGACTGCCGCCGCTCTCGGCGTCGACGGAGTCAAGATCTTGATGCCCTGGGACGTGCCGTCATTGGAGCGGGCAAGGACCGCGGCGCTCGTTGCGGGTGTCGTGGAGGACGCAGACCGCTTCGGCCTTCCCGTCATGGTCGAGCCGATGGCGTTCGAGACGACCGGCCCGGAGGCGGTAGCGGTGGCGGCCCATGGCTGCAGAGTCGCCGCCGAGATCGGCGCGGACATCTTGAAAATCGCCCACCCGGGCGACGACGCCGTGCTGCGAGCCTGGTGCGAGGACGCCGGCGTCCCGGTCGTGCTGATGGGCGGTGGTGACAGGGCCTCGAGCGCCGAGGTGGTGGCGCTCGTGAAAAGAGCAGTCGAGGACGGAATGAGCGGAATCGTGATCGGCCGCAAGCTGTGGGGAAGACCGCCGGACGAGGCGGCCCGTCTCCTTTCCGAGCTGCACGCACTGGTCCACGGCTGACGGACCTGTCACCACTGGCCAGGGGCTCGAACGGACGGACTGGGACATCTTTTTGACCGAGCAACGGCCCGCCAGTGCAACCGCGGCAAAGAGCATCACGCCGGAGAGGCTGGACCCCCCTAGGCAGAGAACGACGATGGTTCGCCTCCGTCAACCTTGAACGCGGCAAAGTTCGCTGCGATCGACGCGGCCTTCCCAGCTGACTTGCCAGCCAGAACCCCGTACAACAAGCCGGCGGTGGCGGCATCGCCGGCACCGGTCGTCACAACATGGCGACCCGTGCTGGCAGGCAGGAAGAAGTCCCTGTCCGCCCACTCCCCTGCTCCTCCGGTGAAGCAGCGGCCGGCCTGGCGAAAGCGATCGACGTCGGCGGTGAGCAGATGCATACCTCTCGCGCCGTCGGTCAGCAGCACCACGGCAGCACCCAGGCCAAGAACGTGGCGCGCAAGCTCTCCTGTCTCCCCAGGAGATGCCGGCTTGGCGATTCGGAGCGTGCTCACGACGTCATCGACGCTCGGTGACAGCACGTCCACGAGCGGCACCGTCCGGGCCAACAGTTCCCCCCAGTCGACACGAGCTGCCGGCGAGCCCGCGGTGATCGTCGACAGGTCGACAGATGTCGTCGCGCCGGCTCGTCGGACTCGCGCCAGCAACGACCTCAATGGCGCACCCCCGCTTGCGTACATCGCCGGGAGAATCGCTGGGTAGCCCAAATGGACCAGGTCGACCTTCTCCGGCGTGACGCGCGCCCCGTCGAACGAGGCGTTAGCGCCAACGTGGTGCCAGAATGCCCGGTCTCTCCCGGGCGGTTCGAACACCAACGAGTACGACGTCGCCGCACCACGGACACGGCGGATGCCCTGACAGTCGAGCCCGGACTCGCTCAGCATGTGAACCAGGCTCGATCCCAGCTCGTCGTCTCCGATGTCGGCGACCAGCTGGACGGGTACGCCAAGCGAACCCAGATCACGCCCGGTGTTGGCCACGCAGCCGCCCGGGCGCACCGTCAGCGGTCCGACCTCGACGATCGCACCGGGGATGATCTGCTCGTCGCCACCCAGCTCCGGACACAGGTCAGCGCAAATGTGACCGACCACCGCAGCCCTGAGAATCATCCTTCTACCTCGCACCGTTGTCGCCTCGCAGGCAGTTCTCAGGGCTCTGACGACACGGGAGTCCTGCGACAGTCCATGAATAGCACTCGGCGGCTGTGCAGCCAAGTGGCGACGTGCGAGGCTTGTCCGCATGGCTTGGCCGGTCCCCGGTGTGCCCTCTTTTCGGCAAGCCGCCCCGGGAAGTGGCGATTCCGAGTGGAGTGGTTCCCAAATGAGCTACGAGAGGACGGAATACCTTGTTCGTCGATCTTCCCCTTGCCGAACTCCGTCACTATCGACCCGACGTCCAAGAGCCTCCCGACTTCGACGAGTTCTGGACGCGCGAGATCGACGACGCTCGATCCCACGACATCGACGCGCAGTTCACCCTTGCAGAGACCGCCGTCCGCCATGCCCGAGTCTTCGACGTGACCTTCGCTGGCCATGGTGGTGACCCGATCAAGGCGTGGCTACTCATCCCCCATGAATCCGTGCCGAATGAGACGGTGATCGTCGAGTACATCGGCTACGGCGGAGGCCGAGGCAACCCGCTCGACTGGCTCAGGTGGAGCAGCGCCGGCTACCCACACTTCATCATGGACACCCGTGGCCAGGGCGGCACCTGGCGAGGGGCGGAAACCAGCGACCTCGGTGACGGGGGCCAGCCGAGCACTCCCGGCTTCCTCACACGAGGCGTCGGGGATCCTCGCGCCTACTACTACACGAGACTGTTCGTGGATGCCGCCCGGGCCGTCGACGCGGCCCGGCGTCACCCTGACCTTGGCGGCCTGCCGATTGTCACGACCGGCGTCAGTCAAGGGGGAGGACTTGCCCTCGCCGCGGCGCATCTGGCCGAAGGCGTGTCAGCGACACTGCCCGACGTCCCGTTCCTCGCGTATCCGCGTCGAGCAGCCGAGATCACCGCGAGCATGCCGTACGGCGAACTTGCTCAGTACTGCCGAGTCCGCCAAAACGAGGTGGAACAGGTATTCCGCACGATCTCCTACATCGATGTCGTGAACCACGCCAAACGCTGTACCGTCCCGGCACTGTTCTCCGTCGGTCTGCTCGACGACGTCACCCCCCCGTCAACCGTCTTCGCAGCATTCAACTACTACGCCGGTCCGAAGGACATCGCCGTGTACAGCTTCAACGGCCACGAGGGCGGCGGCACGACGCAACTGCTGAAACAGCTTGGCTTTCTCGGAGCAGGAAGGCCCTGAGCTCAGCACCAGCGGGTCAGAGCTGACGCGGTCGAGCCTGGGCGAAGACCCAGCGGTTCCCTTCGAGATCCTCGGCCTGGTAGGCCCGATACCCGGTCTGATGGATCCCACGGAGAATCTTCGCCCCCCAGCCTGTGCGCGGGCGAGATGCCTTCGTCCACGAACGTCTCGCGCGAGGGGGTCGCTCATGTCGACCGCCTGCGCCGGGTTGCGACAGAAGAACTGTGACCGCGCCTACAGTCCACCTACCTCAGAGAATGTCCGCGCCATGCGCCGGGCGCGCGAGCTCAAGGTGAGCCGAGGGCTCGGAATGCCGGAGGCAAAGCCTTAGTTGCGACCTGGAATGTCCTCCTCACGCCTGCACGAGGAGGAGGTCTTCGACCTCGGAGATCCCTGGTGCCGACCACGCCGCGTTCTTCACGATTCGATCTTCGTCGAGTGAGTGAACCTGTCCAGTGAGGATCGCCTTGTTGGCGCTCGTAGTGACGTGTATCTGACGGGCATCCAGGGTCGCGTACCTCGCGAGCGCGTCCGTTATCGTCTTCTGCACTTGTTCGGGGGGCACCCGAGGCTTGACGGTGATGTTGTTCAAGACCGACTTCACGCCAAGAACGCGGTTTATGGCACGTCCTGCCTCCTGTCGTTGGTAGTTCCAGGTCACTTCTCCGACAAGGGTGACGTGTCCGTTCGAAACCTTGGCCTCGACGCGCTGGTCCGCGAGCGCCGCGTTCCACTCCAGAATGTGCGCCACCGACCTGGCGATCTCGCCGTCTTCTCTGGCGTTCCCGTCGTGCAGTCGCACCTCGATCTCGTCGGCGATGGCCTTGACGCCATGAACGCGCTCAGTCGCGGCAACCGCTTGGGTCTTTTGATAGTAGGAGGGGACGTATCCCGACAGGGTCACGGCGCCATCCTCCGCGCTGACGGTGATGTGACTGGCGTCCACCTCTGGATCCCACATCAGCTCTTCTTGCACGTCGATCAGCAGCTGGCTATTGCTCATGGTCCCTCCTTGCTCTTCGGGTCGAGACTCCAATGAGCCATCGACGCCTCATCAGGATTGTCCGGCCCAGTGAGACGGTCGGTCATCCGTAGCCACTACGTATTCCTGGGTGGCTGCTACTGAGGACGCGAGCAGCGGTCCATCTCCGAGCTGAGGCCTTGTCGCAGGCCACCGGCCGCCATAGATTGTGCACTCCACGACACCGTTGGACGGTGTTACCCAACTCGCTCGGCTTCGTGCGAGCGTGCTGTCCCAAGGAGGGTCGCCATGGCTCTGGCTGTTGCTGACGCGCTGGTGGAAACAGCAGTCCGTGCCGGGGTCGAGCGCGTCTACGGCGTTATCGGCGACAGCCTGAATCCGATCGGGGATGCGATACGGCGCAACGGAAAGCTGCGCTGGGTACATGTCCGCCACGAAGAGGTTGGCGCGTGGGCGGCTGGAGCCGAGGCTCAGCTCACGGGCCGAGTCACGATGTGCGCCGGATCGGCGGGTCCCGGTCACCTGCACCTGCTCAACGGGCTCTACGACGCAAACAAGACCCGAGCCCCGGTCTTCGCGCTCGCCTCAACCATCGCGAGCGCAGAGGTGGGCGGCTCGTACTTTCAGGAATCCGACCCCGACACGGTGTTTGCCAGCTGCAGCGTCTACAACGCGTGCTGCTCGAGGCGCGAACAGGCCCCGCGGATCTTCGAGATCGCGTTCCAGCACGCCATCGCGCGCCGGGGCGTCGCCGTGGTCGCGATGTCAGGTGACACCGCGGAACTGGACACAGGCCTGCACGCCCTGGCGCCGCACAGCTTCAACTTCGAGCCTCCGACATACGCGCCGGCCCGCAGCGACGTCGAGTCCGTTGCTGAGCTGATCGACAGCCACGCCAGGGTCACCATCTACTGCGGAGCCGGGGTCCAAAGCGCGCACGCCGAGGTCCTCCAGCTGGCGGAGCGCATCAAGGCTCCGGTCGGCTACACGCTGCGGGGCAAAGAGTGGATCGAGCACGACAATCCCTACGCCGTCGGCCTCACCGGGCTGATCGGTTTCGGCGGCTGCACCAAGGCCCTACAGGACGCTGACCTGCTGCTTCTGGTCGGCACGGACTTTCCTTACCGTCAGTACATCCCCGAGAACAAGACGATCGTCCAGATCGACTCACGCCCGGAGCACCTCGGACGCCGGTCCCGGCTCGACTACGGCGTCGCGGCAGATGCTGCGCTCACTCTGCGCGCCCTTTCCGAGCGAGTCGCCGAGAAGAGCGACGACTCGCATCTGCGTGCAACCCAAAGGCTTCACGAACAGGCCCGGCGCAAGCTGGACATCTACGTCCGCCATTCCGGCGGACAGTCGCCGGTGCACCCTGAGTTCGTTGCGGCGACACTCGACCGTCTCGCCTCGGAGGACGCCATCTTCATTCCTGACACGGGGATGTCCGCGGTTTGGGCCTGTCGCTACCTGCACATGACCGCCGGTCGGCGCCTGATCGGGTCGTTCAACCACGGCTCGATGGCCAACGCCATGCCCCAGGCGATCGGTGCGCAACTCGCTTACCCAGCTCGCCAAGTGGTCGCAATGTGCGGCGATGGTGGACTCACGATGCTGCTCGGAGACCTGAGCACGATCGCCACCTACGACCTGCCGATCAAACTGATCGTCTTCGACAACGGCTTGCTTGACATGGTGCATTGGGAGATGCTCGCAGAAGGCTTCGAGCCCTTCGAGACAGATCTCAAGAACCCTGATTTCGCGAAGCTTGCCGACGCTTACGGGATCCTCGGGATTGGCGTGGAGTGCCACGACGACGTACCTGGAGCCGTGTCTCGGGCGTTCGCACACCCCGGTCCAGCACTGGTCTCGGTCCGCACGGCCAGGCTTGCCGCGGGGCTGCCCCAATACCCGACTTGGGAGCAGACCAAGGGCTTCGCCAAGGCGACCGCAAAGCTCGTCTGGCATGGTCACGCTGACCAAGTGGTCGACCTTGCCAAGGAGAGCATCCGCGATATCGGCCAGTTACCGGGCATACCTAGCTGAGAAGGCCGGCGTGTACATTTGCGAACGGCTGGGATGTGATCTGTCGACGAGGGGGTTCCAATGCCTGCTGTAACTGTCAGTGACCTGTCAGGACTGCCGAGAATCCCCGTTCCCGACCCGGCTCTGGCGATCGAACGCCCCGTGAGGTCGGTGACCACGGCGCCAAGTGCTCTAGAGGGCGAAGGATTCCCGGTACGCCGGGCCTTCGCCGGGATGAGCATGCGCGACCTGGACCCTTTCGTGCACATGGACCAGATGGGCGAGGTCGACTACGCGCCAGGTGAGCCGAAGGGAACCCCCTGGCACCCCCACCGCGGGTTCGAGACGGTGACCTACATGATCGATGGAACTTTTGCCCACCAGGACTCGAACGGGGGTGGTGGTCTCATCAGCAACGGTGCGACGCAATGGATGACCGCCGGCGGAGGAATCTTGCACATAGAGACGCCGCCTGAGGACCTCGTCGTCTCAGGTGGCCTTTTCCACGGTATCCAGCTCTGGGTGAACCTTCCCGCGAAGGACAAGATGATCCCGCCCGCCTACCAGGGGCTGGAGGCCGACGAGGTGACCCTGCTGTCCTCCGCCGACGGCGGATGCTTGGTGCGAGTGATCGCTGGCGAGCTTGGTGATCATCGCGGTCCCGGGATGACCCACACCCCGATGGCGCTCATGCACGCCACGGTGTCGCCCGGGGCGCTATTGCAACTGCCCTGGGACCCCGGCTTCAACGCCCTCGTCTACGTCCTGGCTGGATCCGGCCGGGCCGGTGGCGAAGGACGGCCGGTGCAACGTGGCGAGCTGGTGGCGTTCGGCCCCGGCGACTGGATGGCTGTCCGGGCCGACGACCGTCAGGACTCGCGCACCGTCCACCTCGAGGTCCTCGTGCTGGGAGGTCGGCCCATCGGGGAGCCCGTCGCCCACTATGGGCCCTTCGTCATGAACACCCGAGACGAGATCATGCAGGCACTGGAGGACTTTGAAGCCGGTCGTCTCGGCACGATCCCCCCGAACGCGCTCATGCCGCACGTGCCAGATCCCAATCCGATCCGAGCTGAGCACACGGGAATCTAAGGCGCAGGGCTCGTCGGCCGCGTCTCAGCGCCTAGCGGCGGCCAGCACTGCTGGGCAGTCCGGCGATCGGTAACGGTCACGGTCACTCCTTCGAAGCTGAAGACGACACCAACGAGTATGAGCACAGAGCTCCGCCGGGCGTTCAGAGCTTGGGCACCTCCGTTGCAGCCACCACGTGGAAGCTGTGAGACGTACGCTTTGTCGAAGCCGGTCATCAGCTCTCGTCAGGGACCCGCAGGTTCGGTTGTGATGTGCTGGTGACTGGTCGTCTGACGTGGGGTGTACCCCTGCCCCGATCCGAGAACGGTCAAGCCAGCGGAGGAGAGCAGATGTCGCCGAGTTCACAGATCACTGCCGGAGCAGCCGGCACAATCGATCTCGGAGGAGATCTCACTGTGAATCGCCTCGGCTTCGGGGCCATGCGCATCACGGGCCCGGGCATTTGGGGTGAACCGCCCGATCGCGAGCAAGCAAAGAGAGTCTTACGGCGCGCGATCGAGTTGGATATCAACTTCATCGACACCGCTGACTCCTACGGTCCCGGGGTCAGCGAGAACCTGATCGCCGAGGCGCTATATCCGTATCCAGCCGATCTCGTCATCGCGACCAAGGGAGGTCTCATACGCCCGGGCCCGGGACGGTGGGAACCTGACGGTCGTCCTGCACACCTTCGGGAGACCTGCGAGGCAAGCTTGCGGCGCCTGAAGCTCGACCAGATTCCGCTGTATCAGTTCCACCGCCCCGATCCCAAGGTTCCGATCACGGAGTCGATAGGCGCGCTAGTGGAGCTGAAGGCGGAGGGAAAGATCCGCCACATCGGGGTCTCGAATTTCACCGAGTCCCAACTGCGCGAGGCCGAGAACTTTACACCGCTCGTATCCATCCAGAACAGGTTCAACGTCGGTGATCGCTCATCGGAACCACTGGTGGATCTTTGCGAGCAGGAACAGATCGTCTTCGTGCCCTGGGCGCCGATCCTCGACTCTGATCGCAACCCTTCAGTGGGCGAAATGGCGAGGCGGTACGGTGTCAGCGTGCGTCAGATCGCTCTGGCCTGGATCCTTGCCCGCTCCCCACAGATCCTCCCCATTCCGGGAACGGGCACTCTGGAACACCTCGAATCCAATGTCGCCGCTGCTTCGATCGAGCTGACCGACGAGGAGGTGGCCGCCATCACCGAGGGGAGCTGAGAGATCCAACCCGGCAATCCGGTCGAGGAAAGAGAAGACCGGATAACGGATCAGCTCGAGGTGTCGCCAGGCGTCCGGCGCCGCTCATCCAACTTTTTCATGGCCAGCCTCGTCGGGAACGACAAGGGACCTCAGCGTGCGGACGGCAGGAATTCGTCGCTGAACTGCTGCCGTCCACGCCAAGCCAGCTGCTACTTCTTCCCTTTCTTGCTCTTCTTGCTCTTCTTGCTCTTCTTCGCCACGCGGATCACCCCACTTTCTCGACTCGGACCAGAGTTAGGTCAACTGATAGTTGACAGAGAAAGGTCAACATATCATTGACGCACACGCTTGTCGATAGGCTGTCGTCGTGGCCCCCAGGAGCCCCATCAGGCGAGTCACCGCGGCACTCGACGCGTTCGAGGCCAATGACAGCCCAATTAACCAACTCGATGCTGCCAGGCGCCTGCGAGAGGCCGCTGAAGAACTGGAGCTCGCCCAAGTCGAAACGGCCCGCAAGGCCGGCTCCACCTGGGTTGAGATCGGCGCCTGCTATGGACTCACTAAACAGGGCGCCCAGCAACGCTTTCGCCGTGATCGCAACGGGACCAGGACGAGAACGCCGGAGCCGAAGCGAAAGAAGCCGGGTTCGTAGCTCTTCTCGCTCCTGCCGTCTAACAGGTAGAACCTCTCAATTCGGTTAGCTATCACCCATAGACCGTCGCGCGGCACGTCGGTGTCGCTAGTAAGAACAGCTCCCGTGTTCCCGGCTAGCTCAGCGCCTTAGGCAGAACCTCCCGGTCCCAAGGTCCGGGGCATTCTCGCGTTCCGTCGCCGATCTCCCTGTGTTCCAGACAGCTCCGGGTTGGAGAGAACGCGGGCGAATTGCGCAGGCCGCCGCCACTTGGAGATCGGGCGGCTCGCGCCCAGCGATCGTCAGCGACCGACACATGTCAAGCGGGGTGGAACAACGCGCGGGACCTGCTGTGTGCCTCGCGGAGTTCTCCCTCGACCGCACAGCGAGCACGACGGCTCGAGCCGGTCGCTGGCAAAGCGAGCTAGTTTATGCCGGAGACCGCCCGGTCACCGGCCAGTCATCGACTACCCGACCCCTTCGATGACACGCCGACCCAGCACCCGGTCGATCACCACGCTCATGTCCTCGTCTTGGGAGAGGGCGCGACGGATGATCGAGATCAGGGCCGGGACAGCCCAGAAGTCGCCGCACACCCAGAGGATCGCGGCACCGATCTGTTGGTCGGCGAAGGGCGACAGCGTGACACCCGGGACGTGGTTGTTGTACACGCTGTACCACGAGGTCGCCGTGAAAATGCTGAGTGCCATTGCGAGGACGAACATCACGACGTTTGTGCTGAGAATCGCCCAGATCTGACCGGCCGTGCTGAGCTTGGGCTTAATCGGGTACGACGGGATGATCTGTAGCCAGAAGAACACGCCGCTCACGAAAAAGCTGGAGTGCATCAGCCAGATGTGCACGTACTGGTTGCTCTCGGCGAGATCGAAGAGCGCCGGGACGTGCCAGACAACCATGATGACGTTGAAGGCGACTATGGCCACGGCTCCGCTCGTCAAGAAACGCCCGAGCGCGCGCAGGGGGCGTGCCCAGGCGCCGAGCAGGACGGCCCTGCCAACCACGCGCCGAACCTTGACCGGCAACCCGTGGATGAGTGGTAGCCACGGCGCTCCCGAGACGATAAGGATCGGGGCGAAAAACATGATCAGGATGTGCTCGATCATGTGGACGAAGAAGTAGTAGTCCGCCCAGTAATCGATCGGCGAGTCGACGGCGAGCAGGAGCGTCCCGAGCCCGGCATAAAAGAGAAGCGATCGCATCCTTCGTCGGCGCGTTCGCGCCGGCGTCGAGCGTCGCCGTAGGTGGTAAAGGCCGATCTCGTGCCAGACGACGATGATCCCGACGACGACAAGGAAAGGGTCGAACGACCAGTTGTCGGTCACGTAGCTCACGAGTTTCGCTCCATCTTCCCCTAGCGACGCCGGATGGCTCTCACGACTGCGCCAGGACCTGACGGATCTCGCCGGCCACGAGCCCCGCGAACGACGATTGCAGGGACTGCGTCCCCTGACCGGGGTCGGCGTCCAATATGTAGCGCGTGTGACCGGACGGGTCGATCACATAGGCGATCTCGCTGTGGGCGACCATCGAGCCGGCGGGCTCGATCGCGACTTCGACGCCATAGTTGTCCCAGGTCTGCTCGAGAATCTGCAGCGATCCCGTGAGGTAGAGCCAGTTCTTGACGTGTTCGAGCCCCTCGTTGTCGTCGAATGCACGAGTTACTGCCACGGATCTGTAGATGGGGTTGGCGACGATGGCGATGAACACCGCCCGGCGAGACTCAGCGCCGAGCATCTGATCGGCTTCGTCAAACTCCTGGGCGATGAGCGGGCAGTCTGTCGTGCAGACCGGATCGAGGAAGGTAATCGCAACGGCATCGCCTCGCAGGCTTCCCAACGAGACCTGTCTTCCGTACTGGTCGATGAGATCGAACGGTGCTGCGGGAACATTTGTAGCGTTCGGCGTCCCATCTATCGCCTCGTTGAGGATCGGGTCAGCGACAGGGTTCGTCGCGGCAAGCGCCATCGGGGCGGCACCGAGCAGCACGACGCCTATCGCGCCGAACGCCGCAAGGCAACGGAGGAAATAGGCCGGGCGAGCGACGAGATGGTCGCGCCAGGCGGGCATGGGTTCTGGCACTGATGATCCGGACATCGCTTCGACCGGGGCGGGAAGGCGCGTCATGGCCACGTAGCCAGAACTGAATATCAGCGCCATCGGGATCATGCTGTTCGGGTCGGTGCCGACGCCACCAAGAAAGCCGAGGTCCTCGACGAGGATCCAGTCCGCGAGGCAGACCACGATCCCGCATAGCACGCCGACACGCACGACTCTTGACCGTCCGCTCAAAAAGGCCACACCAAGAGTTGCGAGGCATATCACCAAGAACAGGTTGACCGCCCAACCGTGAGCAGCGTCGAATGAGCCGAAGCTCGCCAGCCACGAGGACAAAAGGCGCGGCTGTGGTGTCAGCGCCATCTGCTGGACCATCGAGGTGAGAGTCCCGGGCGTAGCGTATCGATGGACCTGGCCCTGCCAGAAGCCGCGACCGGGCCACGCCTGCAGCAAGGCCATGCCCACGAAGAAAAGTCCCATGACGGCGAGGATCGCTCGACCAAGACGCTGCCTCGTCCAAGCCCGCTCCGGCAGGGCGAGGAGCAGGCCGGCAAAGCAGTAGAAAAGGACCGCTCCCGGGGCTCCGAAGGCCCAGCTGAGACCCGGGGCGAAGATGCCCCCGAAGGCCTCGCCGAAGACCCACACCACAAGCCCCCAAGCAGCGCTCGACAGGCCGCCCAACCGCGACCAGTTGCCTCGAGGTGCGACGAGCAGCCAGATGCCGAGACCAACCTGAATCCACACGGCCGAGGCGGGGGCGGAGATGGGATGGTTGCTCCAGATCGTGCCTCCAGCGTTCACGAGATGCTGAACCCATGATGGTGAGCCCGCCGCGCTGGGCGCGATCACCTGCGTCGTCATCCCGAGCGGCATCGAGGCCTGTGCTTGGAGAAGGCCGTCGAAGATCCAGATGAATCCGAAGGAGATTCGCAGGAGACGCCGCGCGCTTGGTTCAGGACACGGCGAGACTTCGATGCCCGCGTTGCCGTTCGCCTGCTTTCGCAGTTGGGCCGCGCGCAGCACGCTCCAGCACGCGGCCAACACGACGACGAGCGCTAGGACAACGAATGCCTGGTGCTCGAGCTGGGTCCGGAACGCCGCCACGATAACGGGATTGTTCGTCTGGAGGCCTGTGCCCATACCTGGCATCGCCGACTAAACCCTCCCCCCACGCCGCCGGGTGCCTTCACCACCGATCGTTGACCTCACCGGAACACAATTCTGATGAGAGCGAGGGTGGCAGAACCGAGGTTATACACTTCCACACGCGAGGACGATCCGGCGCAACCGCGTTCGTGCCCAGAGGCACGATACAGGACCGCCCGTGGTCACTAGAGGACAGACAGTCACCATCATGGTCGAGCATCTCGTAGGACACCCCGGATGAACGGATGTCGTCAGACTTAGCACTACCCTCGTCGGATGCATCATGACGGGAGCGTCGCCGCAAGGGGGACCGTAGGCCCTCACCCTTCGTTGCTCGACTGGCTGAAGCTCCACGGCGGCGAGCGCCCGGCGCAGGGCACCCAACAACTTGGGAATCGCATCAAGGCCTATGTGGCGCTGACAAAGCCGCGGATCATCGAACTGCTGCTCATCACAACCGTGCCCACGATGTTCGTGGCGGCGAAGGGTGTGCCAGCAATTCGCTTGATCGTGCTCACCGTGCTCGGCGGGGCGCTCGCGGCAGGCGGGGCGAACGCTATGAACATGGTCTACGACAGGGACATAGACGCGATGATGGAGCGCACCAAGCATCGGCCCCTCGTCACCGGAGTGATCAGCCCCCGAGCGGCCGTCGCGTTCGCGTTCCTCCTCGAAGCGGCGGCGTTCAGCCTGCTCGCGAGCACGGTGAATCTCCTTTCGGCGGTCCTGGCCGTCTCGGCCACCGCCTTCTACGTCGGCGTGTACACGATGTGGCTGAAGCGATCGTCGCCGCAGAACATAGTGATCGGCGGAGCCGCCGGCGCCGTGCCCGTTCTCGTCGGCTGGAGCGCCGTGACCGGCCGGCTCTCCCTTGTACCTTTCCTCATGTTCGGGCTGATCTTTCTTTGGACCCCTCCCCACTTCTGGGCGCTCGCCGTGCGTTACCGCGACGACTACTCGGCCGCACGCGTTCCCATGCTCCCGTCGATCGCGGACATGGCCAAGGTGACCCGCCAGATCCTTTGCTACACCATCGCCCTCGTCGCCCTCTCGTTCGTCCTAGTGCCGGTCGCGCACCTCGGCCTCATCTACGCCGCCGCCGCCGTCGTGTTTGGTGTGGCGTTCGTCCTTTACGCGGTCGGTCTTTGGCGTGACCCCAGACCGGGTCGGGCCATGAAATTGTTCGGTTTCTCGATCACCTATCTCACCGGTGTGTTCGTGGCCATGGGCGTCGACGCGATCGCCCATCCCTGGTGAAAACGCGACTGCGACCCCCGGGCCGGTGACAGACATGATGCAGCCCATGTCGACCGGCGCTTCTGCCGAAGGGACCGTAGACCGTGCGGCGGCCTTCGCGGGCGGCCCGACGCGTATTCCGCGAAGGTTCGTGCACCTGGTGTTGTTCGCCGCTGCCGTGCTCGGAGTCGGAGGTGCGCTGTTGGAACATGTCCTTGACGCCACTGGTATCAATCCCACCGCGCCGAGCGTGACGACACCGACACGGACGCCCCGTCCGGTCGCCGCCCAATCCTCGAGCGGCGAGCACGAGGCCGTGGTGCCAGGTGAGCTGGCCGCGTTCATGGGATTGACCCGTACGACACCTGGCCAGGCTCGTCCCATCTCGCTCGTCGACGAGCGCGGGCAGAGGTTCTCGCTCGCCGACGAGAGCGCGAGGGTCGTGGTGCTCACATTCTTCGACGGGCGCTGCAACGACATCTGTCCTGTCGTCGCCGGTGAGATCGAGCAGGCAGACGCCGATCTCGGAGAGTTGACGAGACGGGTGAGCTTCCTCACGGTCAACACCGATCCGGCCGCCACCGCCGTCTCAGGCCTGCAGGGCGTGCGCATCAGGACAGGGCTTGGCCGCCTTTCCAACTGGCACATGTTGACCGGCCCGGTCTCCGAGCTGAACACGGTATGGCAGTCGTACGGGATCACGGTGAGCTTCGACACAGCCACTCGTAAGGTGGAGCACAACGACGTCATGTACTTCCTCGACGGCGAGGGACGATTTCGATTCAGTGCCACGCCGTTCGCGGACGAGAGCCGGCCGTCAGGCGTCTACGAGCTGCCGAGCGCCGAGATCACTCAGTTCGCGAGGGGCATCGCAACCTATGCTGGCGAGCTCGTGGCCGACCGATGAGCACGAGCCAAGAACGTGGACGGCAGGACACCGACGCGACCATCGGCGCGGACAAGGCTTCGGCGGCGCCCTGGTATCGACGGCGCGCTTTCCTGGTCACCTTGGGAGCGATCGTCGTGCTGGCGATCACGGTGATCTCGGACCTCCCGGTGCACGGCTCACTTGCAGCCGACATCTCGGCTGGGCAGAGCGTCATGAGCGAGGTCAACTCCGATGTGGCCCCCTGCGCCTTTGCGGTGAAGGAGTCGTTTTCCATTCACGCAGACCAGGTCGCAGGTTCCCTCACCCCCTCCGACAGGCACGAAGCGCCGGCGCTCATGCGCGACGACCTCGCCGCCTGCTCGTTCACCGACAACAGCATCTTCGATCTCTCCAACATCGAGGTACCAGGCTCCGCAGCGGGCAAACGGCTCGGTGACGTCGTCGATACGGTGACGCTTTGGGCGACCTCCGATGCGCTCGGCGCGATCTCAGACCTGCGGATGCTGCTGACGCAACCGAACGACGCGAGCGCCAAGCATGACCTCGCCTCCCGAGAAAGGGCGTTGGCCTCTGATCGGGCGGCCGCGCTCGCCGACATCAGCGCTGCTGATCAGATCCTCTCAGCGCACCTCCCGGAACCGGGAGTGCCGACGCTACCCGACCCAGGATCTCCGACGGGCTGATCGGCCACGATCCACACCGTCGACATGGCCCCCGCTGCCATCACTGCGCGAAACGGCCGGCCAGATCGTGGGGTGAATCTCCTCCCACCTGGACCGCTTGCCGGCGCCTCGGCCGGTCATCGAGGGCGGTTGCGCTGAAAGAACCCCCAGAAACACACCAACACGAAGAACCCGAGCGGGATCGCCAGGGTGAGGACCTGCGGCCCGAGGAAGTAGTGACTCACGTGTCTATTGTCCACCTTTCGATGTCGAAGCGAGCTCCCCCATGACGCCAAGGCCTCCGCATGGCGTGGGATTCACCTTCACACCACGTAGAAGAGCATCCAGAAGAAGAGAGCAACGAGAGCGATGAACACCCAGTAGTAGGTGCATCCCTCGAGGTTCACTCGGAAGAGCCGCACTGCGGGCAGGGCGGAGCGGACTACTCCCCCGTCCTCAGAGACGGCACGTCGCAGGCGGAGCTCGCGCGCCAGCAACGTCTCGAGCCAGTACGCCCCCGACAACAGCAGGGTGATGTTCATCCCGGCCCACCCGACGAAGCACGACGAGTACCCGCTTCTTCCGGGGAAGAAGGGCAGTTCCGTCAGCTGCCAGATCTGCAATCCGACCGCGATGAGAGTGCAGAGGACCCCAGTCCAGCCGGCAACCTGCCAGTCGAGCGCGGAACCCGAGCGGAAACGCCAGAGGCCGTAGCCGACCAGAAGAGCGCTCGCGAGCGAGAAGGCGAGCACCGCCGCGCCCACGCCGGTGGGAGCAGTCATGTGGGCGGGGCGCCAGAGGTTCGCGTTGTTCGACGACCGCAGGTAGAAGTAGGCGAAGCCGAGGGCCGCGAACGCGAAGGCCCAAATGCCGATCGTCATCCGGCTGCCCGTCCAAAGGGCACCCTCGTGGGCACTCAGCTCGTAAGCGATCTCCTCCGGCGTCTCGCGCAGCGTCGGGAATGATTCAGTCGGCGTAAGCCTGTCAGCCATGGTGCCTCCGCTTAGATGACTGGTGGACGGGGGTCGAGGTCTCCCGCCTGTTCGGGAGGTGACTCGATATCACGGGAGCTCACGGCCTCTCCATAGCCGATCACGCCGACCGACGCGAGTGAAGGGACGCCCAGATCGGCGACGGGGGGGGCTGCGCTCTCCCCGTAGTGGTAGGGATCCGAGAGCACCACAGGGATCCGTTCGAAGTCGAACCACGGCACCGGGCTCGCGGTCTGCCACTCGAGGCCCCGCGAGTCCCAAGGGTTGTCAGGCGCCTTCACCGGGTCGATAAAGATCGACCAGACGAAGTTGAAGACGAAGATGAGGAACGATGCCCCGAGCAAATAGGCGCTGACCGACGAAATGTCGTTCAGGGTCTGCAGATTCTGCGCGTACTCGAAAACGCGCCGGGGCATGCCCAAGAGGCCGACCAGGAAAAGGGGGAAGAACGTGCAGTTGAAGAAGACTAAGAACGCCCAGAAGTGGATCTTGGCGAGTCGTTGATTCAGCTGTTTCCCGGTCATCTTGGGGAGCCAGTAGTACAGGCCGCCGAACAAGGCGAAGATCAGGCCGCCCATGATCGTGTAATGGAAGTGCGCCATTACAAAAAAGCTGCCGTGCACGGTCACGTCGACCGGGACGTCGGAGAGGAACACACCGGTGATCCCCCCGATGAGGAAGTTGAACAGCATCCCTAGGCAAAAGAGCATCGGCACGTCGAAGCGGATCTTCGCTTTCCACAGGGTCCCGAGGGTGACGAGGTACAAGAAGCCGGTCGGGATGGAGATCAACTCCGTGGTCAACATGAACAACGGCCGCATGTCGGGGTTGATGCCGCTCTGGAAGAGGTGGTGCTGCCAGACGAAGAAGGACAGCAACGCCACCCCGACCATCCCGGCGGCAGCCACCCTATAAGCGAAAAGGGGCTTGCGCGTGAAGACCGGCATCATCTCCATCACGATGCCAAAGCCCGGTAGCGCCATTATGTAAACCTCGGGATGCCCGAAAAACCAGAACAGGTTCTCCCACAAAAAGCTGCTTCCGCCATGCTCGGTCACATAGAAGGCAGTCTGGACCGTGCGGTCCAGCACGCCGAGGTAGCCCGCCACGATGAGCGTGGGCGTCGCCAGCACGAGCAGGGCCGTCGTGGCCAGGACTGACCACACGAATATGGGAACGCGGCTCCAGGTCATCCCCGGCGCGCGGTAGTTGATGATCGTCGCGGCGAGGTTGAACCCGGCCATTATCATGCCAACGCCGATGACCGCGAAGCCGACCAGATAAGCATCCATGCCCGGATTGGCCTGGGTCTGCAGCGGTGCGTAACCCGTCCAGCCCGTCGAGAATCCACCCAGCGGCAAGGCCGTCATGATCACCAGGTACCCGGCCATGAAGATCCAGAACGAGAATGCTTCCACCCGGGGATAAGCCATCCTGCGTGAACCGATCATCAGCGGTACCAGCCAGTTGCCGAGGGGGCCGACGACCGCCGAGCTCGCCATCATCATCATCATCGTGCCGTGCTCGCCGACGAGGGCTATGTAGGTGCCCGGGCCGAAGACGTGGCTCGTCGGGCTGAGCAGCTCTGTGCGGATACCCATGGCCAACAGACCAGCAGTGAAGAGGAAGACCAGCACACCGATCAGGTACTGGAGGCCGACGACCTTGTGATCCTCGGTCATGCGGAAGTACCGGACCCAAGAACGCGTGGGAAAGACCGGCGCCGGCTCACGACCGAGCATCTTCAAGAGCGGGTATGTGAGCCCGCCGATGCCTATGAGCCACCCGAGGACCCCGAAGGACAACGCGAACACAACGGCGACATTGTTCATGGTAGTGTTCTGACTGACGGGCCAGCTCCCGGCAATGAGATCGCCCACGTAGCGGCCGAAGAACCATCCTGCGATCGCACCCACGATCGCCCAGCCCATATGGGGCTTCAGCCAGTCCGGGCGTCTGTCGAGATTCGGGCGCCCTGAGGGCACCTCGCCCGGGAAGGACGCACCCACCGTCTCGGCTGTGTGCTGTGCCATGCCCTTCAGCTACCTCCACAGTCACAATGGTCCAGGTCGCGCCCAAACATCTCCTCATTCCCTGTCCGTCGTGTCATGTCACGTTTTCGCCGGAAGTGGTTCACCGGGCTGCTTTGCCCCGTAGGTCTCCACCGGGCTGTAGGGGTCCACGTTGTCGGGGTAGTACCCGCCATCCGCGCCATTCGCGTCGGGCGTGTAGGTCCAAGCGAACGGCGGCAAGAACTTGGTGTTGGCAGCCAACTGGAGCTCGGTGGCCTTGGCCCATGACTCGAATTGGGCGGGCGTCACCACTTTCCCCGAGTTGTACATGGCGCCGTGCCATAGGCCGCACAGCTCGTCACAACGAACGATGAAGCTGCCGAGCTGTTGAGGGGTGGTGAAGGCGACATCGTCTTGCCCCGGATTGGCATCGGCTTTCACCCCGAGCTGATAGACCCAGAAATCGTGGACGACGTCCAACGAGGTGACGTGGAAGGCGATGGCGGTGTGTTCGGGGACCACGAGCTCGGTCGTCTCGAACCCACCGAAGCTCGGGTAGCGGTAGGTCCACTTCCACTGCTGGCCGATGACCTGGATCGCCAGCACGTTATGTGAGGTCGGGGTCCAGACGGGACTCGGGCCCTCCCCGCCCCCGGCGCCCTCGGGCTGTACGAGCTCATATGTCCCGAAGCCGAAGAGGAAGAGCACGAGCACCGTCGTGACGGCGATCCATGTGGCCTGAATCGGCACGTTGCTGCGCGCTCGAGGCCCCCCGACCGGCTCAGGGCCGCCGCGGGACGCCCGCCAGTTGATGATCGCGTAGGCCATGTAGATCCATACGGCGAGCATCACCGGCAGAGCCGTAATCAGAAGGATGTTGAAGTCGAACTGCGCGCCGCCGGCCGTGGAGCTCATCCGCCCCGGCGGGATGTGTGGGCCGGCGAGATAGTAGAAGAGCGGATCGGCGATCGCCGACGACACGACCCAGAGGCCAACCATGCGCCACCCGTGGTGCGGCTCGTTGGGCAGGCCGTTCGCTCCTACCGGTGCTTGCGATGAGCCGACGCCTGGCGCTCGCAGCTCGCTGCCCGTGCCTGTTGCGGGTACCCGGGCGTCGTCGCCCGACATCAGGAGACCACGTCCATGAAGCCGTCCATCCAACCGACGGTCTGCATCGGGCCGCCGTTCCCATAGAGGAAGCCCAACGCGCAGGGAACGAAACACTGCCAGGGGTAAGTTCCCGGGCCGGGGCTCATGAAGGAAAACTTGATGATGTTGTGCGGCCAGGCGGTGGTGCAGGGAGCGGCCGGGCACAGGTTCGCATTGGGATTGTTTCCATAGAGCGGCACGTTGATCCCGAGGCTCGGCATCGAGAAGGTGTGCCCTACGCCGTTGCCGGCGTTCGAATTGATGACAGTGAAGACCTTGCCGTTGAGGGTGGCGACGTCGCCGATCGTGCCCTGCACCATCCCGACCTGCTGGTTGCGCAGCGGGGTACCAGAGTCGTACTGGTAGATGGTCACGTTGACCTTCGTATGAGCGGGCACCTGCCAGGTCGTGGTGTGCAACCACTGGCCCGTGGGTGAGCGGGTCATGTAGGAGACCCAGGTCGCGTGGATGCCGTGGCCGTAGGAGCCAACGGTCTGCATCGTGACGTTGACCGACTGGCCCGGCTTCGCCGTGTACGCGACGCTGACGGGCTGGGACGAGAGGTTCGACCCGGCAAAGGCCACGCCACCGGCGCCCGCGGCCAGTAACACGAGGGTGACAACCAGTCTCCACAACCTCGGCACGGCACCCCCCCCTAAAGCAGTCACACCCCTCAGGCGGAGACTATACCGTCTCGCGCGCCGCACCGGGTCGCATTTTCGAACTTTTCCCGAGAGCAAAAGTCGTGGTGACGGGTGAATTCCCGGTTGCTCCGGGTGGGGCCCGACGGTAGATTGCGTTGGACAATCTCGAACAGCCCGGAGCCAAGGCGAGCTCTCGTCGCTGTCTCCGACAAGGGGGGCCACCGTGTACAAGGCGATCGTCGTCGGCACAGACGGGTCGGAGCGGGCGGCGCTCGCCGTCACACACGCCCTCGAGCTGGCGAAGATTTCCGAGGCGAAGCTGCACGTCATCCAGGTGGTTCATCCTGCTCTCAAGGCGGGGTTCTCCGACTCGAGCGGCGGTCAGCTCGAGGTCGACAAGCTACGCGACGAGGCTGAGCACCGGGCTGCACAGGTAAGGGCGCAGCTAGTAACCGAGGCCGACCGGCGGGGGGTGCCCACGGAGATTCACGATGCCGCAGGAGAAGACGTCGCCGACACCCTCGTCAAGACGGCCGAGGCCCTCGGTGCCGATCTGATCGTGGTTGGCAACAGGGGCATGACCGGCATGTCTCGCTTCGTCCTCGGAAGCGTCCCCAACAAGATCTCCCATCACTGCCCCTGCAACCTGCTCATCGTCAACACCGACACGGCTTGAATGGGGCCGGGAGCTTAAGAGGCTCGGATCGGAAGGCTCGTCCTGGCCCGGGGAGAACCACGAAAGTGGTAAGCACCTCGCAGACACGTCTCGAAGCGGCCAGCACCACCCGGCGGGGGGATGCCGGGGGTGCTGTCACGCTAAGAGGACACGATCGACGAGTCGCGCCGATGATCGGCGACCTACTCACTTCGATCACGAAGTCCCGGGTACACCTTGCACCCGATCGACTGGCGGCTCCTAGGGCCGAAAGACCTGTCGTTCCTGTCGTTGCTTCCCCGACACGAAGCCGCTGCTCGCAGATCGTCTGACAGGCGTTGAAATCGACCCGGGAGGGTCTTTGACCTCGTTTCCACGACCGACGTCCGGGTTCGTCCGCTCCCGGCTTGCACACGGGCATAGTCGGTGCGCTTGCGGCGGCCAACTCGTAATGGAATTGGCATTGAACTGCCAAAGACATTCACGCAGAATGAGCTGTGAAAAGTACGTGCTCATCTGGTGGGGAAGATCACCGCCGGCGACATTGGCAGGTCTTGCTATGGGTGCTGTGTACTGGAGTATTCCGCTGTTCGTCGTGGTGGTAATTGTTGCGGTCACTCCCGTTCTTTACGGGACGCTAAGACACCGGCAGTGGGAGGAAGCCGAGCAAGCAAGTGTGGCGCGAGTGGTCTCGGCCAGAAACCAGGCCGACCAAACGCGGGTGCCGGTTGTTGAGAAAGCGCCCGATGACTCGTCCCACTTTGAGATGGCGCGTCAGGAGGCAGCCGCGCTCCTCGAACGCCTTGAGCAGCTACGAGCCTTCTTCGCTCCCGAAGAGGCACTTGCGGCAGACGTCGAGCCAGCGGCAAACGCTGCTGACTGAGTTGCGCAGTTGTTGCGGAGTCGCGCGGTCCGGTAGAACTGCCTCGTGAAGGGCCTATGAGTTGCTCGTTCTGGTCGGGCTGGCCGGATCTGAACCGGCGACCTTTTGACCCCCAGTTCGCCCGAGAGTTTCCCAGCGAACACCGGTCATCGTCTCGTTGCGACACGACCATCTCGGTTTGGGCGTGCGAACGATCGGCCCGCGTCCTGTCGAACCCGCTGGGAATGATCTCGTGAGAGTGGACCTGGCTTACGGCGATCACGGCCTGAGCGTCGAGCTCCCCACTTCGTCCACGGTTGTGATCGAGCCGCGTCGCCACTCTGGGGTGGATGATCCCCACGCCGCGTTGGTGGAAGCCTTGACGAGGCCCGTCGCCGGTCCGCCGCTGCGCAGGCTGGTGCGCAAAGGCCAGAGCGTGGCCATCTCGGTGTGCGACGGGACCCGGCCCCAGCCGCGGGCGCTTGTCGTAGGAGCAATCCTGGAGCAGCTCGAGGGGATCGTGGACCCCTCGGACGTGGTCGTGGTAGTCGCCACGGGCACACACCGGCCGAACACGCCCGCCGAAATAGACTCCATGCTGGGAGCCGACCTCGTCAGAGCGGTGCGAGTCATCAACCACGACTGCAGAGATCCCGCCGGGCTCACCCACCTCGGCCGGCTGGGCGAAGACGTGCCCGTCTGGATCAACAGCGAATGGCTGGCGGCGGACGTGCGCGTCACCACGGGGTTCGTCGAGCCGCACATGTTCGCCGGATTCTCTGGAGGTCCCAAGATGGTGGCACCTGGTCTTGCGGGCCTTGAGACGGTGCTCGTGCTTCACGATTCGAGGCGTATCGGCCACCCCTTGGCACGCTGGGGGGTCATCGATGGCAACCCCATCCAGTCGGACGTGCGGGCCATCGCCACCGCAGCCGGAGTCAGCTTTGCCCTCGACGTGGTGCTCAACCGCCAGCGTGAGATCATCGCCGCCTTCGGGGGCGAGCTGCTCGCCATGCATCATGCGGCCACAACGCTGGCCGGCCAGATCGCCATGGTCCCCGTTGACGCGCCTTTTCAGGTGGTCCTCACGACCAACTCCGGGTTTCCCCTTGATCAGAACCTTTACCAAGCCGTAAAGGGCATGTCGGCGGCCGCCCAGATCGTTGTGCCAGGTGGCCAGATAGTCTGCGCCGCTGAGTGTCGCGAAGGATTCCCCGACCAGGGCTCGTATCATCACTTGCTCTCCTCGCGAGGCACCCCTGCCGAGCTGCTGGACAGCATCGAGAACGGCTCGGAGACGGTGCCCGACCAGTGGCAAGCCCAGATCCAAGCGAGGATCCTTGGTGCTGCTCGAGTCGCCGTCCACACCGACGGCATCTGCGATGCCGACCTGGTCGAAGTGGGTCTGGAAGCGGCCGGGGACATTGCCAGTTTCGTTGCTCAGGCACTGCGTCGCGCCGGCCCCGGGGCGCGCCTGTGTGTGCTTCCTGACGGGCCACAGACGATCCCTTACGTTGCAGCTTGAAGTTGCCTTCGCTGACACCCACGCTGGGATTCACCCCTGGGGACGAACACGCCTCAGTCCGCAGCCGGAGGGCGACTAGTTTCCTTCCATGCCCAGACGCCGCCTTACCGGCGCCCGCGCCGTGGCCTGTCTCACGGGACGCTCCTGGTACTAGTTGGGTGGTCGGAAAGTCCCTGTTCGCAGGGCTGAACGGTGCTCGCGATTTCATGCCGTATCGGGTTGACTTGGCGATGTGAGAGGAACGGCGCAGCAGCAGGGGTCTCTGTCGCAG
>JBEKBT010000034.1:0-28121 GCA_050015255.1 Acidimicrobiales bacterium
GCTCGTGGCTTCAGAGACGGTCCGCTCAGGTTCTACGTATCGGTTCTTGGTCGCTCCTGGGGCGTACCAGGTGAAGGCCGCCGGGCCGTACCTTCCGCAGGACGTTGTGGTGCGGGCCGGGCATAGGGTCACTGCCACCTTCATGACGTACTGCTAGCTGCACATCGTTCACGTACGCGAGAACCTGCACCTTTCATGAGAAAGTTCCCAGATGGTGGCCGCGGCGATAAAGACGATCTTTGCCCAGCCCGGCCGGGCCCATGTCCACCGCCGATCTTCCCCAACGACGCCGCCGTGACGAGGCTCGTGACCGCCGTCCTCGTCGAACAGCACGACGAGTGGGAGGTCGCCGAGCGCCTCTCTCAGAAGAGTCCATGGGAAGTGACATCAGCACCGGGAAGCCACTCCACGGTGACCAATGGACACCGGCATCGACAGACATTCCCACGCGACGATGTGGTGGTAGCCGCGCTGCGGTTGCTAGGGTCGGCCCGGCTCAAGCGGCCTGGGACGGATTGGGCTGCTCGCCGACGTCACGGGCAAACGTCTCGGCGGTGAACCGCCATGCTCGCATCCCCTCCGGCCACCAACCGGGGACGAGCCCCACCTTCAGCAGGAGATGGTCGAGGAATACCTCGGGCTCGGGGAGCTGCTCCCACATCGCCGGCAGGAAGAGTCCCTGGCGGGAGCCGGCAGCGATGACGAGGCCGTCGACTCCGGGGCGCAGTTGGTCGAGAACCTGGTCGCGAGCCACAGCCAGCATCGCTGTCAACGGCGAGAGCACCGACACTTCGATGCGCAGCCGGCTGTAGTCCACAGGGCGCAGGCGGGGCAGCCGCGGGTCGGCGAAGGCGGCCGACCAGGCGTGGCGGGCGACGCCGTGCCCGAGCGGCTCGACACCCTCCATGCTGCCGATGCAGCCGTTGAGCTGCCCGTCGACCATGAGGGTGACGAATACGCCGACGTGCTCGTGCAAAGCGCCAGGTAGCAGCGCGGCCGGGGGCGGGGAGGGCGGGGCGCCGAGAAGGCCGCCGACAATGGCGGCGTCGGCGATGTCGAGCAGCAGCTCGCGCTCGTGGGGGGTCAGCATCATGTCAGACGAGCGCGAAGGCGCCATAGCCCACCACCCTCTCCCGGTCGCCCGCAGTGTCGCCGGAGTTGCGCAGGTCAAGCTGTTCGACCCGCAACCCGTCAGCACGACCGGCGCTCAGCAAGCCGCGGATGCCGGCGGCGGCGCATGCGTCACGGTCGCCGATCTCGTGCGGTCGCCGGGCGACGATCGCGGCGGCGGTGCGACGGTCGAGCACGACGGCGTCGGCGTACCGGTGGTAGTGAGAGAGGTCGCTACTGACAACTATCACCGTCTCGGGACCACCCCAGACCGTATCGAGCACGGTGGCAACGTCGGCCGTAGCGCAGCGACCCACCGCGAGCGGCAGGACCTCGAAGTGGTCGATCATCACCTGCAGGAACGGAAGCTGGACCTCGAGGCTGTGCTCGTACGCGTGGGCCTCGTCGTCGACGCTCACGCACAGCTGGGTGAGCGCGAGCTGACGTGCCGCCGCATCGACCGCAACGAGCCCGAGCGGCGTAGCGAAAGCATCCGCACTGGTGACCGCCATCCCTGAGGTGGGAACGCGGTGGCTGGGGCCGAGGAGCACAATCCGCTGCACTCGGTCGCGTGCCGCGGCGAGGCTCAGGTACGCGGATGCAGCGACGGCGCCGGAGTAGATGTAACCGGCGTGCGGCACGACGAGCGCCTTCGGGGCGGGCATCTCGCGGTCCGGCCGGACGGCGGCGTTGAAGGCCGCGCGCAGGGCACCGTGCAACTCCTCCGGTGCCGCCGGATAGAACGTGCCGGCCACAGCCGGCGGGCGGACTCTCAGCGTGCGGGCGTCTTTCACCGGGCATCCTCGCGGGCCACTCGCCCGATGATCACCGGCAGGCGCATCGCACCCCACCCGCCGGGCGGGCCGTCGAATACGCCGGGCAGCTGGGCACCGCACACCCCGCAATGCCCGGTGTCGTCGAGACGGTAGGCGCCGACCACATACCAGTCGCGCTCGATCACCCGAGCCCCGCACGCCGGGCAGTAGGTGCTCTGCCCGTCGAGGTCGTGCACGTTGCCCGTGTAGGCGTGGCGCACACCGTTGGCCAGCGCGATTCGCCGCGCCCGGCTCAGCGTATCGGGCGGGGTGGGTAGCCTGTCGAGCATCTTGAAGTCGGGATGGAACGCGGTGAAGTGCATCGGCACATCCGGGCCGAGGTGCTCGACCACCCAGGAGGTCATAGCGTCGAGCTCGGAGTCGGAGTCGTTGAGCCCTGGGATGAGCAGTGTCGTCAGCTCAAACCACACGCTCGTCTCATGTTTCAAGTAGTCGAGGGTGTCGAGCACCGCGGCCAGCCCGCCGCCACAGACGTGCCGGTAGAAGTCCTCGGTGAAGCCCTTGAGGTCGACGTTGGCGCCCTCGAGGTGCGCGTAGAAGTCGGCACGCGGTTCGGGGCAGATGTAGCCGGCCGTCACCGCCACCGCCTGCAGCCCAACGTCGTGGCAGGCGTCCGCCACGTCGCTCGCGTACTCGAGGAAGATCGTAGGGTCGTTGTAGGTGAAGGCCACGCTCCGACAGCCCAGCGACTTGGCCGCGGCGGCGATCGCTTCGGGGGACGCGGCGTCGGCGAGCGTGTCGATCTCCCTGGACTTGGAGATGTCCCAGTTCTGGCAGAACCGGCACGCGAGATTGCAGCCGGCGGTGCCGAAGCTGAAGATCGACGATCCCGGTAGAAAGTGGTTGAGCGGCTTCTTCTCGATCGGGTCCACGCAGAACCCACTGGAGCGGCCATAGCTCGTCAGCACGATCCCGTAGCCCTGCCGCTCCCGCACGAAGCACAGCCCGCGCTGGCCGTCATGCAGCTTGCACGCCCGCGGGCAGACGTCGCACTGCACCCGCCCATCGTCGAGAGCGTGCCAGTAACGGGTCGGCACCGTGAACATGTTCATCATCCGGAGTAAGCGCCTGAGTCCCAGGATACCGCCAAAAGACTTGACAGCAGCCACCTCAAGGTTGGGCTAAGACGGTACAGATGCGAGAGGTCGAGATCGCCGGGGCTCGGCTTGGAAGCGACCCGTGGCGCCCCGCTTGTGGTTCTGCGGGAGGCGGACGAGCCGCACCGGGGGGCTGCCGATCGTCGTCAGTGCGCCTGTCCAGCTCGGGCGTTCCTCGCCTCCCGCGATCGCTTGCACTGGGCGTCGGGACAGGACGCCTGCGGGGCTGGAGTGAGGAAGTCTTTCGGCCTTCCTGATCGCCTACTGGGGAGGCGCGGACGTCAAACGTACTGTGACGGTGCGCCGCGCGCCCGAAGTCGAGAGATAAACGAGCCAGACAGAGGCGCCCGGCTTCTCGCCCTGGATGATCGTGGCCAAGTCGTTCGGTGAGCTGACTGGATGCCCTGCGCAAGATGTGATCGTGTCTCCCTCGGTCAGCCCGGCCTTGGCGGCGGGCGAGCCCGACGCTACGGACTCAATCACAGCACCGGCGGGACCACCGGGTCCGGAAGATGCGACGCCCACTCCCAAAAAGGCGGTCGGGCCGATGTGTACCGTCGAGGAAGAGCGTCCTTGGGTAATCGCGGCCGCGATCTCGAGAGCCGTATTGATCGGTATCGAAAAACCTTGCGTTGACGCGCTTCCCGGCTCGAACGAGAAGCCGGCTGAGGCGGCCGTGTCCATACCAATGACCTTCCCGCTGCTGTTTACAAGCGGGCCACCGGAGTCCCCCGGCTGGATGTCGGCATTGGTTTCGATAAGGCCGGTCAGTTGCTCGGAGGTACCATCGGCTTCGTCCCTTGCCGTGATGGACTGATCGAGCGCAGTCACGCTCCCGCCGGCGAAGCTCGGAGTGCCACCGGCCCCTCCGGCGTTGCCGATACCCACGACTCCTTGCCCTGTGCGGACACTCGAGGAATTGCCGATACGGACCGTTTGCAGACCGGAGGCGTGCTCGAGCTGCAACACAGCTACATCAGCGGTTCGGTCGTAGCCGACGACGTTGGCACCATAGGTCTTCCCGTTGCCCACATCGACCACTCGGATCGAGCTTCCGCCCTCGATGACATGGTTGTTCGTAAGGATCTCACCATTGGAGGTGAGCACCATCCCGGTTCCCTCTGCTTCGGCGCCTTCGTAGCTCAGTGTGCTGTCGATGTCCACGAGACCCGGGGCGACCCCACTCGCAACCGCCGCGGCATTCGCGGGGCCGCCCGGAACGCTGGAACTGGCGGGACCAGATCCCGACGCTCCAGTCTCGGTCAGCCCTTCGCTCGCCTGGCCGATCACTTGGATCGGCTGGCGTGAGCGCGTCGGCGGCACGACGGCGACATCCACGTCGCCTGCGACCATCGTGATCGAGTTGTAGGTGCCTGGCGGTAGGAGCACGCCGAGGGCGCGCCTGTTCGAGGGCTGTGTGACGAGATAGCCCGCTTGGATCTGCACAAACGTGGTCGCGAAGATCGGGAACGTGACGAGTGCTCCGCCATCGGCGAGTCGGTAGGCCGGATACGGGCATTCAGGCGATGGCGCGCCTGAGGCAGCGGCAGCCGGCGTCACCGTTGAGAATCGCATCGTCACCGTGCCGAGATGGGCGTAAGAAGCCGCGATGGAGTGGGGATCAGCCGCGTTCTTCGGTCCAAACTGCGCCGAGATTCCCGCAGGCAGCTTCCCGCTGACGGCTTCGGAGGTGAACGCCTTCGCCACGAGCGCGGTCACCCTGTCGGGTGCAGTCACAAGCCCATCGGTTTTCGCGCCATCAAGACTGGTGACATAACCCTGAGCGTCGGTCGCGGCGGCAGGTACCGCCACGCCGGCGTCGGTTGGGCCAAGGATCTCGCTGCTTGAGGCGAGCTTCCAACGGGCGTCAGACGAGGTCTTCACGTAGGTGAGGAGGTTGTTCGTCACCGGCTCAGAAAAAGCGCGGTCTTCGGCCAGCACGCTGAAAAAGGCAGGGTAGGTGGCCTCGTGGGGGACGAAGACACGGCCAGGAACCTGGTTGAAAGACCCACCCAGCGTGTTGGAGCCAGCGGCCAGATCGCCGCGGTAGGTGGCGTCGTCGAGGATCTGCTGCAGACACGACTCGTGGCTGCTCTGGAGCGACAACGAGAGGGACGAGTTGGCCCGATTGTTGATCGCCGTGTCCGCTGCGACGATCGAGGAGACCTCACCAGGTGTGACAACCGGCTTGGCCGAGGGTCGTAGTGCGCTTGCACCGGCCAAGCTAGGACCTGCACAAACACTCAGCAGGAGCGCAGCGACGGTCACAGCGGCTCCGCTGGCAAGGCGAGGACGCAAGGAGTAACGGCTACCAAGCGTCTGCGGGAAGAACGAGCTCGCCACGGACATCACCTCTGGAGTCGTCATAGGTGGACAACGGTTGCGGCTTGCAGTCAGCTCCGGCACAGATGAGGCTCAGCTGAATTTTGAGGCCGATCACCTGTGATAATCCTTGGAATCTGCTTCAAGCACTCTTAAGAAGACATCCCCAACCGGTCTCGAGGGGTTGGCACAGACCGCTACCAGGGCAGCGACCAGAAGATCTCGAGGTCACCCTGACGAACAAAGATACGACCCATCTTCGCACTGTCGGGCGCGCCCGGTTGCCACCTGCGAACCGTCGACTAGAGGCTGGAACCTCTAGCTGAGCTGATACCACGCCTGATCTGGAGCGTTTCGATGACGCCTTATGTGGAACGCAGTAACGGCTGACGCGTGACGCCGTAAGGGCTGACCATCGACACCTCAGCCCTATCGGTCCCGGTCTGGGCACCGTCGAAACGGAGAAGCCCCTGCACGGGTCCGGTCGGTGTCGGTGAGCTAAATGCGCGGCTGAGACGCAACTCGTGCCCGGTTGACCGGCCGGCCTTGGAGGCGAATGTCGAGCTCGGTCCCGGTTGCCTCTACTGTTTCGTTCTCAGCCTTTCAGGATCAGGGGGTCGCCGCCGTCTTGCCTTCGGCTTCGCAGTGGTGGGACGTTCCAGTTTCAGCTCGCCGGTGTCGGCATCGAACTCGTACAGCTCGCCGTAGCGACCCCAGTCGATGGCCACGTCGATCTGCTGGCGCGCGTTCTCCCTGGTGAATACGCGACTGAGCAGGTCCAGGAAGAAGTCCTCGCTCAGGGATCCGTCGTCGGTCGCCTCCAAGCTGGTGCAGATGGTCCGCACGAGTGGAGCCCTCGTCCTGGCTTGGCGGGCGAAGATCGACTTGGCGTTGTCGATGGTCCCTTTGACGAAACTGAGCCCTTCGTTGGTGAGCTCTATGTGGGCGCCGTCCACTGTCGCCAGATCGAGCATTTGAGCGGCCTCGACGAGCGGCAGCAGGTCCTGCACGTCCAAGTTCAGACGGTGGGCGAGCTCCGGAAGCTCGCCTCGCCCGCCATGTGCGGCGAGGATCTCGAGGAGGCCAGCCATCCCTCCGACCGAGGCCAGAGGCAATGGTGTCGTGTCGAGAGACGTCTCGGTCGCGACCGTGTCGCTCTTCGCGTGAGACGGGAGTTGCTGGTCGCCCCCGGTCATGATGCCGTAAATCTCGTTGATCAGTGCCTGGGCCTCCTCGCTGCGGCGGTCCCGGGGGCGAGCGAGCCGGCAAGGGAGCTCCGTGCGGATTCGTCCCGGATTGGTCCCGAGGACCAGGATCCGATCGGCGAGGATGACCGCCTCTTCGATGTTGTGGGTGACGATGAGCATGGCCTTGGTAGGGAAGTCCGGTGCTGCCCAGAGATTGAGCAGCTCGGTGCGAAGGTTCTCGGCCGTCAGCACGTCAAGAGCCGAGAAGGGCTCGTCCATCAAGAAAGCGTCCGGCTCCACCGCGAGCGCTCTGGCGAATCCGACCCGCTGTTGCATCCCGCCGGAGAGCTCCCTGGGATAGGCCGATTCGAAGCCGTCGAGCCCGATCCGGTCGATGTTCTTGAGCGCCTTCTCCTTGCACTCGGCTGCCGACTTGCCCCTGGCCTGCAGGCCGACTTCGACATTCTGCAGCACCGTTAGCCATGGAAGGAGGGCGAAGGTCTGGAAGACCATGGCCACGCCCGGGTTGGCGCTGGTGACGGGGGCGCCGCGGTAGGTGACCTTCCCCGAGCTCGGCGCGATCAGACCGGCAATGCACCGGAGCAGGGTGCTCTTGCCGGCACCTGACTTGCCGAGCAACGCCACGATTCCCCTTCTCGAAGAACGAAGGAAATGTTGTCCAGCACCGACAGAGGAGTGCCGTCGGGGGAGGCGAAGTCCTTTGAGACCCCCGAGATCTCGAGGATCGTCTCCGTTCCGCCCTTGGCGCTCGGTCCGGTCGGTGGCGTCGTGGTCATTTCGGTGGGGTCTGAGCTCACTCAGACCGTGAAGTGAGCCTCGGCAAGGCGGTAGAGGCGTTGCCAGAAGAGCCGGTTGACGAGCACTACGCACAAGCTCATCACGACGATACCAGTCAGCACCTTGGCGAAGTGATCTGGTGCGGGCGAGCTTGAGGACTCCGCGATATAGGCACCGAGCCCCTTGGCATAGAGGTAATGCGATCCCCAGTACGTCACCTCGGCGACGATGGAGGCGTTCCAGGCTCCGCCCGCGGCGGTGATCCCTCCCGTGACGTAGGCCGGGAAGATCCCCGGAAGGATCAGCTGCCGCCAACGTTGGCGTCGGGGGAGCCTGAAGTTCGCCGCCATCTCCCGAAGATCGTTGGGGATGCCGATGGCCCCGGCGATGCAATTGAACAGGATGTACCACTGCGCGCCGACGGCCATGAGCAGCACGCTGCCGATGTTGAGCGAGAGGTGGATGGCTATGAAGAAGATCACGAGAAACGGGAAGAGCAGGTTCGCCGGGAAGCTGGCGAGTATCTGGACGATCGGCTGGGCCACCCGGGCCAGACGCGGGTTCAGGCCGATCACTGCTCCCACCGGTACCCAGATGAGAGTGGAGACGATGACCACCACGGTCACCCTGGCAAAGGTGATCGCACCGAGCTCGACGCAGTAGCCAAAGGCGCCGAATCCGAGTGACCGGTCCAGGTACTTGAACGCGGCGACGGCCCCCCACGCGATGACGCCCCCCGCGATTACCCAGAAGACCGCGTCCCCTAGCTCCCGCCGGCTGCGGGGCTCCGTCAGGGGGTACTCGGCCAGGCCGAACGGGCGGGTGACCCGGTCGAGCGCCCGGCCGACCGGACGCAGCACTACCCCCAAGTTCTGCCTGAGACGCGAACGACGAAGCAGGTCGAGGACAAGACTTCGGGGCGGCTTTTTGCCGGACTCGGACCGCTCCATCCGAAACTTGTCAGACCAGGCGACGAGGGGTTGGAAGAAGATCTCGTTCACGCCTACCACCAGGACGACCATCACCGCCACGGCGATCCCGACTTTGCCGAGCGAGCCCTCAGAGATGGCAGCTCCCATGTAGCTACCCATCCCCGGGAGGGCGTACTGGCGACCGCTCACAGTGATCGCCTCGGAGGCAGTCAAAAAGAACCAGCCCCCGCCCATCGACATCATGGCATTCCAGACCAGGCCGATCATCGAGCTTGGGACGTCGAGCTTCCAGAATCGCTCCCACTTCGTCAGCCGGTAGATGCGAGCCGCCTCGTCGAGATCAGAAGGCTGGCTCTTGAGGGAGTGGTAGAAGCTGAACGTCATGTTCCAGGCCTGGGACGTGAAGACGGCGAAGATGGACGCCGCTTCGAGCCCGAGCATGCTCCCGCCGAACAGCCTCAGGAACAACACTGTCGTGAAGGTGAGGAACCCGAGAATGGGCACGGACTGGAGGATGTCGAGCACGGCAACGAGCAGCGGCTCGGCCCGTCGAAGCCGGGCCGCCGCCGTGCCGTAGACGAAGGTGAAGATCGTCGAGATGCCAAGGGCGATGAACATCCGCAATAGCGAGCAGCCCGCGTAGTACGGGATGTGGCTGAGCCCTGTCGGAAGTTTCGACGCGGAGGAACCGGCGACGATTCTGACGCTAATGGATTCGGCGTGGCGCACGATGCCGTAGAGGACGGCGATCACGCCGAGCCCAATCAGGACGTCGACGGGACTCGTTCTGCGCAATATGGAAACGCGGCCGGAGTACGTTCGCTGATGTGCCATGGGCTCGCCCTAAGTCGGTTTCCTTGGCTTCTCTCGGTGGCTCGCCCAGGTTAGCTTGCGCCAACCCCGAGGAGACGGCCCACCCCGTAGGTGACCGAGGCCGCGACGGCGGCGGCGAGCAACATCCGCCCGGCGGTGCGCCACAAGCTCTGGCCCGAGAAGGCGCCGATGGCCGCCCCGAGCGTCACGGCGGCGAGTGCACCGATGATGACAGAGGCAAGGAGTGCCGCCGTCCCGCGCATGAAGAACCACGGCACCAGCGGGAGGATGGCGCCAACCGAGAACGAGAGGAACGACGCCACCGCCGCCTGCCGAGGCGTGCCGGTCTGCTTAGGGTCGACGCCCAGCTCGAGCTGGGCGTGGGCTTCCAGTGCGGTGTCGGGGTTGGCCATGAGGATGCGTGCCACGGTGTCCGCGTCGGCAGCCGGCACACCTCGGGCCCGGTACATGTCGGCGAGCTCCCGCTGCTCTCCGACGGGATCGTCCGACAATTCGGCTCGCTCCACGTCGATCTCGTGTCGCACCAGCTCGTCGTGGGCCCTCACCGAGACCAGTTCCCCTGCGGCCATCGAGAAGGCACCGGCGAGCAGCCCCGCCACACCGGCCGCCCTCACGGCGCTGGCGTTCGTGGTGGCGCCGGCCATTCCGAGAACGAGTGAGACGTTGGTGATCAGACCGTCACCTGCGCCGAGGATGCCCGCTCGGAAGCCATTGTCCTGAACGTCGCGGTGACGGCCGGAACGTGACAGAAACAGTCGGCTGAGTCCCAACCTCGATCGGGCTGGAGGGGGTGGTGGAGATACGGACTCGCTCATTGCTACAGCTGACCACTTCCGACACGATCGGTCATCCGTAGTGCCTACTGGCCTCCGCGCGGGGGCTACGGACGGGCGTGGACCCAAGTGTTCGTGTCGAAGCTGCAGGTGGGCAAAGGCCGCACCCAAGGCTGCCCGGCTCGCGGCGAGCTCCGCTGGGCGGGGTTCGACAGCACAGTTCCACAGCTGGCACCTCGCGCATCTCGGTAACTCCGGATCGCCTAAGGAGCCGATCGGAAACCTGCCCAGCGATTCGAAGATCTGCGCCCTGTTACGACATGGCAGTTCTGCCAATGCCTACTGAGGAATTCTGAGTATCGCGGGCGCTCAATCCCGGCGAGCAAGTGGCCGATACCTCTCTGGGGCAGAGAAGGTCAACGATACCCCTGGGGTGCCGGAACATGAGCGACAAGGCCATGAACTCGCGTAGCGGGCGGGCTGGCTATATGGCGAGAATTCCTGAACGCGTGCCCGTACCTTGGACGACGCACGTTCCTGGCAGCTCCGAAGTCCATGTCGGACTCCGACACGTGGCAGAAGTTCTCTCGCGTTGGACGTTAGATCTCTCGTGAAGCGGCCCCTGACCGACCGCGGTCCTGTCCCCGTCGGCACAAGGGCACCCGTGAGACCACTCTCGCTCCAAGACGGTGCGTTCCTGTCACGGGCACTGGGCTCAGTCGGACCGGAATGGCCGTTGCAGTGCTTCATCTTCGCCCTCGTGATCGCCTACGGCGTCTCGACCCTCGTCGTGCATCGACCGCCGAGCGGGTACAACACGGTCTGGGACGGGTGGATCTACAACATCGCCCAAACGCTGCCCGTCATCCCCGTCCTACTGCGCGTCCGGCGAACGTCCGAATTGCGCTCGGCGTGGCTGGCCATTGCGCTCGGGATCACGCTGATCTCGGTGGGCAACCTCGTATGGACCTACCACGACCAGAACCTCAATCCCATTCCCGATCCGGCTCCCAGTGACGCTATCTATCTGTTGGCCTATGCGGCGTTCATCGTCGGTGTGGCCATCCTGACGCAGACGTCATTCGGACGCGTTCACGTCAGTGTCCGCCTCGATGGCGCCATCACCGGACTGGCCATAGGTGCCCTTGCGGGCATGGCCTGGTTCGAGCCCTTGCTGCACGCCACCGGCCGTCCCCTTGAGATCTTGGTGAACATGGCCTACCCGCTGTGCGATCTCGTGCTGATCGTGCTGCTGGCGGCTGGCCTGGCCCCGCACCGCTACCGGCCCAACTGGCCCACGGTCCTGATGATGACTGGCGTGGCGTGGTTCGTGGTCGGCGATGTGATCACTTTGAACCAGGTCGCCGCCAACACCTACGTGCCAGGGACGCCGCTCGACGATGCCTGGCCGATCGGCCTTTTCTTCGTGGGGCTGGCGGCATCGATGCGTGACCGCCGCCGCTCCCGGGGCCCACGTGCGGCGGCCAGCTCGCCAGCGGGCATCACCGTGGTGCCGGTGGTTTTCGGGCTGGTGTCACTCGGCGTGCTCGCGGTCTCTCTCGTCCGGCATGACTCAGCGACGGTGCTGTCGATGGCCATAGCCGCCCTTGGCCTTGTGATCGCTCGCATGTGGATGACGCTGCGTGAGGTGCGCCAGTCGGTCGCCAACTACCAGGATGCGCGCACCGACTACCTCACCGGCCTCCCGAACCGGCGCGCCTTTCTCGAACGCCTGCAGTCGACCTTCTTCACTGAGGAGAGAAGCGGCCTGCACGCCGGAGTGCTGTTGATCGATCTCGACGGCTTCAAGGAGGTCAACGACGCCCTGGGCCACGCGGCCGGGGACGAGCTTCTCTGTGTGGTCGCCAAACGGTTCGAACATCGGCTGGGCAACCGGGGGATCCTTGCTCGCCTCGGGGGCGACGAATACGCTTTTGCCTGCCCGGTGGACAGCGAGGACGACCTCGTGGGATTCGCGCACGAGTTCTCCCAGGCCCTATCTGACCCGTGCGCGCTCGACGGCACGAGCGTTCGTGTCGGTGCCAGCATCGGCGTCGTGGTGTCGCGCCCCGCTGACTCGAGTCCCGGTGAGCTGCTGCGCTGTGCCGACGTGGCCATGTATGAAGCCAAACGCATGCAGTCGGCGGTGTCGATCTACCGAGCCGAAGATGACCCCAACAGTCGGGACCGCCTGGCCCTCCTCGACGCCCTGAGGGACGCCATCGAAGCCCGGGCCTTCGTCCTGCACTACCAACCGACCTTGGACATGCGCACAGCGACGGTCCACGGCGTGGAGGCCCTCGTCCGCTGGGAGCACCCCACCCTCGGGCTGGTCTACCCTGACCGTTTCATCCCTCTGGCCGAGCGCAACGGGCTGATGCCGCAACTCACCCGCGCTGTGCTCGACCAGGCGGTGGCCGAAGCAGCCCGACTCGACCGGGCTGGCCAGCGGCTCGAGATGAGCGTGAACATCTCCCGCTACGACCTTGTCGACGAGGATCTTGCCGGCTATGTCGACGAGGTGCTGGGGTTCTACGGGTTTCCCCACGATCGCCTGACGCTCGAGATCACCGAGTCCGCCCTCGGCGGCGACCCGAAGCGGGCCGAACGATGCGTACGCGAGCTGCGAGCCCGCGGGTTGCGCATCTCGATCGACGACTTCGGAGTGGGGTACTCGTCGATGTCGCAGCTGCTCGGACTTGCCATAGACGAGCTGAAGATCGACAAGTCCTTTGTCCTGCGCCTCAACTCAGACCCGCGCGCCCAGGCCATCGTACGTTCCGCAATCGAGCTCGCACGTGCGCTCGATCTCACCATCGTGGCCGAAGGCATCGAGTGTGAGGAGATCCTCCAATCGCTCCAGAACTTCGGCGCCGACATCGGGCAGGGTTACGTGATCGCCCATCCACTCACGTCCCGACAGCTCGACGAGTACCTCGCGCAACCCGACCGCGTCAGCCGACTGCTACCCCACCTCCCACAGTTCTCCTCGACACCGGTACCGATCTCCAGAGCAGCTGCCTCACCTCAAGAGCTGGTGACGGCAGGCCGGCGTGGCCAATTGCTCCAAGAACCGCCCGACACCTTCTCGGCAGGAGGCGCTGTTCGTGAATCCAGTTAGGCAGCGGCAACGGCAGGGACTCCACCCCTACCTGACTGAGCGGCTTGCGTACCAACCTGAAGGCGGCCCGTCCTCGGACACCGCGAGTCGTGGCGAACACGGGTCGTCTCGATTGACAAACCGCATAGCCCTCAAGCGCGGCGGGTGGAAACTCCTCCTCGTTCTGGTCATGGTGTCGGGCTTGGCCGTTTCAGCCGTCAGTGCCACGGAGTGGTATGCGTACGTGAACTCGCAACGACGCCAGGCGGTGGCCTCCTCGCTGGGAAACCTCAGGTCGATCGTGGGGACCTCACTGGAGCGTGACAACGACCTCGTGGCGATGGTGAACGCCTTGGTGGTCACCCATCCTGAGCTCAGCAATGGGTTGTTGGCGGCCATTTTGTCCAAGCTCAGCCCCTCCCAACGCTACCCGGGAAGCATCGCCTTCACCTATGTCGAAAGTGTCAGCCGAGCTGGACTGGGCCGGTTCGAAGCGGTCACCCAGCGAGACCCTCCCCTCGGTGTGGCAACGGCAACCTCGGTCCCTGTACACCCCTCTCTCGACGGCCGCTCGGGCTACTGCCTGACCCGCCTGGCCTTTGTAGACCTCCTGCCTAGCCAGGCGATCCTCAAGGACTTGCTCGTATCGTGGGTCAGCCCTTACCTCTCGGCGCACTTCAACTTCTGCGCCTCGTCGTTCGAAGGCTTGCTCGACACCTCGGCAAAGACGGGCCGATCATCGGTGGCCTCCGTCATCAGCTTGGTCAAGCCACCCCCGGGCATGCCTGCCGTCCCCGCGGTGCTCCATGCCTATATCGCCCAGCTCCCCATCTTCATCGAGGTCAACCCGGTCTACACCGGGACCCAGCTTCCCAATGCTGTCCGGGCCCGTTCGGAGAGATTGGCTGGTTGGACCATGGGCATCTTCGACGCCAGCATGATCTTGCGACCCGCGTTGGCCAACGAGAAGAACGTCTCTTTGGTGCTGGCCTTCGCCTCACCGAGAGCCAAGGCGATGGTGGTGGCCCGTGGCGGGCAACCGCAGCCCGGGGTGGGCATCAAACGACTCACCTTCCCCGCCGATCCCGGGTGGGTCATCGACGTGGCGGTGAACCCTCGCAGCAGCGGCCCGTCCCCCCTCGCACAGGGGCTGGCAGTGCTCTGCGGGGCATTGGCGCTCACGATCCTGCTGGTCATCTTGTTGAGCTTGCTCGTACGCTCGCGCCGCTCGGCCCTGGAGCTTGTCGAGAAGCGCACTGCCGAACTGCGCCACCAGGCCCTCCATGACTCGCTCACCGGGCTACCCAATCGCCTGTTAGTCAACCAGAAGGCTCATGAGCTGCTCGGCCGGGCTCATGGTGAAGGCGTGCACGTCGCCGTCTTCTTCATCGACCTCGACGACTTCAAGAAGGTGAACGACACCTTGGGTCACGGCGTAGGCGACGAGCTCCTGCGGGCGGTGGGAGCCCGGCTCTCCGCTTCGGTGCGGGAGGACGACACCGTGGGCCGCCTCGGGGGGGACGAGTTCATCGTGCTGTCCGACGTTCCAGACGAGGGACCCAACGTCGTCGCCGAGCGGCTCCTTCAGATCCTGCGGGAGCCCTTCAAGCTGGGAGATGTCAACACGATCGATCTGTCGACCTCGGCGAGCATCGGCATCGCCACCGGGCTTTACGACAGCCCCGAAGAGCTGTTGCGAGACGCGGACACCGCAATGTACAGGGCCAAGTCGATGGGCAAGAACTGCCATGTGATCTTCAGGCAAGAGATGCACGACGCGCTCAAGAACCAACTGACACTCGACAAAGACCTGACAGAGGCTTTCGCCAACCGGCAGTTCTCCCTCGCCTTCCAGCCGATCGTCGACCTCGAGACGGGTCTGCCGAAGGACATCGAGGCTCTCCTTCGCTGGCGGCGCCCCGAGGGCGACGTGGTCGACGCCGCCGAGTTCATTCATGCGCTGGAGTCCTCAGATCTGATCATCGACGTCGGGCGCTTCGTGTTGATGGAGGCTTGCCACCAGGCCAAGGCCTGGCACGACCTGGGCCACCCAGTTGGCATTTCGGTGAACGTGGGCGCGCGCCAACTTCGCTACGACGTCCTCGTCGACCAGGTCCGCGAGGCCTTGGGGGCCGCGGAGCTGGACCCGAGCTTCCTGACCCTCGAGGTCACCGAGTCGATGCTGATGATCGACCCGAAGATGACAGCCCAGCGTCTGTCGGCCCTGTCGAAGCTCGGGATACGGATCGCCATCGACGATTTCGGGAGCGGATACTCTTCGATTTCCTACTTGCGGGAGTTCCCGGTGGACGTATTGAAGATCGACCGATCCTTCGTTGCCCAACTGGCCACCTCGGCAGGTGCCAACCTGCTCGACGCCCTGATCAACTTCGGCAAGTCACTCTGCCTTGTGACCGTCGTAGAGGGCATAGAGGAGATGTCACAGCTAAAGCACGTCAAGCGTAAGGGCTGTGATTTCGGCCAGGGCTTCTTGTTCTCCAAGCCGCTCCCGGCAGAAGAAATAGAACGGAGCATCATGTATGCCCGCTACTTGGTGGGAGGGTCCCTACCTTCGATCGGAGCCGTCTCCTAGTTGGCAGATCTGGCCTGATCGGTCGGAAAGCCAGGATTGGCAACTTCAAGACCCTCCGCAGAGCAGGACGCGCTCACCTCGGAAGGACCCGTGGCGCCGAGCTGTCCCTGCCGGCTCAGAAACTGTGGGTCTTGACGAACTGGATCACCTCAGAGAGCTTCGCCTCGGCCATCGAGACACAGGTGTCGGCGCAGCCGTAATAAAGGCGGAGTGTCTCATCTTGTTCCATTACGGCCGCGCTGGGGAAGCACACGTTGGGGACATCGCCAACTCGCTCGTAGCTCTCGGTCGGGGCAAGCAGGTAGTCCTTGGTGCGGTAGAGGACCTTCCAGGGCTTGTCCAGATCGAGGAGCGCGCCACCGACGTAGTAGAGGTAGCCGTTGCAGCTCAGCCAAACTCCGTGGTAGATGAGCAGCCATCCCTCCTCGGTCTCGATGGGTGCGGGACCGGGCCCCGTCTTCAAGCTCTGCCAGCCGCCCTTCGGTCCGAAAACGAACCGATGACAACCCCAGTGCACGAGGTCCGGGCTTGTCGCATAAAAGATGTCGCCGAACGGGGTATGGCCGCGGTCAGAGGGCCGATGGTAAACGGCATATTTCCCGTCGATCTTGCGGGGGAAGATGACGCAATTGCGATTGGCCGGAGGCAGCAGGTCCTCGCCCTGGGTAAATGTCTTGAAATCCTTGGTCGTCGCAAATCCGATCTTCGGACCCTGGGGACCGGAATTGCACCAGGTGAGATAGTAGGTGTCGTCCAAACGTGTAAGGCGAGGGTCGTAACTGAAGCTTGTGACGAAGACGTCCGGATCGCCGCTTTGCATTTGAATCGGCTCAGGATCGATGTCCCACTTGATCCCATCTCGGCTGAACCCGACATGGAGCACGGCATCCAAGCTGATCTCGTCCACGCGGAACACTGCCGCATAGTCGCCCTCGCCCCGTTTGACGATCGCCGAGTTGTGGATGCTGTTGGCCCGCGGAACCGCGCTCGCGGTCACGATGGGATTGCCAGCGTAACGTTTGAAGACAGTCTCGTTAGCCATGGTGAGCCTTTCCTCCTACGCGCCATTCAGAGCTGGTGCTGAGATAAGCCGGTCCGGCGCTAAGGCCTGTCGAGCGTGTGGGGGCTCAAACTCGATTGTCGACCTGCAAGGGAGAATGCTATCGACAATACTCCCTACCTGCGGCCTGGACCAGCGCCGCGCACATGCCAACCACCCAGCTTGGGAAGGTGACTATCGCCATCCCGGTGCCTTATATCCCGGCCAAAAGGACAGCGACGATGCCGGTGAGGAAGACGCCGTCGAAGGTGCCGGCTCCACCGATCGATGCCTCCGGTGCCCCGAGGTCTCTGATCCGCGGGATGTTGATTATGTCGGCACCGAAGAGCGTGCCGAGCGTCCCGCCGACGTAGGCGAGGGCGGCGAGATAGTGCCCGCCGATGATGATCGCGGTGAGCGCGGCAAAGATCGGTGGAACCAAGGTCGGGGTGACAATCCCGACCCCGCGCACCGGGCGGGCCACTGACCAGACCAGCACGGAGACGACGGCAACGGCGATCAGCCCTTTTAACCATATGTCGTCGTGCACGACGAGATAGCAGGCCAGGGCCGCCGGGATCAACGCCCCGCCGACGTTGACCGCCAGGATCGTGGTCCCGCTGTGCATGGCCGTCGGGATCCGGTAGCGGACCCCGAACACGACAACGTCACTCTCTTGGGTCTCGGTGCGGTCCGGGAGGCGAGCGACAGGGATGTCGAAAGCGCTCCCGATGATCGAACCGAAGAGAGCCGCGAACATCCAGCCTGGCGAGAGACCGATGCGCCGGTAGGCGTAGCTGATGACGCCCAGCCCGACAAGGACCAGGAATGTGATCGTGACGACGGCCAAGATGATGAGGAACGGCGTTGCAATCGGCCAGTAGTCGCGAGACTTGCGGTCGTCGCTGCTCATGGGCGCAAGGACCCGACGGAGTTGAAGTCGGCGGCGATCGCGACAACCGGGCGGGAGCCATGGCTCCCGAGTCGGATCGGCAGGACCGCGTTCACGGCTACAGCGGACCACAAGGGAGGCGACCAGTCCTCAGTAGTGCTTACTGATATCCGCAGCGCGGCCACTGAAAAACCCTACCGAACAGAAAGAACAGAGGCCATGGATGCGCTGGCGCACGTCCAGGCTCCGGTCCCAGCCTCCCAGACTCAGCTCACCAGCGCGGCGACGGTCTCCGGCAAGAGCGGCCGCGCGAAGAGGAACCCCTGACCCTGGTCGCAGTCCAGCTCGGCGAGCGCTTCGAGCTGGTGGCTCGTCTCTATTCCTTCGCCGACCACGCACATGCCGAGGGCGTGGGACATCGCCGTCACCGCGGCCACGATTTCTCGGTCGCGGGGGCTCCGGCTGATCAGGGCCACGAAGCTCCGGTCGATCTTCAAGATGTCGACCTTCAGTCGCTTCAGGTGGGCAAGCGTCGAGTAGCCGGTTCCGAAATCGTCGAGGGCGAGGCGCACGCCGAGCTCGGTAAGCGCTGAAAGTGTCTCTTGGACGCCGCCGAACTCGCCGACGAGCGCGGTCTCGGTGATCTCCAGGCAGAGCCGTTCTGGTCGGACGCCGTGGTGGGAGATCACCTCGGCAACACGCCGTGCGAACTCGGGGTTCGCCAGCTCGCCGCCTGACACGTTGACCGCGACGGTGAAGTCGGGGGGCCAGCTGTCGAGCGAGGTCCACTCGGCGAGCTGGCGACAGGCCTCGTCCAGGACGAACGAGTCGATCCTGCCGATCAGCCCGTGCTGCTCGGCGAAGGGGACGAACTCGTCGGGAGGCACTACCCCACGCTCGGGATGACGCCAGCGCACCAGTGCCTCCACGCCGATCAGCGTTCGGTCCTCGAGGGAGAACAGCGGCTGGTAGAGCAAGAACAGCTCCCTCTCCTCGATCGCACGGCTCAGCTCGGCCTTGAGGAGATCTCTCCCCGTGCGGAGGCGCTGGGCGGAGTCATAGACCCGATAGCAGTTGCGGCCATCTTCCTTGGCTGCGTACATCACCTCGTCGGCCTCGCGGATGAGCTGTTCGGGTCCTGCGCTGGGATCGCGGGTGACGACAATGCCGATGCTGCAGGTGACCGAGAGATCGCGTCCGTCCTCCAGGTAGGGGACTCGGATCCCCCGCACGATCCGGTCGGCGATGAGACCGACGTCGTCGTCTTCCCTGAGCGACCCGCAGAGCACGACGAACTCGTCGCCTCCGAGGCGGGCGACGGTGTCGACGTGCCGGGAAAGGTGCAAGAGCCGGCGCCCGACCTCGGTGAGCACCTGGTCGCCGGTGGCGTGGCCGAACGAGTCGTTGACCTCCTTGAAGTGGTCCAAGTCGACATAGAGGACCGCGAGGCGTCCCGGGTGCCGTTCCATGGCAACAAGAGCCTGGGACAGCCGGTCCATGAGGGCGACCCGGTTCGCGAGACCCGTCACGGGGTCGTGCAGGACCTGGTAGGCGAGAGCGTTCTCCGCCTTGATCTGGGCCGTGACGTCGCGCGAGATGCCGAAGGTACCGATTATCCGGCCGACCTCGTCGCGAAGCGGCATCTTGCTGGTGGAGACCCAGCGGTCTGGTGCGTTGGTGAATGTCTCCCGCTCGAATTTCCCTACGATCGGCTCGCCGGTGCGAATGATCTGCTGCTCGTCCGCAAAAGCCGCGGCGGCGTGCTCCTTGCTGAAGAAGTCGAAGTCGGTCTTCCCGATTATCTCCTCCAGGTGACGGCCAGGACTGATGGCGGCAATCCAGCCTGCGCTGACCAGGAGGAACCGGCTCTGGAGGTCTTTGAAGTACACGCGCTCCTCGGTGCTGGACAACAGGTTGCGCATGCAGGTGCGCTCGATGCCGCGCAGCCGCCCGTCCCGCGACCGGCCTTGATCTAGCTCCGCCTGGACCATTCGCGAACTCCTGCTCAGGGATCGGTGAGTACTATCGACCGGTTCGCCCAGGAGGCTTAGCGCTACGTCGCGCCGAACCCAGGCCGAGAGAACGCTTCAGCTCCGGTGCGAAATAGATTCTGGGCAGTGGCTGAGATCCTTTTCGTCGGCGTGACGACAGGCTCGTCGCTGGTCCATCGGGCCATGCCCGGGTGGCAGGCGATCCTTGGTTTGCCGTGCAGCGTCCGCGGCCTCGACATCGCTCTTGACGCCGAAGACGACGCCTACGTCAGCCTCATCGAGGACGTCCGCGAGGACGAGAGCGCCGCAGGGGTCATCATCACCGGCCACAAGGTGAAGATGTTCCGAGCCTGCCGCCCTCTTTTCAAGGCCCTCGACCCGCTCTCGCTCGCCTGCCATGAGGTCAACGCCATCAGGCGCTCCGGTGACGGCTTGCTGGGCTGGGCCCGCGACCCCATCTCGGTCGGACGCGTCGTCGACCGCATCTGGCCCTGCTCAGAAGGGCAAGTCATCTGCCTTGGGGCTGGCGGCACGGCATTGGCACTGGCCCACCACCTGTTTGCGACCCGACCACCCCTGCCGTTCGTCTGCGCCGATCCAAGTCGCGCTGCAGTCGAACAACTCACTCGGTTGGCGCCCTACCCTGTCGTCGGCCATATCGGCCAAGGGCCCTGGGACCATCTCGTCACCGGTGCCGCCCCCGGATCGCTGATCGTGAACGCCACCGGGATGGGCAAGGACCGCCCTGGCTCGCCGATCACGAGCGGAGCACAGTTCCCGGCGCGGGCGGTCGTCTGGGAGCTCAACTACCGAGGAGACCTGCAGTTCCTCAAGTCTGCTCGCCTCCAGGCCCAGCAATCCGAACTCCGGGTTCACGACGGCTGGCAGTTGTTCTGTCACGGGTGGGCAGCCGGGCTCACCGTGGTGCTCGACCTACCCGAGGACGACAACCTCGGTGACCGATTCGCCACAGCGACCGAGTCGCTGAGGCCCCCGCTCTGAGAAAGCCCTCTTGCCGAGGAGGCCTCGGGATGCCTTCCACTTGACCGCCCGGTCACGACGGACCCCACGCTGATCGTCGCCCGCCACTGTCGGTGAGCGTGGCAAGACCCTTCGCCATTCGACTGCGGATCAGGCATGCTGATGTCGTGGAATCCTCCAGGATCGCCTCGTCGCCAGTTGAACCCAGTCGAAGCTTCGTCTCGCTCCCGTTTCTCGAAGACGTCCGGGCTCATGCCCGCCCTCGCCGAGAGCGACGCCGAACGCGAATTGTCGCCACGATCGGTCCGGCCTCGAGCAGCCCAGAGATCCTCGAGGCGCTCGTCGCGGCTGGCATGGACGTCGCACGAGTCTCGTTCGCGCACACCACGATTGCCCAGTCGATCGATCTCATGCGGCAAATCCGCAAGATCGCGCCGCACATCGGGATCCTGCCGGACCTCCCCGGCCCGAAGATCCGCAGCTCTCCGTTTCCCGAACACGGCGTTGTGCTGGAGACCGGCGCCGAAGTGGTCCTCGCCCCCGGCTCGACCACCGCGACGAGCTCCGCGACACGGATCGGGGTCGCCCTCGACGAAGCGGTCGCGAGCCTTGCCGAGGGAGACGTCGTCTCGCTCGGCGACGGTGGCATATCGCTTGTCGTCCTCGGGCGCCAGGGCGATGATGTCCTGGCCCGCGTTCGCTCAGGCGGCAAGGTCATCGGGCGACCCGGCGTGACCGTGCCCTCGAACAGGCTCGATCTCGCGACTCCGACGCCCGAGGACTTCGATCGCATCGCGGCGCTCGTCGCCGAGGACGTGGAGGCTATCGCCGTCTCATTCGTCTGGCGATCCGAAGACATCGAGGCGGTACGCGGAGCCGTCGGCAATTCCAGCACCATGCTCGTCGCGAAAATCGAGACCGCCGAGGCGATCGGCAATCTCGACGCCATCGTCCGCAGCGCCGACGCGGTGATGGTCGCCCGGGGCGACCTCGGCATACGGTTGCCCCTGGAAGACGTCCCCTTCCATCAAAAAGACATCATCCGTTGCGGTGTGCGTTTTGCCCGTCCTGTCATTACCGCCACCCAGATGCTCGAGTCCATGACCACCTCGCCCGTCCCCACCCGCGCCGAGGTCAGCGACGTCGCGAACGCGATCTTGGACGGCACCAGCGCAGTCATGCTCTCCGGGGAGACTGCGATCGGTGTCGATCCTGTGAATGTCGTCGCGACCATGTCCCGCATAGTCGAGCGTGCCGAGCAGGAATTCGACTACGTCAACTGGGGCGCGGGCCTCGGTGTGCAGGAGGTGTCGGCCGACGCTCCACTGCGCCGGATCACGGCAGCGATCTCGGGCGCCGCCTGGCATGCCGCCCTCGAGGAGGACGTCGCCGCCATCGTCGCTTGCACACAGTCGGGCGCGACTGCCCGTGCGATCTCGCGGTTCCGCCCGGACATGCCTATCGTCGCGGTGACGCCACATGAGCGAACGCTCCGCCAGCTCTCGATGAGCTGGGGGGTCGAGACACTGCTCTCCGAGCATTCCGCGAGCACCGACGACGGCATCTGGCGTGCCGTGCAGGATGCGGTCGAGGCGGGATATGCCTCGCCGGGAGATGTCGTAGTGGTCATCGCGGGATCACCGTACGAAAAGGATCCCGTTGCCGACACCCTGCGCATCGTGAGGATCCGCGCCTCGTGACGATCCGCTGACAAGCCTGCCGACTGCTCCTCAGCCCTGCCGAACCGGGCTCTTGCGCGCGCTGTATTGAATCACCGCTAGCAGAGGGGGGAGAATCCTTCGATGACAAGCGATGTTGCCCCCGCCCTTCCCCTCGTGAGGCACTGGATCGGGGGCGAACCCTATGACGGGGCCGGCGAGCGCCTCGGCGAGGTCTACGACCCCTCGACCGGCAATCTTGCGAAGAGGGTCGCATTCGCGTCCTCAACAGATGTCGACGAGGCGGTCGCGACGGGATGCCGCGCTTTTGCAACCTGGCGCCGCACTTCGCTCTCGCAGCGCTCGAAGCTCCTCTTCGCCTTTCGCGAGCTCACGACCGCGCGCTCAGACGAGCTGGCCGAGATCGTCACGTCCGAGCACGGCAAGGTGCTCGAGGACGCGCAGGGCGAGGTGAGCCGGGCGCTCGAGGTCATCGAATTCGCCTGTGGCATCCCGCAGCTTTTGAAGGGCAGTTACTCCGAGAATGTGTCGACGAACCTGGACGTGTACTCGATCCGCCAGCCGCTCGGTCCCGTCGCGATCATCAGCCCGTTCAACTTCCCGGCCATGGTCCCGGCTTGGTTCTTCCCGATCGCGATCGCCTGTGGCAACACCGTGGTGCTGAAGCCGAGCGAGAAGGACCCGTCGGCCTCGATCTGGCTGGCGGAGCGCTGGGCGGAGGTCGGGCTGCCGCCCGGGGTCTTCAACGTCGTCCAGGGCGACAAGGTGGCGGTCGACCGGCTCTTGGAGCATCCGGACATAAAGGCCGTCTCGTTCGTCGGCTCGACGCCGATCGCCCGCTACGTCTACGAGAACGGGACCCGCCACGGCAAGCGCGTGCAGGCACTGGGGGGCGCCAAGAACCACATGGTGGTGCTCCCCGACGCGGACCTGGACATCGCCGCCGACTCGGCGGTCAACGCCGGCTTCGGGTCTGCCGGCGAGCGCTGCATGGCCATCTCCGTGCTGGTTGCGGTCGAGCCTGTCGCCGACGAGCTCATCTCCAAGATCTGCGACCGGATGTCGAAGCTGAAAGTCGGAGCCGGCCATTCCGGTTCCGACATGGGCCCGCTCGTGACAAGGGCGCACCGCGACAAGGTGGCGTCTTACCTGGACTCGGGCGTCCTCGAGGGCGCGCAGCTCGTCGTCGACGGCCGCAAGACCAATCCGGACGGGGACTCAGGCGGCTTCTGGCTCGGGCCGACGCTGTTCGACAAGGTGACGCCCCAGATGTCGCTCTACACCGACGAGATCTTCGGCCCGGTGCTCTCGGTCGTGCGGGTGCCCACCTATGACGCCGCCCTGGAGCTCGTCAACTCCAATCCCTGGGGAAACGGCACCGCCATCTTCACCAACGATGGGGGGGCGGCGCGCCGGTTCCAGAACGAGGTCGAGGTCGGCATGGTAGGAGTGAACGTCCCGATCCCCGTTCCGGTCTCCTACTACTCCTTTGGCGGCTGGAAGAGCTCGCTGTTCGGCGACAGTCACGCGCACGGGACCGAGGGTGTCCACTTCTTCACCCGTGGCAAGGTGGTGACCAGCCGATGGCTGGACCCGAGCCACGGCGGCATCAACCTCGGTTTCCCGCAGAACACCTGAGCCAGTCGCCACCTGGTCGCCACGGCCGTACCGAGGTGCCCGCGCAAAGGCCGATCGGCCCCGCGCGTGACCCGGAGGGCCCTCCGCACCCGAGACCTCGAGGCTTCGGCGGCCTCGCCGTTCCGGCGAAGCTCCGCCGGGAGACCGGATCGCCGTATGCTGTGCGTGCACGGCAAGGCGACACTCGTAGTCACGCGCGGCGAAAGGGACACTCGAGAGCCCCGGTGGCAACGTCGCCGCCAAGTCGGCCTTGAACGACGCCATCATGGACTCTTCCTGGGCAAGGCTCATCGCCATGATCACCTACAAAGCGGAAGAAGCTGGTAGGAGAGTCATCGCCGTGAACCCCCGGCACATGAGCCAGCGGTGCTCTGACTGCGGTCATGTGGCGGCCGAGAACCGTGACGGACACAAGTTCGTCTGTGTGTCTTGTGGCTTCAGCGAGCACGCGGACGTCAACGCGGCTCGCAATGTCCTAAGGGCCGGGCTGGCCCAAGGCGGGAGCGGGGGTCACCTCGTGAACGCCGAGCCGGTAATTCGCTAGCTCGCGTTCTGCGCGGGTTATTGTTCGGCGAGCTCTTAGCGCTCCCTAGCTCTGGCATGACGAGGTGATCGATATCTGCGAACCTCAAGAGCCCACCGAAGCTCTGCAGGAAAGTGAGGCCCGCCTTCAGGCGCTTCTTTCTTCCCTCGACGACCTCGTGTTCGAGCTGGACGAGGACGGCACCTACCTCGGGATCTGGACCGCCAACGACGCTTTGCTGGTGGCGCCTCGCAACCAGCTGCTCGGCCGCACCCATGCTGAGGTGATCGGCAAGGAGATGGGGCTCAGGTTGAAAGAGATCACCAGGAGCGTCCTCGATACGGGGCGTCCCCAGATCTGGGACTACTGCCTCGAGGTCCCCGCAGGCCTGCGGTGGTTTCAGGGCAGGGTCGCTCCGATCGCCGGGCCGGAGGGTTCGCCGAGGAGGATCTGCCTCCTCGTTCGCGACATCACGGCACAAAAACAGGCCGAAGCGGAGATATCGAGGCTGCTGTCTCGCGAGCAACTGCTGAGCAGGTTGTCCGAATCAGTGCCGGTCGGTCTGTTCGAGGTCGATATGGCCGGTCACGTCGCGTTCACCAACGACCGCGTGCAGTCGATAGTGGGCGACTTGTCGGCCAACACTGTGGAGGCTCTGATGTCATCCGTCGTCGCCGCAGACAGGCCGGTGTTCGAGGCGGCGCTCGCCGATGTGCTCGCCGGCCAACCGGTAGACGGCGTGGAGATTCGGTTCCACGTCTCAGCTCCGGGCAGGCGGGTCGTCCCCGGTGCGGAGCGGGTCTGTGATCTCAGCCTGCGCGCGCTCACCGACGCGGCCGGCGTCGTGGCCGGTGCAGCCGGATGTCTGAGCGATGTGACCGACAGTGTTCAGCTTCGCCGCGAGCTCGAGATAAGAGCATCGGTCGACAAGCTCACGTCGTGTTTGAACCGAGACGCCTCGCTCGAGCTCCTCGAACGCACGACCGCTGGACCGTTGGCGCCCGGTGAGGGAAACGCCCTCATCTACATCGACCTCGACAATTTCAAATCCGTGAACGACCGGTTCGGTCACGCAGCTGGCGACCGTCTCCTGGCTGAGACCGCCGAGCGCCTTCGCGAGGCGGCGCGCAAAGGCGACGCCGTGGGTCGCGTCGGCGGTGACGAGTTCATCGTGATCTGCCCACGTGTGCCGAGCTCGGCGCAGGCCATCAAGGTCGCCGAGCGCGTCGCGGCGGCGACCACGGCCGTGATCGATGTCGGGACGGCGCTAGTAGAGCTGCGGACAAGCGTCGGCGTTGCGTGGACCGCAGAGGCGCTCGACGCCGACGCCTTCCTGGCCCAGGCCGACTCTGCGATGTACCAGTCGAAAAGGACGTCTCGCAACGGCGTGACCCTGTTCGCCACGACCGGTTGCGGCGTGGCCTCGACCCTTCCCGACCGGGCCTAGCCGCGCGGACGCTACGAGTCGGTCCTGCTCCGGGCCAGGAGCCGACGCCCCTGTGGTCGTGTCGCCAAGAACGTCGCCCCAATAGCGGCGGCCAGCACCAGGTAGGGCACCGTGTCACCCGTTGCCTGGGCAATCGCTCCGCTCGAAGCCGCCGCGACCGCCTGGCCGCCGGCCCAGGCGAGATTGGACAGGCCGAAACCAAGACCTTGGTGAAGCTTCAGCCGGTCCGAACCGTCGCTGATCATCGCCGAGGCGGGCACGAACAAGGTGCCGTAGGAGGGCAGCCCCACGACGATGAGAGCCACGAGGACTCCGGCGGGACGCAGCAGCGGAAGGAGAACGCTGACTGCGATGGCCACGAGCAGCGACAGCTTGACTGGCACCAGCCTCCCCCGTTTGTCGGCGAGCCGGCCCACCAAGGGCGCTAGTACCGCTTCCAGCGCGGCCGCGCCGAGAAACGCCCCCGCGATGACAGCGGCGCTGGCGCCGAGAGCGCTGAGGCGCAGCGGGGTGAGGACGTCGATGACGCCGAACGCGAGCCCGGCGAGGCAGGTCAGCCACATCCCGCCGGAAACGCCCAGGTCGCCAAGGGCACGCACGGCACTGCGGAGGCTCTGGGACTCACCACCGAGCGGCGTGCCCACACGGAGGCTCGCCACCGCCAGGCAGAGCCCGGCGAATGTCGCGGCCGCGAACGCCGGCGCGGTCCCGACCCCGCTCGCAACGGCGCCGATGACAGGACCCAACAGCGCTCCTGCGACCGCTGCTCCAAGTGCCACTCCGAGTGCTCTGCCACGCCTGTCGGCGGGCGTGCCGGCAGCAAGCCAGGCCAGCCCGCCGGACCAGGTGCAGGCGCCTCCCAGGCCCTGGGCGAGGCGTGCCGAGTCGAGCACCACGATCGAGGTCCCAAAGCCGAACACGAGCGTGGCCCCGCTCATCAGGCACAGCCCGAGAACCACAGCCCGGCGGACGCCGAGCCGGCTCGCGACGACGCCACTGGGAAGAGCGCCGGCCAAGGTGCCCAAGGGATACGCCGCCACGAGGATCCCTGCGGCGGCCTTGGACAGCCCGAGGCTATGCACATAGTGCGGCAACAGTGGCGTCAGGGCCGTGAAGAAGACAGTGTCCACGAGCACGAGAACGCTCACGAACACCAAGAGGGCGCGGACATTCACCTTCGAGGGACCATCGCCCTCCTGGTTGTCGCCCACCGGCCCCAGTATTGCCGGGCCGATGAGCAGCATCGGGCTTGCCCTGCATCGGGCTTGCCCTGCATCGGGCTTGCCCTGCATCGGGCTTGCCCTGTATCGGGACGAGCGGTGGCCGCTACTCCAGTGTCGGGGCTGGCGTCGGAATGCCCGTGGGCCCGAGCGAGCTGGCAGACCTACCGGCGCCCGGATCTGCCTCGGTTGAAGCCCGTGCCAAGACCGAGTCCATTTCCGTCAGCTTGCCTGGCCACCAGTTCCAACGACCTAGCAACGACACCGTCGAGGGGACGAGCAGGCTCCGCACGAGAAACGTATCCATCAAGATCCCCAGCGCCAGGCCGAGACCGATGTCGCGAATCTGGCTACCTCCCGGTTGGCCGCCCGCGGTGATCGCGAGCACGAGGAACGTCCCCGCCAGGACGAGCCCCGCCGAGGTGATAGTCGGGCCCGACGCGCCGACCGCGGTCACGACGGCGTCGCGAAGCCGGCGTTCGTGCGCCTCCTCCCGGATGCGAGTCATGACGAGGATGTTGTAGTCCTCGCCGAGGGCTAAGAGGAAGATGAACATCAGGAAAGGTAAGAGGAACGTGAGCCCGCCGCTGTGTGCCAGCTCGATGAACACGATCGATGAGAGGCCGAGCGCCGCCAGGTAGGACAGCATCACGCTCGCGATGAGATAGAGCGGAGCAATCAGGCTCCGCAGGACGAGCGCCAACAAAAGCCCGATGGCAATGATCGCGATCGGGACGATGTGGAACAGGTCGCTGTCGGAGATCGAGCTCACGTCATAGAGTGCCGGGGCTTCGCCGGCGACCCCGCTCGCGGTCGCGCCGATATTGCGCTGCACCGTTGTGAGAGCAGCACGGATGGCCGGCACCGCGTTCAATGCCGCCGTCGAGCTGGCATCGCCGGCTGTGAGACCGGTCTCGAACTGGATTGTGTCCCCGTCAGGGCTCACGAAACGCGCCGTCGCGCGGTAGAGGTCGTACAAGGCCGTCGGCACGTTCGCGCCGGGCGAACCTGCAGCCGGCAGTGGCGGGAGGAGTTTGGGGTCTCCGAGCGCCGTGTGCAAACTCACATAGGTCGCTGGGGGGATCGGCGTGCCGGTGGGATCGAGCGGACCCGGCAAGGTGGTGAAAAG
>JBEKBT010000035.1:0-27939 GCA_050015255.1 Acidimicrobiales bacterium
GGCTGGTCGGAATGCGCGAGCGGGTGGCGATCTTCGGGGGTGAGTTCTGTGCCGGGCCACGACCTAACGGCGGCTTCGCCGTGCAGGCTCGGCTGCCGTTGCGTGACGGCTTGCTGCTAGGCAACGCGTCCCCGTGACCAGCGTGTTGATCGCCGATGACCAAGAGCTTGTCCGTGAGGGCCTGCGAATGATGTTGGAGGCCGAGCCGGATCTGACCGTCGCTGGCGAAGCGGGCGACGGCAACGAGGTGCTCGCCCAAGCTCGCCTTTTGGACCCCGACGTGATTCTTATGGACGTCCGCATGCCTCAGATGAACGGCATCGAGGCCACGAGCCGGCTCGTCCAGGGTGGGTCGCGAGCGCGTGTCCTTATGCTCACCACCTTCAACCTGGACGAGTACGTCTACCACGCGCTGAAGGCTGGCGCGAGCGGATTCCTGTTGAAGGACGCGAGCCGTGAGCAGCTAACCGGTGCCGTGCGCGTCATCGCGGCTGGCGAGAGCCTCCTTGCTCCCGCCATCACACGCCGCCTGATCGAGGACTTCTGTCGTGGTCCCGCCCCCGGAACCCCTGCCGCAGGCATAACCGAGAACCTAAGCGAACGCGAGCTCGACGTCGTTCGGTTGGTAGCCCGGGGGCAGTCGAACGCCGAGATCGCCGACCGGCTCTTCCTCAGCCAGGCCACCGTTAAGAGCCACGTCGCGCGGATTCTCACGAAGCTCGATTTGCGCGACCGCGTCCAGATCGCTGTCTACGCCTACGAGAAGGGGATCGTTCGGCCCGGCCAAAACACGCCGACCTCATAAGCGCTGAGATCCCGACCTCACACTTTGCCGTCGATTGGCTGGGAGCATATTGATGGTCTGTTCACTGCTCCATGGCACGCGGCGGCCGATCCGATCGTCGCATTCTCAATCAGACGGTTCTGTCGTCGCAGCGCGCCGCCCTTGGCGGCGAACACAAAGGTGGAACCGCTGGGCCGAGCGGTTGTGCAGCAGTCCCTGGTAGGCGTGGAATCGCTCCAGTGTCGGGTTCGAACCTGGATCATCTACTGCCTGGACGAACGGACACGGAACTGCCCGCTGATAAGGGAGAACGCGTTGTGATTACGACAACGCGGAGAGAGTGGGACAACGTTTGAACCAGAACGCCTGGGATCAGGTGAGACGGCTGATCAAGAACCTCCTTTGATGAGCGTAGCTGCGCGATTCCCGGAATTGTGAGTTCGCCTCCAGGAGGTGGGTGACTCGCGGGGCTTGCAAACCCGATCCGTTCGAGGGGCGCTCCCTGGCTTGATTAATGCTTCCTTTCGCGACGCTGATCGGTCCCGAGTCCGCACCTGCCGACTCGGCGTCCCCCCACGACCGGTCCCGGGTTGCCATTCTCGTAACCGGCCTAGGGGTGCTCCGCCCAGGGGCTTCGAGAAGAGCCCTGCGAGGCCGGAGCTGGGTGGCCGCCGGGGCCGGACATAGGCGATGGTCTCGGTTGCCTACGAGTGCAGGGCGGTGTGGGAGCGGGGCTGCGGTTAGGCCCGGGTGAATCGAGCGGTGATGATGCCGCGGGCTTGGCGGGCGGCCATGCCGAGGGGGCTCCAGGTCATCCCGAAGGCGGCGCGGTCGACGGTGACCTTGCCGCGCAGGGTGACCGCGTCGGGCTGGACTTGCGCGACTTCGATGGTGGGGCTGATGGTTTGGCTTTGCCCAGCGGCCTCGAGGCGTATCTGGCTGGCGAGGCGCCCGGTGGCATCTGGTGTGAGCCGTTCGACGGTGATGGTGACGGTGGGGTGGTGGTCGACGTCGAAGAAGTCTGCGGAGCACAGGTGCTGGTCACGCTTCTTCTGCTTGGTGTTGAGCGAGGCGGCGTCGAGGCGGATGGCGCCGGTAAGGGTGCCGTCTTGGGCGACGGTCCCTTCGCCCGCGAGGCGCTCGAACCGGCCGTGGACGGTTATGGCACCCCAGAAGTGCTTGACGTGGAACTCGGCGGATGATCCGGCCGGGTCGAGCGTCCATGTGCCCTGGCTGTCGCGAACAAGCGACTGGATGTCAGCGATGGTGGTCATGGTTTCTCCTCGGGGTTGGTTCAGTTGGTCGTGATGGCGAGCTTGCCGAGAGTGCCGGCGGCGAAGTCGCTGAAGGCCTGGGGGGGTATCGGCGAGGGAGTAGGTGGGCGGTGGGTACGCGGGCTAGGCCGGCGATACGGTCGTCGCTCCTCCCACGGCGGAGGCCGGCGTGGGAGGAGCGAGCTCTTTGCGGATCTGGGGGAGGACTTCGGTTCCGAGCAGTTCGATGCTTTTGAGGAAGGTGGCTTGGGGCATGCCGCCGACGTCCATCTGCAGGATCTGGCGGGTGTGGCCGAGCAGGTGGTGCAGGTTCAGGATGCGGTCGGCGATCTCGTTGGTCCCACCGGCGAACACCATTCCGCCCGGCTCGTAGTCGCCGTCTCGGCCCGACGGGGGCGGGCCACTGCGTCCTATCTCGGCCATGCCGGCCTGGAACATGCGCAGTTCGTGGTCGAGGTAGGTGGCTTTGGCATGGCGGTCATTGTCGGCGACGAAGCCGTGGACCGCCACGGCGATGTCGGCCGTGTCGGCGGGGTAACCGACCGCGGCCCATGCTTGGCGGTAGGCGCGGCCGTACTGGGCCCAGTGCTCGGGGGTGCCGCCGAGGATGCCTAAGAACATCGGCAGACCTAGCTCGACAGCCCGCAGTACCGATCCGCGGCTGCCCCCGGTGCCGAGCCAGATTCGCAGCGGCTGCTCGGGTCGGGGTACGACGAGTGTGTCCTCGAGGGGTCGGCGCCGGTGCCGGCCGGCCCAGCTGACACGGTCGTGGCGGTTGAGCTCGAGGAGCAGGTCGAGCTTGGAGCTGTAGAGCATGTCGTAGTCGCGCTCGTCGAGATCGAAGATCGGAAAGGTGATGGCGGACGATCCCCGGCCGGCTACGACCTCGATCCGGCCGGGCGCGATCGCCGCCGCGGTGGCGAGCTGCTGGAACACCCGGATCGGTTCGTCGGTGGACAGCACCGTCACGGCGGTGCCGAGCCCGATTCGGCGGGTGGATGCGGCGGCGGCGTTGACCAGGGCTGTCGGCGACGACAGTGGCATCGACTGCGTGTGGTGCTCACCGAAGCCGAAGAAATCTAGGCCGACCTCTTCGGCGACATGCACGGCTTCGAGCACGTCACGCATCGCCTGCGCAGTGGGGCCATGGCCGCCGTCGGCGGTGCGGGGGGTGTTGCCGAAAGAGTAGACACCGAGCTCGAAGTTCATGTGAGGTGCTCCTTGGCTAGGCGAAGAAAAGAGCGGGACAGGTCTGCACCGAAGCGGCCGGCCGGTGCCGCGCCACCAACGACCCCGTCAGTGCGCTCCAGGCTTGCGGTAGCAGGGCTGCACCCGGACCTGGCGGAGCGAGAAGGTGCTGAACTGCATGGTCACCGCCTCATTCGGGTGGCGCCGAGGCGGCGTTCGCCGTTGCGTCGCATGGCCAGGCGCATCCGACCCGGGCTGGGGGCGCTCGGTCCGTCGGTGGCGGCGGTCGAGCGGAACCCGTCGAGCAGGACGTGCACGAGCCGGGCCGACGCCTCCGCCGTGATGCCAAGGGCTCGTTCGACCAGCCCGGCGTTGGCCATGAGGAGCACGACGACGTCCTGGGTGGTGAAATCGGCCCGCAGGACACCGGCGGAGCGGGCCCGCTCCACCAGGCGGACCAGACCGTCGAACGCTTGAGAGCGGAGCCGTTCAATCTCCGGGGCACTCGACACGTCCATGGTGACCAGGTCGGCTATCCCCCGATCCCGGGACTGCATGGCGGCCACAGTCTGCACATAGGAGGCGAAACCATGCCAGGGGTCGGGATCGGCGAGGCCGGCCTGGACGGCGGCGAGGTGCTCGGCCATCCGCTCGGCAAAAACGGCCGACACCAGGTCCCCGCGGCTCGGAAAGCGCCGGTAGAGGGTGGCATTGCCCGTCCCGGCCCGGTGGGCTATCTCATCCAACGGGGCGTCCAGACCCTCCTCGGCGAACACCTCCCGGGCGGCCTCGACTATCGCAGCACGGTTGCGGGCAGCGTCGGCTCGAAGTTCCACGGGTGGGCCAACCTAGCCGAACTGGGGAATATTCCCCACTTCCGATATGCTGGACAGGTCATGACCGAGAAAATCGACATCCCCGCCAGCCACGCCGACCTCCTCGAGGCGCCCAACACCGCCGTTCTCACCACCGTCGGAGCTGACGGCCAGCCTCAGTCGACCGCCGTGTGGTTCCTCATCGACGACGACGGGGTACTGAAAGGATCCATCACCACCGACCGGCAGAAGTACCGCAACCTCACCCGCAACCCGAGGGCCACTCTGTTCATCGTCGACCCGGCCAACCCGTTCAGGACCGTGGAGATCCGCGCCACCGTCGAGCTCGCTCCCGACCCTGACAAGGCGCTGCTCCCCAAGTTCGCCGCCCGCTACAACACCCCGGTCGAAGTGCTCGACGCCCCCGGCAGCGAGCGAGTCGTCGCCGCCTTCACCCCCGTCCGAGTCGTAACCAATGGCTGACGCACACGTCGAAGTCCTGCGATCCTCCGTCGCCCGGCTCCGAGACCTCGTGTCGACTATGAGCGACGCTGACCTGACCCGCCCGGCGTACCCGAGCGAATGGAGTATCGCCGACGTGTTCTCCCACATCGGCTCCGGCGCGGTCATCATGAACCGACGACTCGACGACGTCCTCGCCGGCCTGGACACCCCCGACGACTTCGCTCCCGGAGTCTGGGACACCTGGAACGCCAAGACACCGACCGCCCAGCGCGACGACGCCCTCACCGCGGACGCCGCCCTTCTGGCCGGCATCGACAGCGTTACCGCCGACGAACGTGAGGCCTTCAGCTTGGACATGGGCCCGATGAGCCTCGGTTTCGACGCCTTCGTAGGGATGCGTCTCAACGAACACGCCTTCCACGCCTGGGACATCGAGGTAGCCGTCGATCCCGCCGCCACCATCCCCGAGCAGGTCGCGGCGCTGGTCGTCGACAACCTCGAGCTGATCGCCCGCTACACCGCCAAACCAACTGGCGACACCACGACAATCACCGTCGCCACCACCGAGCCCCCACGCGGCTTCACCATCGCGCTCACCCCAGAGTCGGTGACATTCTCCCCTACGACGGTGGAGGCGGCCGCCGACATCGAGCTCACCGCCGAAGCCTTGGCCCGACTCGTCTACGGACGCCTCGACCCCCAACACACCCCCCACAATGATGAAGGTCTCGTCCTCGACGTGCTCCGACGGGTCTTCCCCGGGCCATAGCGAGCTGCGCCATCGAGCATCCGAGGCCATCCACCTGCGGCCCCGCAAGGACATCTCGACGCCCTGTATAGCCCGCCTATAGGCCATCGGGACCGCCCCAGAACATCCACGCAGAAAACCCGATGCCCGCGAGGCTGCCGGCGCCCGGAACGATGGCTCTGGTGTCACACAGCGCAAGCTTTTGCGGGGAACAACGGTGGAACCGCTGGGCCGAGCGTCGGTGCAGCCTTTCCTGATGGGTGTGGAATCGCTTCCGTCTCGGGTTCGAACGTGAATCACTTACTGCGTGTACGAACGGACATGGAAACTGTCCGCTAACAGGGAGAACGTTGTAATTACGACAACGCGGAGAGGGAGGGATTTGAACCCTCGGACCCGGTCTCCCAGGTCAACTCATTAGCAGTGAGTCCGATTCGGCCGCTCTCGCACCTCTCCACCAGGGCTTTTGCGCTTCAACGAGGGACAATTCTCCATGCTCTGTCCATAATTGCTACGCGCAACCCGTGCCGGAGAGCATACGCGAACGCTGGTCGGCCGTCTGGCAGGCGCAGGCCGTGAGTGACGACCTGGAGCTACGGCGCGGACATTGGGCGCATCTCTGTTCGCGGACCTTTCCTTACGTGGTCGCGTGGGGTTGTCGGGAGCTCGTGAGCGCACACTAGGAGCATTCCAAGTGACTGGACCCCTCCCCGGGCGTCATGACCAACGAAGGAGTCCTCCATGGACCTCGATACGAAGCGCGACCGCATGCATTCACCAGCGACCTCAGGGATCCCCGGAGCCAGAAGCCAACCCCCGCTTCCTAAAAGGGCTTTCAGGTTCGAGACCAAGGCACGCCGTAGCTCCTCCCGATCGCAGCGGCGAGCGATGCGCGCTTTGAGCTGCGAACTGCTCAACCAACTACTTGCCGACTCGATGATCCTCCACGACCACTACGAGACCTATCTCCGGGTGCTGAACGATCATCCCTCGCGTGAGCTGCAGCTCCTCCTCGACAAGCACAGCGATGAGCAGCGCGAGTTGATCGACCTCATCGTCGAGCGGGTGCAGGCGCTCGGAGGTGTCGCGACGGGGCCTCTCCCGGTCCCAGAGTTGGCCGTGACGGCCGGTCCGCCGAAGGGCGGACAGCAGGTTGCCGTGATGCTGTCGCGGCTTGTGGAGGCACACGAGCTGATCATCGGGAGAATTCAGGACGCGATCGCGGCGACCACGACGAGTCAAGATGATGGGACCAACGAGTTGTTGAGAACCATGCTCGGTCGACACGAATCGCAAGTCTCGTCCGTTGCCGAGTACCTCGTCGACACCGCTGTTATAGGCGCCTAGCGTAACTGCGCTCAGTGACAGCCGAAGTCTTCATCGCTGTTCGGCTGAGAGCCTGGCGCCACCCGAGCGGACTTCAATCGGGGAGGACGACGGCATTTACGTCAGATCAACACCGTGTTTGCTGTCGATGATTCGCCTGGTGAGCTCGACACGTGACGAGATGCCGAGCTTGCGGTAGATCTGGCGGAGATGGAAGTCCACCGTGTGGGCGGACACGAACAAGCGGGAAGCGATCTCACGATTGGTCAGACCCTCGGCGACGAGTCGGGCGATCCCGAGCTCTGACTCGCGCAGGCTTGACCATCCGATCGCCATCCGGCCAGAGGATCGGGCGCGCCTGGTCTTGCTTGCTGGGTGCTGATCCCGTCGAGAGAAACGGATTATTCCGCCGACGAGCTCACTGCCCGAGTGCACGGGCTGGCAGCGTGCCGAGAACGTGGAGGAGCTGAGCTCCAGGTCTCGGATCTGCGAACTGCTTGCCGAAAGTGCTTCGCTGGCCCATTGCCAGAGAGGGCCGTGATCGCTTTGGCCTACGATCCGCGCGGCGGCCGCATTGGTGATCATCTCCCGCTCGTTGATCGCCACGATCGGCCCGCGTGCCCTTCGTCGCTCGTGCAGGAAATACTCCAGGAGCGCACGGTCGGCAACCGTGGCTTTGTCGAGCATCCGTTCTGCGATGCTGCGAGCCGCCTGCCTGGCGAGGGCAAGCATCAAGGCGTCCGACGCCCCCTTGGGACCGGTCAGATCGACGGCCCCGAGGACCACATCGGTGGCCGGATCTACAATCGGCGCTGCGGCGCAGGTCATCAGGGTGAGGGCGTCTACAAAGTGCTCGTCGCCTGCAATGATGACCGGCATGCTCTTTAGGAGGGAAATTCCCAGAGCATTGGTGCCTACATCATCCTCGCTGTAGCGAAATCCGGGCGCCAAGTTGACGCTGTCCAGCTGTCCGCGCAGCTTGGCGTCTGCGACTGAGCGGTCGAGTATGCGTCCGCTCGGGTCGGCGAGAACAACACTCATCGAGACGGATGCGAGGTCCTCGGCCATCCGTTCGAGGACGGGCCGAGCGGCCTGCAGGAGGCGACCGTTGTCGCCTGACTCAGGGTCATACGGCACTTCGAGCCGGTCGGGCGAGAGATCGGATGTCAGCGACCGATGCCATGAGGCCGCAACCTCGGGGCGTACTGCGGGTTCGAGATCGCCACCGCTGAGGTACTCCTGCAGAGCCATGCGGAGTACACCAGGCTGAGGGTTGCTCATTTTCCCCCCTGCTTCGGTCCCCACTTCACCGCAGTCTAGGGAGGCGAGCTTCGCGTCCTGTCCATGGATTTCTTCCTAGCGGGTTCTCGCGCCCTTACCGTCAGGCAGTCGGCTGGTCACGCAGTGCATCGGCCAGGTCCTGGCATCGGGAGACTCCGAGCTTCTCGTAGGCGCGTTGCAGGTGGCTCTCGACGGTTCGGACCGAGAGATGCACTTGATCGGCGATCTGCCTGTTGGTTCGCCCCGCGGCGGCCTGCACGGCTATCTCGAGCTCGCCCGGCGTGAGACGCACGCGGGCGGTGATGGCCTCCACCGGGGGCGTGGCGGCTCCTTCGCAACGGGCCAGCAGTCGTGCCGCTCTCTGCTCGGCGGCGGCTGCTTCCCGGGGCCTGCCGGCACGCGGTTTCGAGACCGTCACCTGCATCATCGACGGCACTTTCGACCACCAGGACTCGAACGGTGGCGGAGGCCGGATCACCAACGGCGACACCCAGTGGATGACCGCCGGTGCTGGGATCCTGCACATCGAAGCGCCGCTGGAGGAGCTCGTCATAAGCGGCGGCTTGCTTCACGGGATCCAGCTCTGGGTCAACCTCCCGAGCGCCAACAAGTGGAACCCCCCTCGTTATCAGGACATTCGCGGGCGCGAGGCAGCGCTGCTCACGACGACCGACGGGGGCGCGCGCCTGCGGCTTATCGCTGGTGACCTCGGCGGCCAGGTGGGTCCCGGCTCCACGTTCACGCCGATCGTCATGGTGCATGCCACCATCAGCCCGGGTGCCCGCGTTCGCCTGCCCTGGCGGGCCGATTTCAACGCTCTTGCCTATGCCCTGGCCGGAAACGGAAGCGTCGGCGGCGAACGCCGCCCGCTCCACTTGGGTCTACTCGCCGTCTACGGACCCGGGGAGGCGCTCACACTGACCGCGGACAGGATCCAGGGTCCCGGTGGGAACTTCGAGGTGCTGCTGCTCGGTGGCCAACCGATCGGCGAGCCTGTGGTGCACTACGGCCCGTTTGTCATGAACACCAGGGCCGAGATCGTCCAGGCCTTCGAGGACTACCAGGCCGGAAGGCTCGGGACCGTCCCCGCAAAGGTGCTGCCCCACCGCCAGGCAGGCGACGTCGAGCTGCCGGCCCGCCCCGATCGGAGCTGAGACCGGGTGAGCGGCACCGGGGTGAACAGGTGCTGCGCTCAGGGATGGGAAGGGGACGGCGGCGCGCCCTCTACCTCGAAGAAGAGCTCATCGAGGTAGCACCACCACCAGTCCTCACCGGGCTCGAAGGAGCGAATGAGCGGGTGGTCCGGGTGCTCGTGCCAGTGGGCGGTGGCGTGTCGGCCCGGGGAGTTGTCACAACAACCGACATGACCGCAGCGCATGCACAGGCGGAGGTGCACCCATTGGCCGCCCGTTCGCAGGCAGTCCTCACAGCCCCAGCTCGAGGGCTCCACGTCCTCGACCGTGTCAAGGTGCGTGCATTGCGTCGCCATCGGTCCCCCCTCTTTTCGTCATCGAGGTGCAAGAACAACTCACCGATGTGATACCTCCCGCTCGAGTGCCTGCCGGTCCCACCGGGCGCAGTCGGCGGCGGCCTCGTAGGTCGACTGGAGGAAATCGAGCAGGAGCGCATCGGGATCGGCCGCGGTGCGCACGGCCTCGTAGGGAAGCAGGAACTCACCCAGCTCGCCGCTGAACGACGCCTCGCCGGGCTTGACCGCGACTTCGCGGTACCCGGGCGGTTCAGGGTAGGCATAGGAGTAGAAGTAACCCTCTCCTTGCCCGCCCGGCCAGTAGCCACAGCTGCTCACCTCGTGGGAATAGGCCTCGAGCATGACCTCGGGCCCGCAGTTGGGCGCCCCTCCCGGGTGCGCCGGGGCCGGTCGCCCCGAAAAGCGCGTGACGGCGAGGTCCAGGGCCCCCCAGAAGAGATGGATCGGGCTCACCTTTCCCTCGAAGCGACCGCGGAAGACCTGGAACACCCTTTGGGACTGGACCAGGAGCAGCCAGAAACGGTGCGCCTGATCGGGGTCATAGCTCGCGTGCAACCGGTCGTTTGAAAAGGCGATGGCGCCCTCGATCTCGACCGGCATGGGCCAGATCTGCGTGCCTACGCCGAGCTCGTCGAGGCGGGCCATGAGCTCGGCGTAGAACTCGGCGACCGGGCGCGACTCGAGGGGGAAGGAGCGAGTCTCGCCGGCGTCGGTCACGACCTGCAGCTGATGGTCCCGCAGGTCGAAGTCGATCTGGAAGTTCGGCCCGTGCGGGTGGGGGATGAGAGACGTCGTCAGTCCACGGACGGTGACATAGAGAGGCACGTTCCACCAGTGGTTGACGAGGGGCGTGTTGACCATGCGGACCTTGCCGACGATCTGGGTCCACAGCTGCAGGGTGTCACGAGTCGGCGCCCACTCCGCGACCGGCAGCGACGGCCATCGCCCCGCCGAGGTGCCACCAAGGGCGCCAGCTCTCTCTCGGCCCGTGCTCCCGATGCTCACCGGCGATCCCCCTTTTCGAGACTCGGCTCCGGCGCCGATCAGTGGATCGTAACGGGGCGCAGACCGGCCGCGCCGGCTCCTCAGGAGAAGCCGAGCTCGCCTTCGACGAAGGGCACGATGGGAGGCTCGAGGCCCCACAGTTCGGGCTGCACGGTCCGGCCGAGGTGCTGCACCTGGACGCCCTCGCAGCCCGAGGTGCCCGCCACGACCACGTCGAAGGGCGTCGCGGCCGGGCTCGTGGCGAAGCTGATCGTGAGGTCTTGGCCGAAGTCCGCCGGGCAGTGCCAGGCGCCCGGCGGGAACACCCCGAGGCGGTTTATGAAGTCCCGGATCGCCTCGATCTTCTCCGGATCGGTCGTCGTGACCGGCGCGTGCCCGGTCTCGCCGGGGTTCAGACCCGCCGAGAGGACGGGGTGAGCACCTTGGCGCCCGTCGGGATGATGTCGCCGGCCGGCTTTGCCGGCAGCCAGGTCACCTCGGCGTCCACGCGGACCCCGCTGCGGTCGTCGGTCAGCGCCGCGATGGAGATGACCAGGACTCGGTTGTCGAGGAGCGTCTTTACGGGAGGCCAGCTGTAGGAGACGAACCACCGGTCGGTGTCGCCGTAGACACCGCCCGTGCCGTATCCGGCCCTGGTGGACCCCTGCGGCCGGTGGCTCATGACGAAGGCGTCCACGTGCGTCGGGTCCTCCGCCACCACGTAGAAACGGTGCAGGTCGACGATGTTCCCGCTGATGGTCTCACCGGGTGAGCTCAAGAGGCCGGCGTCACCACTCGGCTCGCGCGCGACCCGCTCGGACCCCGGCGGGAGCCGGATGAAGGTGAGCAGCAGAGCCGCGTCACTGCGTGCGAGTTGGCTCCGTGATGGGGACCTCGGATGCGCGCTCGAGGTCAACCGAAACGGAGCCTCTGGTGACCCGGGCCGGGTCATCGGCCTGGAGCCGCATGCTCCGATCAGGCCCGCGAGGGCGCCACCAACGCCCGCGAGGACGAGGCTTGCGGCGAGGACCGAGACACGTTTCGCGCTCACGATCCCAAGAAGCGCCTCGGTGCCCGTTTCGCGTAGCCTTTACCCGGCGATGGTTCGGACATCGAACTACCTTGCCTAGACTGACTCCCGTGCCCTCAAAGGCTTCGCTTACCGGTGCCGCCCAGCCAGGTGGCGGCCCGGCCGCCCAGTCCGCGGCCGACTCCACTCCCGACGCGACAGGCTCCACGCCCGATCCCCGCACCGTCGAAGCGGTCCAGGCCCTCACGCGAGCGTCCAAGGTGATGGAGCGGGCCTCGGGCGGCTTGAGCCTCGCCCACTACCGCGTGCTCGCGGCTGTGGCGGCAGGTGACGAGCGCGCCAGTCGCGTCGCCGCTCGCCTGGCTCTCGGCAAGCCCACTGTGAGCGCTTCGGTCGAGGCGCTTTGTGCGCGCGGGTTGCTGATCCGCTCGGGAGTCGCCGGCGACCAGCGGGCGGTCCAGCTTCGCCTCACCAAGGCGGGCACGGAGCTGCTCGAGGATGCACACCGGGCGATGACGTCGGCTCTTGAGGATCTCGCCGCCCGGACAGGTCGCCGAGACGAGTTGATCGACGCCCTAGTCGCGCTCGGGTCGGCGATCGACCAGGCAGCGGCGGAACGGCGCAAGTGAGCTTCACGAAGCCGGCGACGACCGCCGCCAAGGCCGCACCCGGACAGGCACCGGCGCAGGCGACCGGGGGCCAGGCGGCCGGACGACGCGGTGGCTGGGTGCGGCGCCTCGGCGGTTATGTGCTCGTGCACAAGCGCAATCTCCTCATAGCCTTCGCCGGCGCCATCGTCGGAAGCGTCGCCCAGGTGATCGTGCCGCTCATCGAGCGCCAGATCGTCGACAACGTGATCCTGAGGCACACCTCACCGCTGGCGCCTTGGCTGGTGGCGCTGCTGGGCCTGGGCGTCGTGACCTTCGTCGGTGCCTACTTCCGCCGCTACCGCGGCGGCCGCGTCGCCCTCGATGTCCAGTACGACCTGCGCAATGCCATGCAGGAGCACCTGCAACGGCTCGACTTCGCCAACCTCGACCGCATGCCGACCGGCCAGCTCGTCTCGCGGGCGAACTCCGACTCGATGCTCGTGCAAGGCCTCCTCAGCTTCCTGCCGATCATGAGCGGCAACATCCTCATGCTGGTCCTGTCGCTCGCGGTGATGATCTATCTCTCCCCGCTCCTCGCCGTCGTGAGCGTTCTCGTGGCCCCGACCCTGCTGTTCATCTCCTACCGGATGCGCTGGCGGGTCTTCCCCGCCACCTGGGACGGCCAGCAGAAAGAGGGCGACGTCGCCCAGATCGTCGACGAGGACGTGAACGGGGTGCGCGTCGTAAAGGCCTACGCGCAGGAGCGCCGCGAGCTTGACCGTGTCGTGGAGGCCGCCACCAACCTGTACGGCTCCCAGATGCGCGCGGTGCGCCTCCAGTCGCGCTACCAGCCCCTGTTGGAGGCCGTCCCGAGCCTGGGCCAGGTTGCCGTGCTCGCACTCGGCGGCTATCTCGCCATCCGCCACGAGATCTCGCTCGGGACCTTCCTCGCCTTCTCGACCTACCTGACCCAGCTCGTGGCGCCCGCCCGCATGCTGGCAGGGATCCTGACGATAGGCCAGCAGGCCCGCGCCGGCGTAGAGCGCATCTTCCAGCTTCTCGACATGCCCTCGGCGATCGTCGATGCTCCCGGTGCCGCCGAGCTGCCGCCGATCGTGGGCGAGGTCGTCTTCGACAACGTCGACTTCTCCTATGAAGACAGCGCTCCGGTGCTGAGCGAGCTCAGCCTACGGATCGCGCCGGGCGAGACAGTGGCCCTCGTCGGCCCGAGCGGAAGCGGGAAGTCGACCGTGGCGAACCTGGTGCCACGTTTCTATGACGTGACCGCCGGCGCGGTGCGCATCGACGGGCACGACGTCCGCCACGTAACGCTCGCGTCGTTGCGCCGCCAGATCGGCGTCGTGTTCGAGGAGTGCTTCCTCTTCTCCGACACCGTGAGGGCGAACATCGCCTATGGCAAACCGGACGCCACATTCGAACAGATCGAGGCCGCCGCACGGGCGGCAGAGGCGCACGATTTCATCGAAGAGCTGCCTCGTGGCTACGACACCGTCGTCGGAGAGAGAGGGCTCACCCTGTCCGGTGGCCAGCGCCAGCGCGTCGCCCTCGCCCGGGCGATCCTGTCCGACCCGCGCATCTTGATCCTCGACGACGCCACGAGCGCGGTCGACGCCAAGGTGGAAGAGCGCATCCACTCCTCCTTGCGCCAGATCATGCAGGGTCGTACGACGCTGCTCGTCGCCCACCGGCGCTCGAGTTTGCACCTTGCCGATCGGATCGCGGTCGTGGACGGGGGCCGGGTCGTCGAGATTGGCACGCACGAGGAGCTCGCCGACAAGAGCGCCATTTACCGCTCGCTTCTCTCCGGGCTGGAAGAGGACGCGGCGAAGGCGGTCGGCGATCGCATCGAGTTGCTCGCCACTATCAGCCCTCTTGCTCCCGTCCGTCCGCCGCAGGCGCGCACCGCCACTGCCACGGCTTACCGCAGCCTCGGAGTGCCGAGCATGGGCCCGGGCCTGCGCACAGGAGGCGGGTGGCGCCTCAACCTGGCCCCGACTCCCGAGCTTCTGGCCCGCGTCGCCGCCCTCAAGCCGGTGCGCGACTTCCCCCGCGTCGAGGTCGAGACCGAGACCCGCCATCAACGCCATTTCAGCCTCCGCAAGCTCTTGAGTGAGTACCGCCGGCCGCTCGGGCTCGGGCTCTTGCTGGTCGCCCTCGACGCGCTGGCGTCCCTCGCCGGGCCCGTGTTGGTGAAAGAGGGCATCGACAAGGGCGTCGCCACCGGCTCGGTGACCGTCGTGATGGTCGCGTCTGCGATCTATCTCTTCATCACCCTCGCGGACATGATCGACGAGATCGGATCGACCTTCGTGACCGGGCGCACAGCCCAGCGGATCATGTTGTCGCTGCGCATCCGTATCTGGGCTCAACTGCAGCGCCTGTCGCTCGACTATTACGAGCGGGAGATGGCCGGCCGGATCATGACCCGGATGACGACCGACGTCGACCAGTTCGAATCCCTCATAGAGAACGGGCTCCTCTCCGCTCTCGTGTCCATGTGCACCTTCGTCGGGGTCGGCGTGGCCCTGTTCGTGCTGAACGCGCACCTCGCCCTTGTCACCTTGAGCGTCGTCGTCCCGCTCGCCTTCGCCACGGTCGTGTTCCGCCGCAAAGCGGCTCGCACCTATGAACAGGCCCGCGAGCGCATTGCCGTCGTCAACGCGGATTTCCAGGAGAGCCTGTCAGGGGTCCGCGAGTCGCAGGCGTTCGTGCACGAGGATCTCGCCACGCAGCGATTTCGTGACCTCGGCCAGCAATACTTGCAGGCCCGGGTGGCGGCCCAGCGTCTCGTTGGCACCTACTTCCCGTTCGTGGCCTTCCTCGGCGACGTCGCCGACGCCCTCGTGCTCGGCGTGGGGGCGGGCCTCATTGCCAGCGGCCATCTCACCACCGGCGCCCTGATCGCGTTCGTGCTCTATATCGACTTGTTCTTCGCGCCGATCCAGCAGCTGTCCCAGGTCTTCGACTCCTGGCAGCAGACCCGTGTCTCCGTCCGCCGCATCGCTGATCTCATGTCGCTCGACACCCTCACGCCCGAAGCTCTAGATGCGATCGAGCCCGGGCGTCTCAGAGGCGAGTTGGGCCTCGATGCCGTGAGGTTCGCCTACCCCTCGGCCTTCAAGCGAGCCGGGTCAGACGAGGGTCCTGCCCGCAGCGGTCCCGCCGACCCAAAGCTCCTCGTGAGCGACGACGCCCGCCGGCGCCCCTTGCCGCAGGCGCTGAAGGGCGTCGACCTCGAGATCCACCCCGGCGAGACCTTGGCGCTGGTCGGCGAGACCGGCGCCGGTAAGTCGACGGTCATGAAGCTGCTCGCCCGTTTCTACGATCCCGACGAGGGTCAGGTGCTGGCCGACGGCCTGGACCTGCGCTCGCTGGACCTGCACGAGTACCGCTGCCAGCTCGGCTATGTGCCCCAGGAGGCGTTCCTCTTCACTGGCACAGTCCGTGACAACATCGCCTACGGCCGGCCGGAGGCTTCCGCCGAGGACGTGGAGGCGGCCGCGATGTCCGTCGGCGCCCACGATTTCATCCTCGGACTCCCCGGCGGCTACGCCCACGTCCTGGCCGAGCGGGGCCGGTCGCTGTCTGCCGGTCAGCGCCAGTTGATCGCCCTCGCCCGCGCCGAGCTCGTGGATCCTGCGATCCTGCTCCTCGACGAGGCGACGTCGAACCTTGACCTTGCAACCGAGGCCCGCGTGACCGCCGCCATGCAGCGCGTGTCGCATGGCAGGACGACCGTGGTGATCGCGCACCGACTGCAGACCGCTAGGACGGCGGACCGCATCGCCGTGATGGACTCGGGCCGGGTGGTGGAGGTGGGCACTCACGACGAGCTGCTCGCCCTTCAAGGGCGTTACGCGTCGATGTGGGAGGCCTTCGATCTCATCGGTGGCGCCTCGGCGCGTACAGTCGCCTGAGCGCCCACGTCTGTCCTCGCTTTGTCCTGACTGCCCTCTGACGAAACAACAGCCATCCGGGACAACAGCCATCCGGCTCGGGACATTCCCGAGAACGGCCTTGGCGAAACCCCCGGGCGCGAATGGCCGATTCCAAGTGCCTTGGCGAAGACATGACTCAGCCATGTCAATAGTCACAGGGGGTGGACAACCTGTTCATTACCGAGGCATCGCAGCCGCACGGCCGCCGGGCGCGAGTGGGTCGATCCGAGAGAATCCTTTGTCATTCTATGAGTCGTTCGTTGTGGCGAAGCAGCAGAACCGAGTGCGAGGTCAAGTTGACGACGTCGTTGCGCGCAAGGCGCGTCCCCGGTCCCGGGTGGGCAGTGTTGAGGACCTCCTCCCAGCGGCCGGGCAGCTCCAAGCGGGGAAGCGCGTAAGAGCGCGATCGCCAGCCTGCGTTCAACAGAAACAGCAAGGTGTGACCGAACGCCGTTCGGCCGCGGATGTCGATCTCGTCGGCGGCTTGCCCGAGCAGGAGCATCCCGATGCTCCGTCTGTCGGTCGCGGCCCAGTCCTCTTCGGTCATCTCGGTGCCGTCCGGCCTTATCCACGTGACGTCCTTGGTGTGCAAGCCCGCGGGGGCCTCGCCGGTGAAAAAGGCGCGGCGGCGAAGGATCGGGTTCGACCGCGTCACCTCGATGAGGTCCCGCACGAAGTTGTACATGTCCCAGCCCGTCTCGCCTATGTCCCAGTCGAACCAGCTGATCTCGTTGTCCTGACAGTAGGCATTGTTGTTGCCCTGTTGGCTGCGCCCGACCTCGTCGCCCCCGAGCAGCATCGGCACGCCCTGGGAGAAGAACAAGGTGGCGAGCATGTTGCGCTTCATGCGGTCACGGGCCCGCTGGATCCGTACCGCATCGGTCGGGCCTTCGACGCCCCAATTGGAGCTGTAGTTGCTGTCACTGCCGTCCCGGTTCTCCTCGCCGTTGGCCTCATTGTGCTTGTTCTCGTAAGAGACGAGATCGGTCAAGGTGAAGCCGTCATGGCAGGTGACGAAATTGATGCTCGCGTAAGTGCGCCGGCCGCTCGCTGCGTAGATGTCGCTGGAGCCGCCGAGGCGCGAAGCCAGCTCGGGAACCATCCCCTGGTCGCCGCGCCAGAAACGGCGGACGCAGTCGCGAAAGGCGCCATTCCACTCCGCCCAGCCGGTGGGGAAGCGGCCCAACTGGTAGCCGTCGGGGCTGGCGTCCCACGGCTCGGCGATGAGCTTGACCTGCGAAAGCACCGGGTCCTGTTGGATGATCTCGAAAAAGGCGCTCGGGTGCCTGGCTTCGTATCCGCGCGCAAGCACCGGAGCGAGGTCGAAACGGAAGCCGTCCACGTGCATGTCGGTGACCCAGTAGCGCAGGCTGTCAGTGACAAGTCCGAGGTGCAAGATGTTGAGGCTGTTGCCCGTGCCTGTGTAGTCCAGGTAGTGACGGAGGTCATTCGAGATGAGCCGGTAGTAGAGGGAGTTGTCGACGCCGCGCAGTGACAAGGTGGGCCCGAGATGGTCGCCTTCACCTGTGTGGTTGTAGACGACGTCGAGGATCACCTCGAGCCCGGCCCGGTGCAGCGTTCGCACCATCGACTTGAACTCGCTCACCTGTTGGCCGAGCCCGCCGGTGGCGTACCCGACATGAGGGGCGAGGAAGGCGATGGAGTTGTAGCCCCAGTAGTTCGTCAGGCCCTGCTCGACCAGACGGCGATTGGCCACGAACTGGTGGACAGGCATCAGCTCGATAGCCGTCACCCCGAGCCCCAGCAGATGGTCGACGATCGGGTCCGAGGCGATCCCGAGGTAGGTCCCGCGCAGGTGCTCGGGCACGTACGGGTGCCGCATGGTCAAGCCGCGCACATGGGCCTCGTAGATGACGGTCTTGTTCCACGGCGTGTTGGGGGCGTGGTCGTCCTGCCAAGTGAAGGCGGGATCCACTACGACGCTCTTCGGCATGGCTCCCGCGGAGTCACGGGCGTCGAAGGAGAGGTCCTCTCGCACGTCGCCCACGACATAGCCGTAGAGCTCGTCGCTCCAGCGGATCTGCCCGCTCACCGCCTTGGCGTAAGGGTCGATCAGGAGCTTGTTCGGGTTGAAGCGGTGTCCCCGCTCGGGCTCGTAGGGACCTTGCACCCTGTATCCGTAAAGTGCGCCCGGGCGGGCGTCGGGCAGGTACGCGTGCCATATGTTGTCGGTCTTCTCGCTCAGGCTGATCGTGATCGAAGGACGGCTCGACGTCTCCTCGTCGAACAGCAGCAGCTGGACTCCTTCGGCATGCTCGCTGAAAAGGGAGAAGTTGACCCCCTCGCCGTCCCAGGTGGCACCGAGGGGGAGCGGGCCGCCGGGCCAGACCCTCATCTTCCGGCTCCTTTCGCGCTGTCGTTCTCGGCCGAGGTCAGGCGGCAGGCGCCGACCGGAAGGCCGGGCGGGGTTACTCCTCGGTCAGGGTGGCGACCATCAACGCTTTGATGGTGTGAAGCCTGTTCTCGGCTTCGTCGAAGACGATGGAGGCCTTCGACTCGAAGACTTCGTCGGTCACCTCCAGGGCCGCGATGCCCCGCTTCTCGAAAATCTGACGGCCGACTTCGGTCTCGGTGTTGTGCAGCGCCGGAAGGCAGTGCATGAACTTCACATCGGGGTTGCCGGTCGACTCCATGAGCGCTCTGTTGACCTGGTACCCGAGAAGCTCGTTGATGCGTGCGTCCCACTCGTCTTCGGGCTCACCCATCGAGAGCCAGACGTCGGTGTAGAGGAAGTCGGCCCCGTGCACCGCTTGCGCGGCGTCCTCGGTGAGCGTGAGGCGCGCCCCCGACCCGGACGCGAGCCCTTGGGCGATCGACTGGACATCCGCAGAAGGCCAGAGCGCCTGAGGGGCGGCGAGCCGGACGTCCATGCCTAGGAGGGCGCCGGTGACGAGCAGAGAGTTCGCCGTGTTGTTGCGGGCATCGCCGAGGTAGCAGTACGCCACCTCCTCGAGCGGCCGGTCGGTGTGGTCGCGCATCGTGAGGATGTCGGCCAGCATCTGGGTGGGGTGCCACTCGTCGGTGAGTCCGTTCCAGACCGGCACGCCGGCGAACTTGGCGAGGACCTCGACGTTGGCGTGCGCCGATCCGCGGTACTCGATCCCGTCGAACATCCGGCCGAGCACGCGAGCGGTGTCCTTGATCGACTCCTTGTGGCCGATCTGGGACCCGCTCGGCCCGAGATAGGTGACGTGCGCCCCCTGGTCGTGGGCTCCCACCTCGAAGGCGCACATCGTGCGAGTGGAGGCCTTCTCGAAGATGAGGGCGATGTTGAGACCCGCCAGCCTTTGGCGCTCGCGCCGGGCCTGCTTGTCCTCCCGGAGGCGAACCGCGAGGTCGACGAGGTAGAGAAACTCCTCTCTTGTGAGGTCCGTCACTTTCAACAAATCGCGTCCGCGCAAGTTCGTCATGGATCCATCTTCGCAGGTCATAAGGTGGTCGTGATGTCCGCGATATCTCCCGAGATCGATCCCTCGGATGTGGGCCTCGACCCGGCCAGGCTTGCTCTTGTCGGCCGTCGCTTCGACCGGTACGTGGCGGAGAGGAAGCTTCCCGGGTTCCTCGTCGTCGTCACTCGCGCCGGCAAGGTCGCCCATGTCGCCCATGGCGGCTTTCGCGACCTCGAGAATGGTGTGCCGGTCGAGGCCGACACGCTCTTTCGCATCTACTCGATGACCAAGCCGATCACCTCGGTGGCGGCGATGATCTGCTACGAGGAAGGCCTGCTCGCGCTCGACGACCCGTTGAGCAAGTTCATCCCGGAGTTCGCCGAGACTCGGGTCTTCGCCGGGGGATCGTCTTTCCGTCCCGCGACGGCCCCGATGTCGGAGCCGATCAGGATCTGGCACCTGATGACCCACACCTCGGGTCTCACCTACGGCTGGATGTACAACCATCCCGTCGACGCCATGTACCGCTCGGCCGGGTTCGACTGGGACCCGCCGCCCGACCTTGATCTCGCGGAGTGCTGCAGCCGATTGGCAGGGCTTCCGCTGCGTTGCCAGCCCGGCACCGAATGGAATTATTCGGTGGCGACCGATGTGCTCGGCCGTGTGGTGGAGATTGCGAGCGGCCAGCGGTTCGAGCAGTTTCTCACCGAGCGCGTGCTCGGCCCGCTCGGGATGAAAGAGACGAGCTTTTGCGTCGAGGGCGAGGGAGCAGAGCGACTGGCCGTTCTCTACAGCCCTGATCTCGTGTCCGGTCGGGCGACGCGGGCCGTGCACATGGGCGAGGTCGCGCTGCACCCTCCCAGGGCGCCTCTCGGCGGCAGCGGGCTCGTGTCGACGGCGGCGGACTACCACCGGTTCACCCAGATGCTGCTGCGTCGCGGCGAGCTCGACGGCGTGCGGATCCTGGGAGCGCGGACCGTCCCGTACATGACCCGCAACCACCTGCCCGAGGGCGCGGAGCTGGCCCAGTTCGGCAACCCGATCGGAGAGGAGTCCGAGGCGGGGGTCGGCTTCGGGCTCGGATTCTCGGTCGTCATCGACCCTGCCGCGCTCAAGGTGACCTCCAGTGTGGGCGAGTACGGCTGGGGTGGCGCAGCGAGCACGCTGTTCTGGGTCGACCCGGAAGAGGAGCTGACAGTGCTGTTTTTCACCCAGCTGCTCCCGTCGAGCACCTATCCGATCCGCCGCCAGCTGAAGCAGCTCGTCTACTCGGCCATCGTCGGTTGAGCGGGCACGGGCGCGTCGTCTCTGTGACCAAGCTCGTAGCGATTTCCAAGGTGTTTCACAGAGTGGGGTGGCAGAGTGGTTCTCAGTAAGGGGTGGGCCGATCAAGCTCAGGGTCGGCTCATCCCTCCCTAGGGCGTGAGAAACGAGAGCTTCGAGATGAGTGGCTTCGATCCAGGACTTCAACAGACCCCCGGCGAGCCGGCCGTCGCCGTTCACAAAGCGGGCGGCGGTCGTGGGTGGCATTCGCTTGGTCTGCGCACCGCTGTTGCCGCGGTGGTGGCGTGTGGACTGGCCGCAGGGAGCTACGGCATCGCCTCTGGCGCGTCCAGCCACGGTGCGGTGGCGGGGTTTGCCAGCCTCGCCACCGCACCGAGCCCCGGCTCATCGACACCGTCGACGACCTTGCCCGCCCGCCGCCCCCCGCGCCTGGGCGGCCCGGGTGGCTTCGGGCACTTCGGGACAGGCGGAGGCGGCCCTAGCGCCTTCGGTCGGGGGGGCACTATCACCAGTTTCAGCGCGACCACGATCACGGTCGAGACTGAGTTCGGTGCGAGCGTTACGGTCACCACCAACTCGTCGACCACATACAGCGAAGGCGGCAAGAAGCTTGACCGCACCGCGCTGGCCACCGGCGAAGAGGTCATCTTCCTCCCGGCCGCTCGCCCGACAACCTCGAGCCCGAGCAGCTCCACGGTCGTGAGGGCCGTGGTGATCGTCCTGCCGCACGTCTCGGGAAAGGTCTTCAGCGTGGTCGGCTCCGTCGTCACCGTGACCCAACAGGACGGGTTGAACGTGACGGTGAACACCTCCTCGGCGACGACCTACGAGGAGGAGGGACAGTCGGTGCCCTCCTCTGACCTGCAAGCCGGCGCCGTTGTCTCGGTGACGGGGACACTGTCGTCCGATCACACAGAGATCGACGCCACGACGATCCAGATCGTCCTACCGTCCGTCTCGGGTCGGGTCACGGACGTCTCCGGCACGACGATAACTATCACGGGCTTCAACGGGACGTCCGAGAGCGTGACCACCGATTCGAGCACGGTCTTCCGCGACCAGAGCGGCACGACGACGATCGCCTCGGTGGCCAAAGGAGACTTCGTGCAAGCCTTCGGCACTCCCGGTTCGGACAACAGCTTTGCTGCCGTGACTGTCTATGTCGGTCCGAGCACCTCGGCCGCCCCGGCTCTCCCAGGGGGCGGGGGCGGGCCCGGACCGTTCGGCTTCGGCCGCCCGGGGATGCCCGGCGGCTCGGCCGCTCCTGGCAGTTTCCGGGGCTTCGGTGGGGCTGCAGGTTGGGGCGCCCACAGCGGTGCCGGAACGACCGCAGGCGGAGGACCGGCCAGCGCATCGTCCTCGCTGTAAGCCTCGAACCCTCGAGCCGGGGCCGAGCTAGCGGACAGCCGTGGCATCCCTCCGCCAGCACCTGCGGCAAACGGCCCTGCTCAGGGCGACAAGTGAGGGGGAACTCGAGCGGCCGGGTCGACTCGCGCGGGGGAAGTCGTGCTCGCCACCGTGGGCAGCTGGCTCGGGACAGGGGTCGCGCGCTCGAGAGCGCCCCAGCCGGTGTCCCTCTCGTACGTGATGCGGTCCATACGCCCGCCCCCTCGGAACCCGAACAGTCGGTGCGCCCAGAGCAGGTAGGCCATCACGGCGACGTTGACGACGAGGGCGCTGATCTTCAACGGGCTGATCGTGAGCGTGAGCTCGTAGATCTCCAGCGGCAGCAGCACGGTGACCTCGACGAAGGTGAGGTACTCGGCCCACCGCCGCTCTCCCCACAGCCCGACGGCTTCGATCACGTTCAGGGCGGCATAGGCGGAGAACCCTGAGCCGTAGAGATACAGCTTGCCGGTGGGGAGCGAGACGAGGTGGTTGATCTCCCTCAAAAAGCCGTTGTGGCTGGAGACGAAGCCGGCGCTGGCCTGCAGCGAGTTCAGGATCCGGATGTAGTCGCCGCGGAGGTCCTTCTGGTGCCCGGCGAACAAGATGATGGCGGCGCCCAAGACCGCGAGGACGAAGAAGTGGAGCACCCTGTCGAGCGCGATCAGGCGCAGCACGTAACGGTTCCGCAGCGGCCTGCCTCGCAGGGGCAAGCGGATCTCCTCGCGCCCCGGTGGGAAACAGTTCGGGGCCGAGACGGGCGGGGTGAGCGGCAACCACGAGTCGCACCTGAGGCACCTGTACCAGCGCAGGCCGTCCGACTCGCGAACCAACAGGTGGTCCTCCGGGCGCACCTCGGCCGCGTCCGTGCCGACCAGCTCGTGGCCGTGAAGGCCGCAGCCGATCAGCTCCCAGCGCAGCCTCGGGCGGAAACGCTTGGTTCGCTCGGTGCCGGGCAAGCGCGCCAGTTGCGGGCTCTGGCCGGGTCCTTGCCCCGAGGACGCTGGCGGCGGCGCTGCTGCCGAGCCGTTTCCGGATGCCACAACGGTCAGTTTGGCAGCTGCAGGGACGATCGCGACGTCTCGCGACCCTACCAAGGACAGGTTCGACTCGCCCCGGGGCAGCCACGTCCGCCGTTCCGCCGCGCAGCGACGGCGGGGGCGGCTGGAGACGCGGGCCTGAAGGCCGTAACCTCGAAGCGGTGAGCCAATCTGCCGTCGCGCCCGGCGCGGGACCTGTCGGGCCCGCCGTCCCGTCCGCAGACTTCGCCATGCGCCGCCTCCTGCGCATCCCGGACGGTCCGCCCTCGGCCGATGACGCTTCGGCACATCGGATCTTCAGCGCCTCCATCCTGATCTCCGCCCTCCGCTGCCTGCTCGGCTATGTCGTCTTGCCGATCCTGACGCCCATGCTCGGAGCGGCCGCCGGTGCCGGCCCGGCGATCGGGCTCCCGATCGGCATCGTCGCCCTGGTGTTCGACGTGCGGGGGATCCGGCGCTTCTGGCTGGCCAACCACCGTTGGCGCTGGCCGATCACCGCCCTCTACAGCGCGGTGATCGTGCTCGTCATGACCCTCGTCGTCTCCGACATCGTCCATCTCTCCAGTTGACGAGCCGGTAGCTCCCCGGGGGCGGCCCACCGAAACGACCAGGCGGGGCCTCGTGAGCGCACCGATAACCTGTCGCCATGGCGAGCCCAGACAGCCGAGCCGCCAGCCGGAGCGTGGAGGTGTCGGGCCACAGCGTCGAGATCTCCAACCCGGACAAGGTCTTCTTCCCCGGCCTCGGGGCGACCAAGCTGGATCTCGTCGGCTACTACCTTGCCGTTGCCGAGCCGATCCTGCGCGCGACGGGCGACCGGCCCGCGATGCTGCAGCGATTCCCGGACGGCGCCCTCGGGAAGTCCTTCTATCAAAAGCGCGTGCCGGCCGGCGCTCCGGACTGGCTGCAGACGGTCGAGGTGTCGACGCCGAACGGCACGACCTCGAGGGCAGTGGTCATCGCCGACATGGCCCATGTCATCTGGGCGGTCAACCTGGGCTGCCTGGGGTTCCACCTCTGGCCGTTTCGCGTGGAGGATCCCGGGCACGCCGACGAGCTGCGCATCGATCTCGACCCTCAGCCCGGGGTCGGCTTCGAACAGGTGCGGGAGGCCGCGGCCTGCGTCAGGGGACTCCTCGACGAGCTCGGGATCCTCGCCTTCCCGAAGACGAGCGGCAATCGCGGGCTGCACGTCTATGCCCGCCTCGAGCCGCGCTGGGACTCGACCGAAGTCCGCGCCGGGGCCGTGGCGCTCGCCCGCGAGCTGGAGCGCCGCCGGCCCGATCTCCTCACGGCGAACTGGTGGAAGGAGGAGCGGGGCCGACGTGTCTTCGTCGACTTCAACCAGAACGCGCCCCACAAGACCGTCTTCGGGACCTGGTCGGCGCGCTCGCGCACGGGCGGCCAGGTGTCGACGCCGCTTTCCTGGGACGACGCCGCTGCCGTCGACCCTGACGAGCTGACGATCGCGACCGTGCCTGGCCGGCTCCGACGCCTCGGCGATCCCTGGGCGGCGATGCCCGATCAGCCACAGTCGCTAGAGCCGCTCTTGGAGATGGCCGCAAGGGACAAGGCGGCGGGTCTCCACGACGCACCCTGGCCACCGCAGTACCCCAAGCAGCCCGACGAGCCCAGCCGGGTCGCACCGAGCCGGGCGCGCAAGGACTGAGGAGGCGAGGCCGTTGCAACCAGGCGAAGCGCTTCGCCGCATCGCCTACCTGCTCGAGCGCGAGGGCGCCGAGACCTACAAGGTGCGAGCCTTCAGGCGGGCGGCGGCCACCGTCGACGAGCTGGACCCGGAGCGTTTAGCGCAGCTCGTGTCCTCGGGCGCCCTGAACCGCCTTCCGAACGTCGGTGACACCACGGCGCGGGTGATCGCCGAGGCCGTCGCGGGCAAGGTGCCTGCCTACCTCCAACAGCTGGAGGCAGCCGGGACCCCGACGCTCAGCCCCGGTGCCTTGCGGCTCCGCCGGGCGCTCAGGGGCGATTGCCACAGCCACTCGGACTTCTCCGACGGCGGCAGCCCCATTCGAGAGATGGCCGAAGCAGCTGCCCTGATCGGCCACGAATACCTGGCCGTCACCGATCACAGCCCTCGCCTGACGGTCGCGCACGGACTGAGCGCGGAACGCCTCCGCGAACAACTGGAGGTGATCGCGGAGCTCAACGAGCAATTGGCACCGTTTCGCCTCCTGACCGGTATCGAGGTCGACATCTTGGAGGACGGCTCACTCGATCAGGACGAGGCGCTCTTGGCCCAGCTCGACGTCGTCGTGGCGAGCGTTCACTCGAAGCTGCGGATGGAGGCGCCGGCGATGACCAGGCGCATGGTCATGGCCGTGGAGAGCCCTCACAGCGACATCCTCGGCCATCCAACGGGCCGGCTTGTGACTGGAAAGGGCCGGGAGCCCTCGAGCTTCGACGCCGCCGCCGTGTTCGGCGCCTGCGCGCGGACCGGGACGGCGGTCGAGATCAACTCGCGCCCGGAAAGGCGTGATCCGCCCGAGGAGCTGCTGCGGCTCGCCCTCGAGCTCGGCTGCCGGGTCAGCATCGACACCGACGCCCATGCGCCCGGGCAGCTCGAATGGCTCGGGCTCGGCTGCGAGCAGGCAGTCCAAGCCGGGGTCGAGGCCGCCTCAGTCGTGAACTCGTGGCCTGCCGACCGCCTCTTGGAGTGGACGGCGAGCCACGACGCCCCGCGGCGCTCCCTTCGTGCCGAGCGCCCTGACCGGTAGGATTCTCCGGTGCAGCTGCCGGTCATGCCACCCGTGTCGCCCATGTTGGCGAAGCTCTGCCGGCAGATGCCCGAGGGCGAAGGCCTCGTCTATGAGCCGAAGTGGGACGGCTTCAGGTGCGTGGTCTTCCGCGACGGCCCCGAGCTGGAGCTCGGCAGCCGCAACGAGCGGCCGCTCACGCGTTACTTCCCGGAGCTCGTCGAGTCTTTGCTGGCGAACCTGCCCGAGCGTTGCGTCCTCGACGGTGAGATCGTGATCGCCGGCCCCTCGGGCCTCGATTTCGATGCCCTCTTGCAGCGGATCCATCCCGCCGCCTCGCGCGTCAGGCTCCTCGCCTCGTCGACTCCCTCCTCCTTCGTCGCTTTCGACCTGTTGGCGCTGGGTGAGGACGACCTGCGCCCGGCGCCCTTCGCCTCGAGGCGCTCCGCACTCGAGCAGGCGCTGTCAGGGGCCAAGCCACCGGTGTACCTGACCCCGGCCACGTCCGATCCCGCCGTCGCCCGGGACTGGTTCTCGCGCTTTGAAGGTGCCGGCCTCGACGGCGTCGTGGCCAAGCCCGCCGAGCTCAGCTACCGCGAGGGCGAGCGCGTGATGCTGAAGGTCAAGCACGAGCGCACGGCCGACTGCGTCGTGGGCGGCTTCCGCTGGCACAAGGACGCCGGGGGCGTCGGCTCTTTGCTCCTCGGCCTGTACGACGAGCACGGGGCGCTTCACCATGTCGGGGTGGCGTCCGGTTTTGCCGTGGCCCTGCGCAAGAGCCTCGTGGACGACCTCGCCCCGTACCGGTCGGAGGACGCCGCGGGCCATCCCTGGGAGGCGATGGCCCCCGACGCGGACAGCACGCGCCGGCCGGGATCACCAAGCCGGTGGAACGCGGGCCGGGACCTGTCCTGGGAGCCCGTGGCACCCGAGCTCGTGTGCGAGGTCGCCTACGACCATCTCCAGGGCGACCGGTTCCGCCATGCCACATCGTTCCGCCGCTGGCGGCCCGACCGCAGGCCCGAGTCGTGCACCTACGCCCAGCTCGAGGTCGCCGTGCCCGAGGAGCTCGCCCGGGTCTTCGGCGCCGGGAGCTGAAGGGTCTTAGGGCTCGCCGAGGGTCGCCATGCGCCCGGCCAGGGACTCGTCGCGTAGATACCGGCACATGTCCCCGAATCCCGGGGTGGGGCCCCGCCAGCGCAGCTCGTCCACATCACCGAGCAGCGTCCGATCGATCCGGAGGGTGGCGAGCACCTTGAACAACATCGCTGATTCCCGCTCGGCAGCCAATCTGGCAGCGAGGCTCGGGGCGCTTCGCAGGGCGCGGGTGACCTCCGGGTCCCAGTCCGCCACCTCGTCGGGGATGGCCTCGATGTGGCCGTAGCGGGCGAGGACCACAGAGGCCGAGCGGCGGCCCCAGCCGGAAAGGCCGGGGAACCCGTCCGCGCTGTCGCCGACGAGCGCGAGCCAGTCGGGTATCGAAGCTGGACCGATCCCGTAACGCTCCCGGACGGCACCCTCATCGCTCACGACCCCTGTCCGCCGGTCGAGCTGGACCACGCGCCCGGCGACGACGCACTGGGCCAGGTCCTTGTCGGGCGTGCAGATGAGCACCTGATCGACGCGGGAGTCATCGCAGGCGACGGCAGCGGCCGAGGCCAGGGCGTCGTCGGCCTCGAGGTCGGTCATCGGCCACACCCGCACACCGAGAAACTCGAGCGCCTCCTCCAGCAGGGGGAACTGTGACTTCAGCTCCTGTGGCACCTCGGCCCCGGTCTTGTAGCCGGCCCACAGGTCGTTACGGAACGACTCGATGACATGATCCGTGGCGACGCCGAGGTGGGTCACCCCTTGCGAGAGGAGCGAGGCCACCGACCAGAGGACACCTCTGGTCGCCCCGATCTCGGTGCCGTCCCGGGCCGCGCTCGACGGTCGGCCGAAGTACTGACGGAAGAGCTCGTAGGTACCATCGATCAGGTAGACCAGCACGGCGTCAGCCTGTCATGCGCGGCCGTCGTGGTGACGACGTACGCTCCCGGAAACCACCGAACAAGTGACAGATCCTCATGATGCAGAATCGCCATTTCACCAGCTCAGCCAACTCGGGGCCGCCCCGCGACCCGCCCCCGCCCTCGAAGACTCCCTCCCAGCCGCCGCTGTGGCGCTGGTGGC
>JBEKBT010000036.1:0-27809 GCA_050015255.1 Acidimicrobiales bacterium
TTCCCGCCCCGCTGGCTCTGCAACAGGCCCACTCGACCTGCGACGAGCGAGACAGGCGCCCCGCCTGCCGCACACTCGACCAGCTACCGCTCCAACCGGCCTGTCCGTATTGCCCGATCAGGCCTGTAGCCCTCGGGACCTGGGCCTCAGGCGCTTGTCACCGGGATCCTGCCCGGGGCCGGGTCGGCGTCCTCGGGCCAGCGCCGGCGGCTCGCCCGGGAGAGCTTGCGAAGCAGGGCCACGGCGTCGGGATCGTCATCGAACGCGGAGCGCACCTCGATCGCTCCCGCGGCGTGCATGGCCGAAATCAGCTCCCGGCCCTTGTCGGTGCGGACCATGGTGATCGTCCAGTGAGGAAACGCCCCGATGCCGCCGGTGGAGATGTCGGCGTGCTCGGCCGCGAAGTCGGGGCAGTGCTTGCAGCCTTCTCGGGTCCACTGATGGGCCTCTTTGAGCGGGATCTCGTGCAGCTCGCCGTCGCGTGTCCAGACCTGGAAGATGCCCTTGATGTTCATCTTCACGATGTCTTCGCGAGCCAAGCCGTAGCGTGCCTCGAACAGCTCGGGGAAGATCGCGTCGTCGAATGACTTCGAGCACAAAAGGCCTATCGTCAGCACGAAACGCCGCGCCACCTTGCCCGCCTTGCGCGCCGACATGATCGCCGGCGCCGAAGCCTGGCAGCCCATGCCGACAAGGGCGATCCGCTCGGCGCCGGCCTCGGCCGCAGCCGCGTAGGCGAGCGGGTTGGCCGAATAGGTGTAGCGCGAGCCCGCCGCCGCCAGCACCTCGGCGCGCGTGCGGGCCACGCCCGGCACCGCCTTCCACGTCTTGCCGTCTCCCTCCAGGTTCGAGACGAGAGCGGCGTCGATGACGTCGTGCTCGAGCGCCCAGATCAAAAGCGCCGAGACGAGGGCCCCGTCCTGGCCGGCCTCCAGCACCTCCGGGTCGGTGGCCCGGACGAGAATCACGTCCTTGGCAATGCCGTAGAGCTCGTTCTCTTCGCGGGTCCGCCCGAAGAGGAACGTGTCGACCTCCGGCTCCCAGGCGCGAAAGCGCGGGCAGGCTCTCGTGCAAAGGGTGCAGCCCTTCTCGCCGTGGGTGCAGTCGTCCGCCCCGCCCATCTCCGGAACGTGGAAGGGGTGGTAGACGCCCTTTTGGTCGTCATAGCCGAGCACGTCATAGGGGCAGACGACAACGCACGCCGAACACCCGGTGCAAAGACCGGAAGTCACGACCTCCCGGTAGAGATGTGACCAGTGCGGCTTTTCGGGGGGCATGGGGAAATTCTATCCACCCCGTGGCGTGGACGCCTTTCCCGTCGAGCCGCCGGGTCGACCTCTCTGAGTGGTAATTGATGCCACGACTCGCGGCCAGGTCTCAGTGCCCGTGTCAACGGCACCCGGGGCCGTAGTAGCCTCGAAGCGTGCTCGCGTGCCAAAACAGCTGGTTTTGATGGAAATTGCGATCATAGGGCTAGGTTCGTGGGGACTGAGCTTCCTCGAGCGCATCGTTACGGGTTCGCGCTCACAGTGGGGGCCGCTGCGGGTCCACGTCGTCGAGCCAGGCACGCCGGGCTCGGGTGTCTATGCCGTTGACCAGCCCGACTACCTGATCCTCAACACCCCCTGCGGGCAGGTCTCGCTCTACCCCTGGCAGGACGTGGGGCCGCCGCCTGCGTACGCCCTCGGGCTGTACGAGTGGGTCACGGCCACCGGCTACCGCTGGGTAGGCGACGCCTGCCGGATCGGCCCGGAGGGCCGCAAGATAGGCCCCGACGACTACATCCCGCGCCGGCTCATGGGCGAGTACCTGCAGTGGTTCTACGCGATGCTCGTCGCCTCGGCGCCGCCGAAGGTCGAGATCGTCCACCACCGCACCGAAGCCGTCAACATCGTGGCCGGGCCGACCGGCCGCGAGCGCGTCTTACTGGCAAACGGGGAGCAGTGCGAGGCCGATCACGTCATCTTGACCTCGGGCCACACCGACAACGTGGAACCGCCCGCCAACCCGTCGCTCGTGGCGAGGCCCTATCCGGTCGGTCGCTACGTGACGACCATCCCACGCGACGCCACCGTCGCCGTCGAAGGCATGGGGCTCGTCGCGACTGACGTCGTGACGGCCCTCACGGTCGGAAGAGGCGGCTCGTTCACCGAGAGCGGCGACCGGCTGCGCTATGTGAGATCCGGGGACGAGCCGACGCTCCGGCTCTTCTCCCGTAGCGGGTTCCCCTACTGCGCCAAAGCGGTGGCGACCGTCGACGAGAGCGACGAATACGAGGCGGTCGTCTGCACGAAGCAAGCGATCAGGGCGATCCAGGGCGGTGCCGGAACGGGCCGCCCACGGCGCCAGATCGACTTCCGCTCGGCGATCCTGCCCCTGGTCCTGACCGAGATGCAGATCAGGTACTACTCGCAGTCGGCACTGCTCGCGAGCGGCCGCACTGCATCCGACGAGGTGCGCAGGCGGCTCGGCCGGGCATGGAGCGACGGGTCATATGGCACCGTCGTGAGGGAACTCTCCGCCAAGTACGGCGAGTTCGACCCCTCGTGGCACTTTTTCGGCCCCCACGGCGACTGCGTGTCCTCGAAGGACTACGAGTCGCTGATCTGCTCAATAGTCGATGCCGACCTCCGCGAGGCGCTCCGAGGCGGCTCGGCGCCGGTGAAGTCCGCCTACGAGGTGCTGCGCCACGTCAGGGACCTCATGCGCACCGTGATCGAGTTCAAGGGCCTGACATTCGAGTCCTACGTCGACTTCCGGGACAACATCAAGACAAGGGTCAACCGCCTCGTGGCCGGCCCGTCGGCACTGCGCTCCCAGCAGCTCCTCGCGCTGATCGAGGCCGAGGTCGTCTCGGTGCCCCTCGGGCCGTTGCCGGTCATCAACCCGCGCGTGACAGGAGGGTTCACACTCTGCTCGAGGCGCTTCGAGCAGCCTCACTCCGAGCAGGTGGACTGGCTCGTCCACGGGCACCTGGAGAACCCGACGATCTGCCGCTCGACCTCCGGCCTGCTCCGGAGGCTCTGGCAGGACGGCAGGCTCCAGCCGCTCAGCTACGGCGAGACGGAAGTCGGCAGCGTCGCTTTGAACGAGGCGTTCCACCCGATCGATGCCTGGGGACAACCTGCTCACAGGATCTGGGTGTTCGGCTCGCTCACAGAGGGCGTGCGGTATTTCACCCACTACGTCCCGTCTCCGAAGAGCCGCCTGCGTGCTTTCCTCGACGCGCAGCGATGCCTCGAGCAGATCATGGGCTGACCGGCCAGGCAGCGGTCGCCGCTTGCGCGCCCGCCCATTGCCCTGCCGCCGGCTCGCCGGTTGTGCGGTTACCGGCTTGCCCCGGCACGAGCAAGCCGTCACTCGTAGACGACGGTGACTTCCTCGTTCAGGAAACGGTCGATCTCCAGCATCCCGTCGTAGTCGGGAGACACCCCGGAGACCGAGTAGATGTAGTGGCGGGTCCCGTCCCACAAGTCGATCGGGTCGCCTGGGTCCCTGTTCAACAAGACCCTGTTGACCCCGGGAAGCTCGGCCAGCCGGTCGAGACCGTCGATGCTCACAAAGCGCCGGGCAGAGGCCGGGGGCTGAAACAAGAAGACCCAGCCGACCTTGGAGCAAGGGATCGGCCCGTCCAGGTCCACTGCCTGACCGAGGGCAATGCGCATTGAAAGCCGCATGAGCGACTCGCCGCTCGCCTGCCACAGCATCTCGGGGACTACCCCACCGAGCCTGCCGTTCACCTCGAGCACCCGGGGGCCGTCGGGAGTGAGCTTGATCTCGGTGTGGAAGCCACCGGTTCGAACCCCGAGGGCGCGCAACGCGGCCGTGGCGACCTCCAACACTGCGGCCTGCTGAGCTTGCGAAAGGTCAGCAGGGATGAAGAACCCGGTCTCTCGGAAGGGCTGGGCCAGCGGGAACCGCCCTGTCACCGCCAAATGGCCGATCCTGCCACCCGCAACGAGGCTCTCGACCGACACGTAGTCACCGAAGCGCTCGCTCGAGCTCGTCGGGAGGCCGGGCATGTACTGCTCGACGAACATTCCCGTCGTGCCGCCAGCCGGCGGCGGAAGCATGGCGACCTGGCGGACGAGATCGACGGCGTCCGACACGGGCATCGTGTACTGACCGCCGCTGCCGCTGCGCGGCTTGAGCACCGCCGGGAAGTCGACGACCGCAGCAAGAGCTTCGACCGCGGCGAGATCACGTTCAACCGGGACCTCCCAGCAGAGCGGGGTGGGCAAGCCACCCTTGCGGAACGCCTCGCGCTGTAGGAACTTGTCCACCAGCCTCCAGGCCACCTCTGGGCTCTGATAGTCGAGCCCGAGCTCCGCTGCTATGAGCGAAATGAGGACGATGTCCTCGTCGCGGTAGGTCACGACACCATCCGGAGAATGCGCCCGCACCGCGGAGACGATCTCTTCTGGCGACAGGCCCGCGACGTTCACGACGGTCCCGAGCTTCCTCAGCAGCCGGGCGGTGATGGCGTTGTCACCAACGCTCTCGTCGATGAGCCAGAGGATGTCGCACAAGCCCGAAGCCGCCTCGGCTATCTGCAAGGCGGGTGCGGAGCGAAGACCGTGCCCGACCACGAGCAAAGGCTTGCGGAGATTGGTGGAGCCCTGGGTCACATCAAGGCTCTACCAGCCAGGAGAGCAAAAAGCAAGGTTGCGTGACTGAAGGGCAGCCGTGGGCTCCCTGCGGCCGTCCGGCAGGCTTTAGAGTGTTCCGGCGAGCGGCCACACGGCCTGACATTGGGGAAGATCTGATCGCATTGGTTATCGCCTCCGCCGGCGACAGCACTCGGACTGCGGCACAGGAGGGCGCGCACGGACGCGGGCGCAGCGGGGACGGCTCGGCTGTCCACATCGCCTTTGTCAACAACATGCCGAGCCCAGCCTTCGACGCGACCGAGCAGCAGTTCGTCGGCCTGCTCGAGAGCGCGGCCCACGAGTTGGGCGACGTCACCGTGCGCCTCAGCCGGCACGCCTTAACTGGCTTGGAGCGCACCGCGGAGGTCGAACGGCGCCTCGCCCGCGACTACCGCCCGATCGAGCTCATGTACAGCGAGCGGCCGGACGGCCTCATCGTCACCGGGACCGAGCCGCTTGCCGACGATCTCAGGTCCGAGCCGTACTGGGGGGCCCTGGCCGAGCTCATCGGCTGGGCCGAGGGCGGCGCCGCGTCTGGTTTGCTCTCCTGCCTCGCAGCGCACGCGGCGGCGTTGCTCTTCGACGGCATCGAGCGGGAGACGCTTCCGGCAAAGTGCTCGGGGGTCTTCGTCCAGGAGGTGAGCACCGATCATCCGCTCACAGAAGGTCTCGGCCGGCTGGTTCACATGCCCCATTCGCGGCTCAACGATCTGCCGTCAGCCTGCCTGCAGGCAGGCGGGTACACCAACCTGATCGAGTCACCGGAAATGAACTGGACCGTGGCCGTGAAAGACCGCGGCTGTTGCACCTTCGTGCTCGTCCAAGGTCATCCGGAGTACTCGACCACCAGCCTCTTGCGTGAGTACCGCCGCGACATGCAGCGCTTCCTCCGCGGCGAGCGCGGCGCGCTGCCCGCGATCCCGGTCGGCTATATCGACGCCGACAGCCATCGGCTCCTGGAAAGCTTCGAGGCCAGAGCACTCGAGCGGCCCTCCGACCCGGAGATCATGAGCGAGTTCCCTTTCGAGCCGGTGGCAGAGCGCCTCGTCAATACCTGGCAGGGCTCGGCGACGCGCCTTTATGCCAACTGGCTTCGGCTGATCCAGCACAGGAGGCAGGCCGGTGCATGACGAGACCGTTGCGATCCACGGTGGCTACACGCCAGATTCGACCCGAGCCGTCGCCGTTCCCATCTATCAGACGATCGCCCACCAGTTCGACGACGCGGCGCAGGCGGGAGCGGTCTTCGACCTCGAGGTCCCAGGGTTTCATTACAACCGGCTCAACAACCCGACGAATTCGGTGCTGGAAGGGCGCCTTCAACAGCTCGAGGGCGGGGCCGGTGCCCTGGTGCTGAGCTCGGGGGCAGCGGCGGTCAACTACTCGATCTTGAACCTCGCCACGGCCGAGGACAACATCGTCACGACTCCACAGCTTTACGGGTCCACCTACACCCTTTTCGCTCATGTGCTGCCGGGACAGGGCATCGAGGTGCGCTTCGCTGACGACGACCGCCCCTCGAACATCGAGCCGCTCATCGACGCCAGCACCAAGGCGGTCTTCTGCGAGTCGGTCGGCAACCCGGCGCTCAATGTCGTCGATCTCGAGGCCGTCAGCGATCTCGCCCATAGTCACGGCATCCCGCTCATCGTCGACAACACGATCGCGACGCCCATGTACCTGAAGCCCATCGCCCACGGCGCCGACGTGGTCGTGGAGTCCTTGACGAAGTTCATCGGCGGGCACGGCACCACACTCGGCGGCGCCATCATCGACGCGGGCCGTTTCCCGTGGAGCGAGCACCCCGACAGGTTCCCGATGTTCAACCGGCCCGAGCCCGCCTTCCACGGGGTCGTCTATGCCGAGCAGTTCCCCGAGGCCCCTTATGCCGTGCGCTGCCGCACTGTCAGCCTCCGCAACACCGGTTCGACGCTCTCACCGCTTGGCGCCTTCCTCCTCCTGCAAGGCCTCGAGACGCTGGCCGTGCGTCTCGAGCGCCATGAGTCGAACACGCGGGCCATAGCGCGCTACCTGGCTGCCGACCCGCGCGTCGAATGGCTGAGCTGGCTCGGCGACCCGGGGTTTGCTTACTACGACCTGGCCCAGCGCTACTTGAAAGGCCGCTGCCCCTCGATCATCACCTTCGGCGTCGCCGGTGGATATGAAGCCGGGATCCGGTTCTTCGACTCTGTCAAGCTCTTCAAGCGGCTCGTGAACATGGGCGATGCCAAGTCCCTCGTCGCCCACCCCGCGTCGACGACTCACCGTCAGCTGTCTCCAGAAGCGCTCGCCTTGGTTGGCGTGGCGCCGGAGACGATCCGGCTTTCGATCGGCATCGAGCACGTCGACGACCTGATCGCCGACATAGATCAAGCGCTGAGTGCCGCGCTGTGAGCTTCGCCGTGGTGTGCGGAGGGGGCGTGGGGCGATGAGCCACGACGATTGGAAGGGGGCAACGCACGCGCAAACTGCAGCGCAGCCGAAGCTGGCCGTCGGTGTCGACCTCGTCCGGGTCGACGAGGTGCAAGCGGCCCTGTCTCACTTCAGCGACCGTTATCTGAGACGCATCTTCACAGCCCACGAGGTTGCCTGCGCAACTGGTGACGGTCAGGTGCGGGCTCGCCACCTCGCAGCCCGTTTCGCCGCAAAGGAGGCGGCGATGAAGGCTCTCGGGCCGAGCGACCGGCTTCCGGCCTGGCGTTCGATCGAGGTCCGCCAGGAGCCAAGCGGCAGCTGCACGCTGCAACTCAGTGGCTACGCGGCCGAGCTCGCGAGACGAGCCCATCTGAGCGAATTCGCCGTGAGCCTCAGCCACGAGGGCAACCTCGCCGTGGCTGTCGTCGTCGCGCTCGGGCAGGGCGACGCGTGACCGGCGAGTTCCGGGCGGCGCTGCTCGCGAGCGGGCTGCTCTTCGAGGCTGGCGTTGAAGGCCTGTACGCCCGCTCGGGCACCTTCGAGAAGGTGGTGCGGGGAATCGACGACCTCGTCACCTCGGCCGGTGCCGACCAGCACGCCCCTTCTCTCCACTTCCCGCCGATAATCCCTAGGGCCGTATTGGAGCGGAGCAGTTACCTGCGCTCGTTCCCTGACATGCTCGGCTCGATCGACGTCTTCGAGGGCGGTGACGACCTGCACATCGAGCTCTTGGAACGGCTCGAGCGGGGCGACAGCTGGGCCGAGCTGCTCACGGCTTCTGACGTAACGCTGTGCTCGGCAGCGTGCCATCCCCTCTATCCCCTGTGCTCCGGGCGCCTCCCGGCCGGCGGTCGGCGTTTTGAGATCTTCGGGCAGTGCTTCCGCTACGAGCCGAGCCTCGACCCTGCGAGAATGCTGGCTTTCCGCCAGCACGAGTTCGTTTACCTGGGCGACCCGGCCGGTGCTGTCGCGCATCGCGACGTTTGGCTCGAACGCTCCGCCCACCTGCTGTCGGGACTTGGCCTCGATGTCGACACCGTCGTCGCCAACGACCCCTTCTTCGGTCGGGCGGGACGCATGCTGGCTTCGAACCAACGCGCCGAGGAGCTCAAGTACGAGGTCGTCTGCACGATCGACCCCGCAGCCGCGCCAACGGCGGTGTCCTCGTCGAACTATCACGTCGATCTCTTCGGGACCGGGTTCGGCATCGAGTCAGCCAGCGGCGAGGCCGCACACAGCGCATGTGTCGGTTTCGGCGTCGAGCGGATCACTCTCGCCCTGCTGGCCACGCACGGGCTCGACCCCGACAGCTGGCCAGTGCAGGTGCGAAGCCGCCTCTGGCCTTGAGCCGGGCGCGGCCGTGCTCCTAGTGCGCGGCTTCGCGCTCAGCTGGGCCCGCTGGCTCGGCGTCTCGGTGAAATTCACCGAGGACGTGGTCGAGGATGAGATCGGCGACCTGCTCGCGGTCTCTTGCGGGAAACAGCCCGTGATCGAGGGTGAGAATCGCCTCGACCTGCAGGTGCTCCTTGCGGTAACCGCGACGAACAAAGCCGAGGCCGGACTCCGAGAAGAGCTGCATCTCAGCGGGACCACAGATCAAGAGCACGTCGGTGCCGGCCTGAGCCAGGTCTAAGAGGCGGCGCCCTGGCCCGTTCCGGTAGTGCCCGATGACGCTGCGCGAGCGCCAGACCAACATCTGCTCGCTACGGCCCAACTTGGTCGCGAGCGTCGGAAATCTCCTCTTCAGCCAGATGACGGCCCGTGGTTCGCGAGGGGCGCTGCGGGGTCGGATCACCGGCAGGCAGAAACGCCGGCGATCGTCCATTGGTCCACCTGAGGCCATCTCGGGCGGAGGGAACTTCACCGAGGGGTTCAGCGCGCAGACTCCCCGGGCCGAAAGGCTCAGTGCTGCCTCCAGAATCTGGTAGCCGCTGGAGCAGAGCCCGAACAGCACGACATTGCCGGGGTCATCGGGCGAGACAGCCAGGGTTGTGTCGAGGACGTCTTCGATCGCAGAAATCGAGTGCACCGGCTGGTCCAGTCTCCCGTCACGCGCCGGGCTGTCCCCGAATCCGCTCACATCGATCCTGACGCACCGGAAGCCTTCAGCCGCGAGGCGACGGCTGAGTTGCACCCACAGGCGTCCTGGCCCGATCCGGTGCTCGTTGGCGACGCTCACGAAGACGCACACGGGGCCGAACCCACCTAAGACCGGCTCCGTCTCGATGCCGAACAGTCCCGCAGGACCCAGCCACACGGCTCGCTCTCGGATGAGCATCGTTCCGCCACCGGGTGCAGCGCTCGGGCTCGGCTCGGCGGAGGGAATCTCGACAGTGATCTCGCTTCGGTTCGGCACGGCCATCTCAGAACCGCTCCGAGGCATCACCTCATCCAGCCACCCTGCCACCGTCGCGATCCCCTCGGCGGGAACGGTCGGCCAATCGTCGTGCACGTCCAGAAGCTCGGGCTGCCCCTTCACCTCCCTGCGCACGACATGAGGTAAGTCGAAGCGGTCGACGAGCTTGTGGTCAGCAACACGCTCCGATCGCGTGAGCAGCAGCACCTTGTTCGAATACGTTCCCGCTTCTACAGACCCTGGCTCACCTGCCAGAAGGTCCAGGCCGGAGATCTCTCTTGCCATTTCCGGTGACACCTTGAACCCGGGAAGATCAAGGGTGGCCGCATCCTCGTCGGCGACACGGACGCCGGCGAACAAGGCAAGCGCCCTCTGCCCGCGCAGGAACGAGCGCCCGGTTGGACAGGGATCCCACAAGACGACGGCGTCGACCGGATCCGTGTCCCGCTGGACGCTCGCGAAGTTGGCTCCGAGCCTCATGCCCACGACTGCGACTTGAGCGACCCCCGTCGTTCGCACGAAGTCCACCGCATGCTTCACGTCATCTGCGAACCCGCGTGCCTCCGAGCGATCGGCGGTTCGGTCGAAGGAATCGCCGGTCGAGCGATAGTCGAATCTGAGAGCGGCGAATCCGAGTTGCGTCAGCTGGCTTGCGAGCTGAACGAAGGTCGAGTGCGAGTACGCGTACTCACGGCCAAGCGGCGGACAAAGAACGACCGCCCCGCGCGTCGGCACGGCTGGCATGTGGAGAGCCCCGAACAGTGATGACTCCTCGGGGCCGAACCAGACTGTCACCGGTCGGCTCAAAGACATCCTCAGCCGTCCGAGGGCGTAACCAGCAGTTCGGAGATTGCCTGCCGGATCGACCCGATTGATTCGAACGTGCGCCTTCGCAACATTTGCTCAGGGAATTCCACCCCGAAGGCATCCTCGAGCGCGAGCATCACGCTCACGCTGGCATGAGAGGTCATTCCCAAGCGGAAGAGGTCATCGTCGTCGCTCAGGTCGTCCACGTCGATAACCAGCCGCGCATGCTCACGGAGTACGCGTCGTATCTCCTCGGTGATCTGCAACCCTCCTCTTACGCAGTCAGCGGCTGCTCGGGTCAGATGATATCGACGTCTCGGGTGGTGCGAGTGCTTGGTTGACGGGCTCCTTCCCGTGATGGCAACGACGGGGCCCTAGCGGCACTTTCAGTCCTTCGCGGCGTTGAGCCGAAGATCCCTCGCCCACGCCCGCCCGGCGACAAGTCCGCCTGCCTTTTAGCGAAGCAGTGTCCCTCACGACCTCGGGCCTCTGCGTCGGTGTGATCGTCCTGCTCGTAACGCTGAGGCTAGTTCGCTCGATCAGCTGGCGCCGTACCCTGTGCAAGCCGGGACCGCTCACTCCCGAGGTGGCCACCGCAGCGGACCCGGCAGGCCTGCGGCGGAAGGGGCTCGGGGAGCTCGGGGACCAGCTCGCGGGCCCGAAGGTGTCCGAGGCGCTCGGTGAGATGCGACCTTTGCTGGTGCTGTTCGGTGTGCTCGCTGGTGCTGATCGGTGCGCCTGCTGGTGCTGATCGGTGCGCTGGCAGGGGGCCACGTCTTCTTGGAGGACGTGTGCTGGGTCGCGGAAGCCCTCGTCGCGCGCTGGCGAGCGCGGGTGTTCGGCTTCGAGACCTCGCGCCTGAGGTCTTGCCGGCCGATGTGACCGGAAGGCGTCTTCGACCGGGCCCGCGGCGAGCTCATCTTGCACCCCAGGCTGGTATGCGCCGACCTCCTACCGTCCGAATGCGCACCTGACCGCAACACCGATTTGGGACTGCTCGTCGACAGGTTCACAGCCGCCCTGCTCCCTCACCAGGTGCGCCCGAAGGCAGGCCTGGCAGCCGCCTACCTCGCCCCAACGACCCGGTCGCCTTCGATGCCGTGCTCCACTGGACCGAGCCGGCCGTGGGACCTCCCGGATCGAACGCATCGTCGTCGCCCCCACGCCACGCAGTGGCACCACTCCTACGCCTGGAAGGGCGCCTAGGCGATCCTCTCTTCTGCGACCCTGAAAATAGGCGAGTCAGAGGCGACGACCGGGGGATTCCAAACCGGGGAGCGCGTTTCATGCCATGGGTTAGACTTTGTGAAAGGAAGGAGGGGATGTGGCCGCGAACCCGATCATTGACGAGATCTACAAGACCAGGATCGTTCGTGACGCGTCCGGAAATGAGTACAAGCTTTCAGCGGAAGTCGATTCCGTAGAAGGTGACTACCTCTATCGACTGATATCATCAGACGTCCTGATTAAGAAGACGCTTGAGGTGGGTTGCGCATCTGGCCTCTCGTCACTGCACATATGCGAGGCGCTTCGAACTCGACCAGGTGTCTCTCATGTCATCATCGATCCGTATCAAACGGACGTCTGGCACGGTGTGGGAGTCGCGAACCTCGAGAGGGCCAACATAGGTTTCTTTAGACTTATTTCTGAGCCTTCGGAGCTCGCTCTGCCAGACTTGCTTCGCACTCAACCAGAGAGCTTTGACTTCATCTTCATCGATGGATGGCACACGTTTGATCACACGATGCTGGACATCTTCTACGCGAATCGGCTGGTCCGCGTGGGCGGCTACATCGCAATCGACGATTGCAGCTGGACAGCAGTGTCGGCGGCAGTGTCTTACTACGGGAACTACCCATCGTACGAACAATTAAGAAGGCCAGCGATGCTAGCCCACACGTGGCAACAACGTTTGGCAAGAATCGCGAGGGTCGTTCTCCCTCCGGGCGTCGCTCAAATGATACTTCCAGTGGGTATTTATGATCGTGTCTATCGGCGAATGAGTTACCCGTCGATGGTCGTTTTCAAGAAGATAGCCGAGGATACTCGTAGCTGGACTTGGTTCAAGCCTTTCTGACCGTTAGTCGCGGGCGTAACTGCCCGACTCGAGCAAGTGAGGGTCCGCCGATGCCCCGCGATCGATTGAGGGAATCCGCGGTCATCGTCTGGTTCGAGAGCTGAATGCTTCGTCGACCCAGCTGACGCTGAACCTCAAGCTCGACCGCGAAAGCTAACGCACCGTTACCGTACCCCACCGACTACACCACCAAGAGCGCATCCGACCGCTACGATGCCGATATTGTGCGCTGACCGCTTGAACTCGGCCGCTCACGCGCCAAGGGAGATCTCGGATGAGTGCCAGGCAGCCACCCGTAGGTGGGAGAAGGATGGCCGAGCGAGCCAACAAGGTGCTCCTTCTAGTGAACGCGGACTGCACCGAGCGTGACCGGCACGCTCCCGCGCCAGAGCGGGGACCTCAGCGGCGGACAGACTTCTACGAGCTCATGACTCTTCTCGGCGCCGACGTGATCGACTGGTCGGCCGTCAAGGCAAGCCGGATCGGGCGGCTTCTCGAGCGCTACACAAACTGGTACGTCGCAGCGGCAGTCCTTGCGTTCCTAGAACATCGGAGGTACAGCCTGATCTGGTGCCTTACGGAAGCCGAGGGAAGTGTGCTCGCTCTGCTGCTGAAGATATCGCGGGTACGAGTTCCGCTCATGATGATCGGTGTCGTGCCGACGTCGCCCGCCATGTGGATCATGCTCCGAGTCCTTCGAGTACATTCGCACTTCACCAAACTGTTCCCGACAAGCACCTTGGCACTCGACACCCTGAAGGTCTCGTGGGGAGTACCGGCCGATAAGCTCGAACTCCTTCCGTACCAGGTCGACGTGGATTTCTTCGACCCCAGGTGGGCCGAGCCGAAGAAGCATGGGCGTCCGTACATCCTTGCCGCTGGAAGAGAATCTCGAGACTACGAGCTGCTTGTCGCAGCCGTAGACGGTCTTGGGATCGATCTGGTCATAGCCCTCGGGAGCCTCTGGGCGCCGGCAGACGACGACAGCTGGCGTGCGAGGATCCCGCCGAACGTCACGGTCACGACGACGGATTATGTGGGACTACGAGATCTCTACGCGGGCTGTGCTTTCGTCGTGGTTCCGCTCCGCGAGACCGACGTGCAAAATGGCATCACGACGATCCAGGAGGCCATGTCGATGGGCAAGGCCGTCATCGCGAGTCGGACGAGGGGACAGGGTGATCTGCTCGCCGATGACAATCTTGTGCTGCAGGATGCAAGTGGTCGGGCAACCGGCGGTTACTTCGCCCGCTACTTCGCCCCCTCAGCCCTCGAACTCCATGGCCCCACTGGGATCTACGTACCCCCAGGTGATGTCAGCGCGATGCGAGCTGCCATCGAACGTCTCACCGAGGACCCAGGCCTCGCGGCCGAGCTCGGTGCGCGTGGCAGAGCTGTCTGCGAGGCTGTTGTAAGTCTCGACTGCTTCCTCCGACGCGTCGAGGCCGCCTCGTCGCCCTACCTAGGGTGTCGGCCATGATGTGAGCCATCCCATGCGCGACTCGCGACGATACGCCATGGACCGAAGCAGCGAGGCTCCTCCGCTCGCTCACTGGGCCGCCGGCCCAAGCGGACAGCGCGATCTCTAGCCGAAGGCGGCGGTGTAGGCGGCGACGGTGAGCGGCGCCACCGACGGGTTGAGGGGCAAGATGCCGTCGACGTCGGCGTTGAAGTAGCTCTGGTAGGCGACGTCGTGGCTGGCGATGAAAGCGGCCATGCCCTCGACGTAGTAGGGGTCGTCACCGCCCGCGTTGGGACCTCCGGTCGTGGTCCCCCACTCGGGGATGCTGAGCGGCTTGCCGTGCGCAGCTGCGAAGGCTTCCACGGTGTCAAGGCCTTCGGGTTGGGCGGCAAGGGCGGCGAAGCGGGTCGGCCCCGGGGGCGGGATGGTGACCCCGGTGCCGTCGTACTGGTCGATGCCGATTATGTCCACATAGGCGTCGCCGGGGTAGAAGTCGGCGAGGGGGATGTCGCGGTAGTTGGCGTTGACGTTCCAGTCGAACAGGAAGTGACAGCCGGGCACGGCTCGCATCGCCGTGACCTCCTGGGCGAAGCACTGCGCCCACTGCTGCCACTCGGCGACGGTGGTCCCGAGGGAGTCGTTGTACCAGTTGCCGTTCATCTCGTGGCCTAGGCGGATGACCGTGTAGCCGAGGCCGGCGGCGACCATGTTCGTCGCGAACTCAGACGCGTAGATGTTGAAGTCCCCGGCCGCGCACTCAGCTGTCCAGTCGGGATCGCTCGCCTCGCTGTCGGGGATGAGGTTCTGGGTGTCGATGAGGCTGTGCCCGGTGGGGTCAGCCGCCACCCAGGCCACGAAGGGGGCGCCGGTGCTACTGGCGATCCAGGGGCTGACCCAGTCGGCCCATGTCGGGTCGGCGTCGGTGAAGGTCTCGATGCAGTTGTACTCGATCCCCGTGTACTGCAGGTCTTGGGCAAGCGCGGCGGCAGTTGGCTCGTCCGAGATGCACGCGACCTTCGAGTCACCCGCTTGGATCAGTCCCGCCGAGCGGCCGCGCGCACCTGCCGAGCCGATTCTGGTCGTCGGCGGGATCGTGGTCGTCGTCGTCGGGATCGTTGTCGTCGTCGTCGGCGGGATCGTGGTCGTCGTCGGCGGGATCGTGGTCGTCGTCGGCGGGATCGTGGTCGTCGTCGGCGGGATCGTTGTCGTCGTCGTCGGCGGGATCGTGGTCGTTGTCGGCGGGATCGTTGTCGTCGTCGTCGGCGGGATCGTGGTCGTTGTCGGCGGGATCGTGGTCGTTGTCGGGATCGTGGTCGTCGTTGTCGGGATCGTGGTCGTCGTCGGCGGCGGGATCGTGGTCGTCGTCGGCGGGATCGTGGTCGTCGTCGTCGTCGGCGGGATCGTGGTCGTCGTCGTCGTCGGCGGGATCGTGGTCGTCGTCGTCGTCGGCGGGATCGTGGTCGTCGTCGTCGTCGGCTGGATCGTGGTCGTCGTCGTCGTCGGCGGGATCGTGGTCGTCGTCGTCGTCGGCTGGATCGTGGTCGTTGTCGGCGTCAACCGACGGATAGTCCTCACTTGGTCAGTCCTCTTCGTGGTCACCGGACGCACGGGCGGACTGCTGATCCGAACCAAGTAGCCCCTGGTCTGCTGACGTCCTGTCGTGATCTTGGTCCTGAGCGGCGCCGGAGCCGCGGCGGCGATCGCGCCGCCGCCCGAGATCACGGAGGCGGCTGCCATCGAAGCGTGCGGCCGAAAGTGCGACTGCCCGCTGTCGTGGGCTGTAGCCCCAAAAGCGCCCGTGAGCTCCAGGGCATTGGCGAGCGTGGCCAACGCGACCGCAACAACAAGTCCGCCAGCAACCACGCGACGGCGACGAGCTGGTGGCGCGCTGAGAAAAAGGTCCGCAACCCGAAGCACCTCAGGTTTCCCGAGTCTTGTGGCCCCCGCACCCTGACCCTGACGTCGACCACCATGGGGCCGATTGCCAGAGCTCGTTCCAGACACCTTCCTCGACCAGTACCCCGGGTTCCCTCGCATGCGAGCAATTTCGACACGTTTGAGGACCAGCTTGAGCACTTAGCGCAGCTGTAACACCACTCTCCGTGGTAGCTATGGCCTTCCAGCTCAGCGACTAGGAGCGCTCGACCTGATCTCACTGCTTGTGATCATCTGACCACGTATAGTGATTTTATGAATGAAACTTTACGATCTCGGCCGCCAACACCGACGGGACCGCTGAGGCCGAGCCCGTCGGGCGAACGAGAAGACCAGCAACCGGGAACAGTGATCGCCGGGGATCTCCTGTCCGAGCAGGCCTCACCTACCGTCGAGATCTCCTCTCAGACGTCGCTGCTCCACGTGGGAACCTCGGGCAGCGACCTCCAGAAGACGAGGCGTTCTATGATCTCGAGCATTCATTACCTCGTCACATACATGAATGCGGACGGGCAGGACACAGGAAAGATGACCATGAGTCGGCACCATGTTCAGGGCCACCCTTGGCTAGCAGGACAGCTGGTGGTAGCTCTCTCGTGATCTCTTTCGTCGTCATCGCGTACAACGAGGAGCATCACATTCTTCGCTGCCTGGAAGCTATCGAGGCCCAGGAAGGGCTTGGGAAGCACGAAATCATCGTGATCGACGATGGATCGACAGACGCCACTGCGAAATTCGTGCGAGAGAAGCAGGATCAATACGACTCGTTGCGTCTGATCGTGCAGGCTAACCGTGGTCGAGGAGCCGCGAGAGCGGCGGGCGTGAGGGCAGCCGGAGGCGAACTAATCGCGATGGTCGACGCAGACATCTGTCTGCCACGCGGCTGGCTTGCCACCTGCTTAGCGAGCCTCGAAGAGTACGACGTCGTCAGCGGTACCGCGGTTCCGGATGGCGATGTCACTTATCTCTACAACAAGTTCCGGCTGATCCCGATAGGAGCTCCCGCAACGACGACGATCACGGGTAACAATGGCCTGTATCGCCGGGACGTCTTCGAGCACGTGATGTTCGACGAGCAACTCCGCGAAGGAGAAGACGTCGACATCAACCAAAAGCTTCTCGATCGTGACTATAGGCTCGTCTCCATATCCGGCCTTAGAGTCGAGCATCGGGAGGACAAATCGCTGGTCAAGTCAGTTGCATGGTTGTACCAAAGCGGGCGTGGCGCCACGCGTCAGTTTTTCTGCTATCGTCAGGTCCGCCCACCAGACCTCGCCTTTGCGGGTGCACTTGGTGTCGTGGCTGGTTCATGGCTTGTACGATCGAGGCACCCATGGTTCGCTCGGCTGCTGTTGCCGACGTACCTGCTCGCAACAAGTGAGCGCCATGTGCACGGCAGGTTCGTCGCGTCGGGTCCGGCCCGCTACCGCTGTCGATACATCGGAGCCGTCGTCGTCAATGCGATGCTTATCGCGGCCTACTTCGCAGGACGAACCGTAGGCGTGGGCGAGTTCTGCTCGAGTTTGGGACGAAGAGACGCGCCCGCCTCGTCTGTCAGGTCACGCAGTTTTTGAAGAGCCAAGCTACCTGCTCGTCGCCAAGGCCAGAGGTTCACTAGTGTTGTCTTCGGTGTCGCACACCGCTCCGACCCGCGATAGTGAGGATGACTCTCCAAACGTGGACTCCGAACCATCGGCTGATGGCTCTCCCCGCATCAGCGTCGTGGTTTGCACCCTCAACGGAGCGCGGCGACTCGGGAGATGTCTTGCTGCGGTCCGACGGCAGTCGCTCGGAGAAGGGCTCCAGCTGATCGTGGTCGATGACGGTTCGACCGACAACAGCTCTGAGGTTGCGGCTGCCTACGGTGCCGAAGTGATCCGCCACGCCGCGAACCGCGGCTTAGCCGCAGCACGCAACACAGGAATCGAGGCCGCACGTGCTCCCATCGTCGCCACCTTGGACGATGACTGTGAACCCGAACCGGAGTGGGCCGAGCGTCTGCTCGGAGGATTTGCAGAGGGAGTCGTCGGGGTCGGAGGACTGGCAGTGCCGGCTTCGGACGGCGGGTATTTCGCGGGCTATCTCGAACGCAACAACCCGTTGCTGCCGCTCGAGATCGACTTGGCGTCGAACACCGGGATCGCTTACCGGTTCGTTCTCTACCTGCTGCGGAACGCGCGCGCCCTGCCGTCCGGCGAGCGAGCCGTCCACGCCTTTGCCACCGCCAACGGTGCCTTTCAAACCGCTGTCCTGCGCAAGCTCGGTGGCTTCGATGAGCGCTTCCGCAGCGAAGAGGGCGGGGAGGACCTCGATCTCTGCCTGCGCATCGGCGACGAGTACGGTACCGGCGCACTCCGTTTCGAGCCCTCCGCGGTGATTCACCATCACTTCGACACGGATCCCCGTGCCCTGCTCAGCCGCTGTCGCTCGTATGGCATGGGCGCGGCGCGCCTGTATAGTCAGCGAACCGACATCCCTCCGACGATCTTCCCGTTCCCAGGACTAATCGCCGGATTACTAGTTTGGTCACGGGGCCGCGCCTCACGGGTGGCGGCCGTACTTCTCCTTCCTCAGTTGCTCTTCTCTAAAGGTTGCCGGAACGCGCTTCAACGGAGCTCACTAGCGCCACTCCTCGACTGCTACGTGAAGCTGGCCGAGGAAGCCAACCTGAACATTGGTTTTACCATGGGCCTGTGGCGCTGCCGTCGTCGACAGGGTTGACTTCCAGGAACGGCGGCGCGCCCTGTGGAGCAACGGCCACGAACACCCGTCAGATGCCCTCGGAGCCGACAAACCGTCACCTGGCGACTGTGCCTCGCCCCCGCCTTGCGGACGCCAGCTGTTGGGGGCGCCAAGCGGTAGAATTACGTGCCGCTCCCGCAAGACCCCCGTTTTCGCCAAGGCTCACCATCCTGGAGCTCACGACTTGATATGTCCTTTCAATCCTTCTTCCGCGCGGTCGGCCGTGTAGTACGGCCGCGAGACGCAAGGATTGCGATCGCTGGGATCCTCGCCATCGTGCTTCTCGTCCTCCAGACTGGGATCGGCCGTGCTGCGTTGCAAGCTGCTGGCCTATCGCGCCCGACCCCATCGTTTGTCGAGCTGTATTTTCCGGACGCGCGGGCATTACCGTCGAGCCTGCCGGCTTCTGACCACCTTGAGCTGCGTTTCGCCTTGAGCAACGTCGGGTTGACGACACACTCGTTCGTCTGGCAGGTGTCGGACAATACTGGAAAGGTGAACCTCAGGCTGGTGTCGGGTCGTTCCGCCGTATCGGCACATGGGACCGATGTGGTGGTGAGGAATATTCGAGTCGATTGTTCGGGCAAGCGCGCAGAGCTCCTGGTCTCGGTCGAGCGCGCATCCGCGAGGATCTCCCTGTGGCTGGCTTGTCCCAGTCACACATGACGCACACGGCTTGGAACGCCTGGCGGCGACGCTTGGTTCCCGACCGGGTCCCGGCGACTTGGCTCATCGAGCTCGCTGTCCTCGACATCGGCATCGCCGCGAATTCCATCTGGTTGCTGCGTGCAGTGGTCGCTCTTCTCTTGGCTGTCCTCCCAGGGCAACTTCTTCTCCGCGCTCTGAGGATTCCCGCGATATCGGTCCGTCGATACGTCGCGTATCTGCCGTGCGCGTCGGTCGCCGTTCTCATCGCGACCACCCTCTTGGTGGACCTCGTTGGCCCTCTACTGAACGTGCACGAGCCGCTACGCCGATGGCCCTTGCTCGTTGGACTGAACCTGGCTCTGGGTGGCCTCTCTCGCTTGGGGCATCAGGCAACTTCCTCCTACGAGCTGAAGAGCTCCGACCTCATAGGAGATGTGAAGTGGCTCTGGCCCTTGCTCCTGCCGCTCGTCTCCATCGCGGCGGCGGCAAGACTCGACAACGGCGATGGCAGCACCCTCGCCGTCATTGTCCTCGTCGCCGTTGCTGTCATGATCCCGGTGTGCACGGTATTGGCCAATCAACTGCACCGCCGACAGATCAGCTTCCTCCTCTACGGCAGCGGTCTCGCGCTGATGCTGCTGACAAGCATGCGCAGCTCCTACGTCATCGGATTCGACATCAACGCCGAGTACTTCGACTTCCACCAGACCGCAGTGAACGGTATTTGGCACTTTGGCCACTTGAATCCTTACGAAGCCATGCTCAGCCTCACCGTGCTACCTGCATCACTGCACGGCCTCATCGGTGGCCAGGACGTGTGGATCTTCAAGCTCGGATATCCTGCGCTCTTCGCCTTCTTCCCGGTTGCGGTCTTCGAGCTCGGAACACGCTTTCTCTCCCGCCGCGCCGCATTCGTCGCCGCTGCGCTCGTTGTCTCACAGGCCTACTTCTTCCAGCAACAGCCGGAGATCGCCAGGCAGGAGCTCGCGCTCTTGATTTTCGCCGGCATCATGGGAGCCCTGTTCGACGTCTCCCTGCAGCGTCACGCCCAGATCGGACTGGTGTCCGTCCTGGGCGCGACGCTTGTGGTATGCCATTACTCGACTGCCTACATCACGATCGCGCTGTGCCTTTTGGCTTCGGGCCTGGTGATAGCGCTGTCGTGGGGAAAGAACAAGGACCTACGGATTGCGGTCCTTCCCTGGCTAATCGCCGCAGCGGTCATGGCGGCCTCGGCAGCCATCTGGTATCTGCCCGCCACTCACTCCACGAGCAACATCACGGCCGCTGCCCAGTCGATCCGGGAAAATGGCTTCCAGCTGCTCCCAGGTCGGCGCAAGGGCGAGAGCATCTTCAGCGCCTATTTCAACGGTCTCCGGGAGGCACCTTCAACCCCGCTGCAGTATGAACGCTCCGTCAGCAAATACTATGCGGCGCATATGAGCTATATCGTTCCCCTGTCCGCCGCCAACAATCCAGCGTACAACCTGCGTGCAGCACCGCCATTGTCGCTCCCCGATCGGGTCCCGCTCTTGGCCTCGGTTCTGGCCGACGCAGAGTTGCTCGTACAGCAGATGATCAACGCGTTCGCGGTGCTCGGGGCGTTTGTGTTCTCGCTGCGGCGCCGCGGAAGTCCCCTCTCTCGCATGGTCGGCGCCATTGGCCTCGTCTCCTTCGTCGTCCTAGCCGCGAGCCGCCTGAGCGGCGCACTTGCGACGGACTACAACTCCTCGCGGCTCTTCCTCCAGTGTCTTTTCGTGCTGTCGATTCTGGAAGCGGCACTTTTCGAGATACTGGTGACGCGCCTCAAGTCGCGAGCATGGGTGGGACCAGCGGTCTTCGGTTGTTTCAGCCTGATGTTGGTCATCGCGTTCTTGGGCAATTCGGGTCTTGCAGTGCCGCTTGTCGGTGGGAATCCACCCTTGAGTCTGTCAAACAAAGGTGAAGACCATGCCGACATCTATCCCAGCGCGCAAGAAAAGGCAACCGCACAGTGGCTGGCTTCTGCCATGCCAAGCCAACGATTGATCTACGCCGACTACTACGGACAGCTCCGCTTGGAGCAGTTCACGGATCTTCGCAGTGCAATATTCATCGATATTACGCCCCGCACGATCGATCGGAACGCGTGGATTTTCGCCTCGACGTCAAACACAGTCGATCATCGGACATGGGGCGTTACGAGCTCGGGTGTGCTCGACATCGACTTTCCTGACGCGTTTCTGGACCGGTACTTCAACGTCGTGTACTCCACCGGGTCAACCGAGGTGTTCCATCCATGAGTCTTTTGCTGGACATCAGCAGTGTGTGGTGGCGCGGTGGCGCGCGCGACGAGGTGATGGAGATGCGTCTGCGGATCCGTCCCCGCCATCCGAGCCGGTACCCGGCGCTCGGCACTTCGACCGATTCCCCGAGACCTGGGACCGTGCCGGGGCGATGAAGGCAGCAAAGATCGTAAGCAGCATTATCTACAACTATCTCGGCACCGGCTTCGTGACGGTGACGGGGTTCGCCTACACGGCTTTCATAGTGCACCGTATCAGCCACGGTCGGTTCGGGATTCTTGTGCTCACGACGTCGCTCATCGCCTACTCGGGTGTGCTCGATCTGGGCATTGGCATCACGGTGCAAAAAATGGTCGCCGAGCGCGCTCACGCCGGGCCGAGCGACGAGATCACGACCATTGTCCGCAACGCAGTGACCATGTTCGCCGTGATCGGGGTGATCGTCTTCCTGACCCTGCTCGGCATCGAACCGTTCATCGGCAGCCTCTTCAAGGTCTCTGGCGAGAACCTGCATCTCTTCCATATCTCGCTTGCCGTCGCGGCCCTCGGTATCGGCATCTCCTTCCCTTCGGCCATCTACACCGCGGTGCACCAGGCGCACGGGGACTACCGGTACTTGAATGTCCTCGGTATCTGCCTCCAGGCGGTGCAGGTCGGCGCCGGCATGGGCCTCCTGCTTGCCGGCTACGGCATCGTGGCTCTCGTCACGTTGAGCACGACACTCAACGTCCTCGGCTTCTTCCTCAAGATCAGCCATGCCCGCAGACGGTTCGGCGTGAGGGTACGACAGGGCAAGTCCAGCTGGGCCGTCACGCGACAGATGTTCTCCATGAGCGTTTGGATCTTCCTCATGAACCTTGCCACCCACGTCATATTCAGCACGGACAACTTTGTCGTCGGGGCCGTGCTCGGCACATCGGCGGTCGCCTCCTACCAGGTCGCCCTCGGCCCGTCGTCCGCCCTCCAGACAGCCGGCAACCAGTTCGACGTGGTCTCCCTCACAGCCGCGGCCTCTCTGCGCGCCCAAGACGCGATGGACGACCTCCGTCGACTGCTCCTCGAAGCCACCCGTGTCGTCGCGGCAGTGGCGATGCCGGGAGTCGTCGTTTTCGCCGTGTGGGGCCGGCAGCTCCTCGCCCTCTGGGTCGGCCGATCCTTCGAGACCTCCTTCTGGACCCTCGTCGTCCTGTCCCTCGGCTATCTGTTCGCCACGCTCACCGGCGCCGCGAGCCAGGTGATGCTTGCCATCAACCGGTACAAGGTCATGGCTCTGCTGTCACTCGGAGAGGCGACAACAAACCTGGTGTTGAGCATCGTGCTCGCCAGGAAGATCGGCATCATCGGCGTGGCCCTGGGCACGACGATCCCGCTCACGGTGATGGCGTTCGGTGTCTACATACCATTCGCCTGCCGGCTCATCGGCCTTCCTTATTCTCGGCTGCTGCGTCGCCTCGTTCTTCCCCTGACGGTGAACGCGGTCGCCTTCGGCATCCTTCGGCTGGTCGCGGGCGGGCCACACCTGTTCTCGAACCTCATCGTGCTCATCGCCGCTTGCGCCGGAGTCTTCGCCGTCTGCTTCAGCGCGTCTTTCCTGCTCGACCCGAGCGAGCGGTCCACTTACGTGGACATGTTGCGTCAGCTCGTGCTGAGAGAAAGGCCGTCATAGCGAGGGGCTGCGATCTTCCCCGGCAGCTGGAGGAGGCCGCGTCGCCTCGCCTTTCTTGGACAAAGACTCGAGGTCCGGACAGATCGGCCGTAGGCAGACTAGTTAGCCCGACCTTCGCGAGAAGATCTGCACGTAGGCGCCGAGCGAGCGCGGATCCTCGGTGCGGCTCAACGGATAGATCTTCAGGTCGTCGGCGTCGAACCACGTCTGGTAGGCGACGTCATGGGTGGCAATGAACTCACCCATGTGCTCCACGTAGTTGGCGTCGTCACCCTGGGTGGTCACCGTTCCCCACTCGGGGATGCCCAGCGGCTTGTGATGCTCTGCTGCGAAGGCGTACACCACGTCGAGACCCATCGGTTCGCTCGCGAGCGCCTGCCATCGGGCAGGAGAGCCAACGGGCGGCAGGGGATACCCGCTCTGGTCGTAGAAACTGATTCCGACGATGTCGACGTAGGCGTTGCCGGGGTAGTAGTCGGCAAGCGGAATGTCGCGGTAGCGGGCGTTGATACTCCAGTCGAACAGGAAATGGGCACCAGTAACCGCCCGCATCGCGGTGACCTCTTGACCGAAGCACTGCCCCCACTCCCGCCACTCGGCCACCGTGGTCCCCAGGCTGTCGGTCTCCCAGTTGCCGTTCATCTCATGACCGAGGCGGATGATGGAGTAGCCGAAGCCCGCCGCAACCATTTGCGTCGCAAACTGCCTGGCGTAGCCGTTGTAGTCCCCGGCTGCGCAGTCCGCGGTCCACTCGGGGTTGCTCGACTCGTCATCAGGAATCAGATTCTGCGTGTCGATGAGCTGGTGTCCGGTGGGGTCAGCCGCCACCCAGGCGACAAAGGGGGCGCTACTGCTGGTGATCCACGGGTTCACCCAGTCGGCCCACGTCCGATCGTCGTCGGTGAAGGTCTCGTCGCAATTGTAGGTGAGCCCCGTGACCGTCTCGGCCTGGCGAAGAGCCAGCCCGGGCTCGCTTGTGATACAAGGCGTCTTGGAGTCACCGACCTGGACCAGCCCGGCGGGACGATCCGATCGGGCAGAGCCCCCGACCGCCGACACGGGCGGGACGGTCGCCGTCGTTGCCTTCGGCCGCACGACGGGATTGTGCGACCTGGCAAAGCCACCCACTGCTGGAACAGGAATCGTCGTCACGGTGACGGTCGTCGCTCGAAGCGAAGCGGCAAATCCTCTGTTCTGCAGGACGACGGTACCGGCTGCCACCACGACAGTACTCACGCACAGGCCGGCGATGACGATTCCAGCGGTCAGGTGGTGACTGCCCTTGCGGCTGTGCCTCCGCCTGGTCATCTGACCTCCGGGACCGATCGAAGCCATGCTTCCTAACATCTTGAAGCTACTCGCTCGGGCGCGACTCGATTCAATTTCGAAAAGTGGGCGGTTCTGCGTGTGCTCGCGAGAGCGTCCGCGTACTCTTCAGCGACGGCGCCCCAGTCGAACTCTTCGATCCAGGCCTCTGGCGGCTCACTGCCACGAGCTGCGTCTGCCAGCGCGTCTTCGATGCAAGTGGCGAGGGCCTCTGGCGTCGGGTCGGTGACGTACCCACGGTCAGAACGCGCCACGAGGTGACGGGCCTGGTTGTCGGGATGGGAAGTCGTCACGACTCTCGTGCCACAAGCAAGCGCTTCCAGAGGTGCGATCCCGAAGCCCTCGCGCAGTGAAGGAAAGACGAAGACCTGCGCGGCCTTCATGAGCGCGAACACCTCGGCCTGGTCCGCGACGTCTGAGCGGATCTGCACGACGTCCGCCAGTCCGAGCTCAGCAACCTGCTTCTCGAGATTGAGCTTTTCGGGGCCGTCCCCCACGATGAGCACCCGAATCGGACGATCCGGCCTCAACCTGGCCACCGCCTCGACCAGCAGGTCGACGCCTTTGTGCTTCAACAGGCGCCCAACGAAGAGGAGCTCGGCTGCCTCTTCAGCGGCGGCGGGTTGGATCCCTCGGATGAGATCGAGATCCACCGCCATGGGGATCACGCGGATCGGCACGGAGTCGCCGACATGAGGGCGCAGCCTTTCCGCTGTCCCTGGCGACAGAGCCAGAATCTGGTCCGGCAGTCTCATCGCCGTTCGCTCGATCCACCAGGCGACCGGTCCGGACATGGGCCCGAGGTACCTGTCCCAGTACTCCGGACCCCACACCTCGTTCCAAGTAACTGCTAGCGGCCGCCGTCTCAGCTTCGTCACCAGCCGCAACGTGAACAGCTGCAGGTAGGGCATGTGGTCGGCCTCGACGACATCGAATCGCTTGGCAAACAGCCTGAGACAGGCCACCGCGAAGACAATCGCTTCGAGAATCGACCTGCGAGCCTCGTGATACAGGGCGAACCGGGGGCAGATGGCCTGGTACTCGACACCGTGCTCGCGCCTTGTCCTGGGGCGCTCCGGCCACCAGTGCATGGTGTAGACGCGGACGTCGAAGGACCGTTCGAGGCGGGACAGCAGTTGGAAGTAACGAATCTCCTTGCCACCGCGGTGGTACGGATAGAGCGCGTCAGTGACGACGGCGACCGACATCTTCCTCGTCGAGTTCCTCGTCGAACTAGACATGAAAGACCAGAAAGTCCCGCAGCTCACATGTCCACTGCGTTTGCGACCTCAGGCAACATCGCCGCTTCTGACAACATTGCCACCGAGACGCGGGGAACGATGGACCTGTCCCGCGTCCCGTATCCCGTGCGCCCGCGCAAACGAACCCTGATCAGGACCTCCAGGCAGCGAAAGGCGTCGGACAGGCGAATCTTCTTCCCCTCCTCGCGCGACCGTCCCACGTAGCTCACGGGAATCTCGTAGGGGCGGAAGCCACGGCGCAGCAATTCGCCACTGACCTCTGTGTCGAGGCCGAATCCCTCTTCTTCGAGCGACATGAGACGCAGCAAAGGTACCGGCAAGAGCTTCAGGCAGGTGTGCAAGTCGCTGATCGCCGAGCCGAAGAGAAAGTTCGCGACGGCCGTCATCAGCCGATTCCCGACGAGATTGATGAACGAGGGAAACAACGCCCCTGCGCCTCGCACCCGAACCCCGTAGACAACCTCGGCACGACCGCTCAAGATCGGCGCGATTAGCTTGGGTATGTCGGCTGGGTCGTACTCTGAGTCCGCGTCGAACACGAGCAGATGGGTGCCGGTCGCCCTCGAGATCCCTGTTCGAACGGCGGCACCCTTGCCCCTGTTGGTCTCGTGCCGGATGCACACCTGCGTGCTGTGCCGGCTCGCCTGGAGCAGCTCCCTGGTCCGGTCCGTGGAGCCGTCGTCCACAACGATGATCTCAAAGTCCCCTGGAATTGACTGGTCGATGAGAGCCTCGAGCACTTGGCTGATGGTGTGCTCCTCGTTGAACACCGGAACCACGATCGTCAGCTTGAACGGAGGGAGGCTGCTCGGCTGCGGAAGGAGCGTCGGTGACGCCATCCCGCCCTCACGCACCCAGTTCCTGGAGTCAGGTGCATCTCGCTGGATGCTCACTACGGCAGGTGGCGACATCTCTGCTTGGCCCCCCACGAAATCCTCAATAGATCGCCACACGTCACTGACGTGTAGCCCACTGACGCGACGGGCTAAGGACGCACCCCGTCGGTGGTCGAACGCGGGCACCTGGGCGGAGGCTTCGTCACGCTTCGAGAGGAGTCGCTCGGGTTCGTCAGACGAATCTGAACGTGGCAGCCCCAGAACGTTCTGGCAGTCGGCAGACACGGCCCCGGCATGGTGTCTGGCGGCCCCACCCTTGCCACGGACAGCGGCTAAACGCTCCCCCGCCGCTGCCCCGTGTTGAAACAGGAGAAAATTCACCTTTCCCGTCCACTTTCCTCGCAGGCTCACACTTACGCTGAGTGCAAAACGAGGACGGGTTCGCTGTTAGCTCGGCCCAGCCCAAGCGACCACATAAGAAACTGGGACTCAACACTTCCCTCGCGGATTTGATGTTGACACGAGTTAGCGGTGATGTCAAGCAGCGAACCAAACAGCCTCGTCCCGCCCATTGATAAACATGGTCATAGGTACCGGAGGGATGCGCGAACTCAACGGCGGGTAGGCGCTTTTGTCGTCCGACAAGCAGGCGAGCACGAGCCGTCAAGCCAGAACGTCGGGAAACCTCACGAACGAGGACGCGCGAACATCCCTGTTCGGAGCTGACATTTCGCAAGGCCTTCTGGTGGTCATCTCCACTGGCCGTCATCGGCTTCCCTCCCCTGGCTGGAGTGTAGCGATGACAACGCGACTCCGCGACCCTCAATCGACCGGCTGATCGAAGGGCGTGATCCGGTTCTCGAGACATCGACGAATGATTCAGAAAGAAGCGGATCTGTTTCTAGGATCTTCTCACTCTATGTATTCGTCTAACCACTCTCCGTACCTGATTGGAGGAGGTCAATCGGGCATCAGTGCTCTAATTCGCGGCCTTCGAAGCGACTTGCCATCACTCGTAGTGCGCGTACCACTACTTGTAGCGCGAACGCATGCCGAGCCCGGGGATCGCGGGACACACCTGGAGGGCTCGGCGCCCGGCACAGACTCCTTGGGGAGCCCTCTCTGATCCTCGGCCTCGCAGCGGAGCCGGTCGGTGGCCAAGACTCGCCGAGCACCGGAATACTGAGTGTCGCTGCTGGACCGTCTCGGCGAGAAGAAGACCTTAGAGCCTCAGCGGATAGGCGCCATCGCCGGTGACCAGCGGTTTCTCCAGTCGACGAGCTTTGCAGTGAGCAGGCAGGTGACGGCGAGGGAGAGCTGAGCGAGCCGGTGGATCACCTTCC
>JBEKBT010000037.1:0-27707 GCA_050015255.1 Acidimicrobiales bacterium
CCTCGTAGGCGGCGTGACACGGCCAAGGCCGAAGGCAAGCTTCGCGTCGCCGTTCACGAAGCCAGCGTTCTGGCTCAACTGGACTGCTGGACCCACCAAACTGGGAGGGCTGGAACCCCCAACGCCAGCCCATGCTGTGTTTGCTGCGGCCAGCTCTTGCCTTTCGAGAGAAGAAAGGTTGGCGGTTCTGGTTACGACACCGGTGCCCGTGGTGGTCGTTGGGGCAACCGTCTGGGTGCTGGTGCACGCGGCGAGGGCCAGTGTCAGGACCACCGGCACGAGGGCGCGCAACCTCACTGGTGCCATGCTCCCACGAAGCCGGGACGGAATGGTTCCGCGTAAGGACATTGACGTGCAGCTACTGGCAACCAAGCAGTGGTGAGTTGAAGATAACGGTCCGACCGGCCCGCACGGTCACACTTGGCCAAGCCCACTCACCGGAACGTATGACCTCACCGAGACCCTCCACTATGTACGTACCGGCGGCGGCGGACAACTTGTAGCTAGTACCTGCCGGGACTGTCTCAGATGCAACGGGGGTTCGACCTGAGTAGAGCGATACCTTCACCGGAGACGCAGAGGCAATGCACTCCTGGGCCAGCCCGGTAACGACGCCGGGGGGCTTGACGGTGCTCGTCGTACAGGCAGCAAGCGACAGGACTATGACCACCATCGCGAGCGCGCGCAACCTCACTGGCGTCATGCTCCCATGAAGCCGGGACGGTTCAGGTTCGCGTACCGGACGATGCACCGCGCAGATAGGCCAGAAACGCGGTCCGGGTCATGGCTCGCCATCCCCTACGGGGCGCGGTCTTGACAACCCGAGTCGCGCACAGGTCGACGTGTCGCCGGGGAACACTCCCGCCGTCCCATCTGGCATCGTGCAGACAACGAGATTCGGCACCGGACGGATTGTGGTGGAGACGGGAATGTGAAGCGCCGTCGGTGCGCCAGGGACGAGAAAGCCGTCCCGCCATATCATGCTGCACGTTTGTAGGGCGTTGGTCACCTGCGCCGATGAACCTGGGGCACCGACAGCGGCGACTTCCGTGCCCTTGTGTCCAGCCAGGCTGGGAATGCTGTAGCAGAAAGCTGTGCTTGTGTTGGTGACCGGCGCGAAGTGAAAGTACGCAGCCGCAGCAGTCCCACCGGCGGCGGCGATGCTGACACTGATTCCGATTACCACGGCAGGACGCCGCCATCTGCGGTGCCGAGGCGGACTGGCGACCACGGCCTCCAACTCCTGGCGCAGAGCGGCTCGATATTCGGCGCGCATTGGCCGGGAATCGGGAAGCTGTTCAAGAAGGTTCATGACTCTCCTTCGGGGGTTTGAGAAACGGGAGCAGCCGGATGCGGGCTGTCGATGCCTCCACCGAGGCGTTCACGAATATGCTCATGGGCGCGGGAGAGCCGAGAACGGACCGTTCCGACCGGCAAATCGAGTGCCGTGGCGGCTTGCGTATAGCTCAAGCCCGCCCAATCGCAGACAGCTATGACCTCTTGTTCCTCGATTCGAAGCGCGCCCAGGAGCATCAGTATCCGTGCCATCTCACGCTCATCGTCTAACCGGTCAGCAGCGTCATCCCCAAAGTCATCCGCATTGAGCAGCAGGGGCAGCTTGGCCAGAAGGCGCTGGTGACGGCGCAGTGACCGGTCGGCATTGCGGATGGCGTTGTTGGCCACTGCCAGGAGCCAGGGCAAAATAGAGTCGGTGTCAAGACGAACCGCTCGTCTGCGACGCCACGCTTCCAGGAAGACGACACTCGTCAGTTCCTCCGCGGTCGACCACGAAGCCGTACGACGAAAGCAGTGGAGGTAGACGGCGTCCGCGTGTCGCTCAAATAGCTCACCAAAGGCTGTCCCGTCGTGCCCGGCCGCTCGCCGCCACAGTTCGCTGTCGGGCACTCCTTGGTGCGCGCGATCCACGGACTATCTATGTCCGGCACCGCGTGATTAGTTCCCTGATCTGTTCGAGCCTGACCGAATGGTTCGAGTCACGGGCTGTCGACGGGCACGCCGCGACCGTCAGCGTCAGGGTCAGCGTCACCAAAAGCCCCAACCTGGGCACCCTTGACCTCTCAAACATTGCTAGCCGTCCAGTGCTCCCCACCGTCGGTCGTTGTCCAGAGCTTGTTCCCGTACCCAATCCAGTGGCCGACGGTCTGAGATACGAAACTCAAGTAGTTCCCTCCGGGCGTCGAGCTTGTCAACATCTCACGGTCACGAACTACTGTCCGCCAGGTCACCCCTCCGTTGCTCGAACGCTCAAGAGAAAAAACAAAGGGCTCGCTCTCGCCTAGCCCTGAGCCACCGATACCTGCTGTCGCGGCCACGATGGTGTTCGCACTGGCGGAAGCGATAACAAACGCGTTCCACTTGGGGATAGCGCGTTGCGGGCCGTAGGTCTCGCCACCATTTCGAGACACGATGACGTACGCAGGTACCGAGTTGCCTTCCCACTCGCACTCGACGACCAGAGTGCCGTCAGCAGCAGCCACGCTGGCGTCTTCTGACCTATAAGGCGCGCAGGGGTCACGTTTCCTTGACCAAGTCCGACCTTGATCTGCGGTGAAAAAGAACGTACCGACGGCAACCGATCCATCGGCGATGTTTTCGTAAAAGGCGATCAGCCTTCGACCCGATCCGAGACCGACGATCTGCTGGTCCACGCTGTTGCCAGAACCATCGAAGGATGCGCGCACCGTCACCCAACTCGTTGTCCCGGTCCGCTGTTGTTGCAGTGTCAGACCGCACGGTCCCGGACAGTTGGCATACGTGAGTCGCCAGACGACCCCTGGGTCGACTATGGCGAGCGCCACGGTCGGCTTTCCGCCTTGACGGTGCCAGGTCCGCCCGCCGTCGGTGGTGGTGAACAGGTCCGGGCCGAAAAGGTAGCCGTCGTTGCGGTTGGCGAACACGATTCGTGTGACGCAACCAGCGGACCCGCAAAGATAAGTGTTTGTTGTCGATAGCGCTAGTCGAGCACCCGGCGTCGGTACTGCCGACCAACTCCGACCGCCATTGTTTGTGTACCTAATGAGGATGCACGACGGGCAACTAGCTTTACCCTCGCCGAGCACCCAGCCTGTGAGCGGGGATATCCAGGTCGAATCGACCCACCACGTCGTCGTGTTGCTGGCGGCTGCTGTCGTCGTAGACCGGGGGGTCCTCGTCGGAGGGCTGGCAGAACTTGTCCCAGCGACGACCGTCAGAGTCATGACCACTGCCGCGACTAAGCCGAGCCTGCGCACAGGGCACAGCTATACCACCGGCGCCTGTCGACGGGCTGTCGGGTTTGGCCACCAACAACACCGACCCCCGGTCACGTTCCCGAATACTTGCCGCCAGTCGCAGATCCTCGCCGTCGGCCCTCCGACGCGAACCCGTACCTCGCTCTCTCGCTACGGTGTGCGGCACTTGGCCAGTCACAGCAGAAGCGACCTACCGGCACATCTGCGTGGTCGTCTACCGGTCTTGCCGGGAGCCGGCGCCAATCGGGTCAGACGGATCAGAACCTCGAAGACTTCGCGCCGTCTATGTGGTTCACTGGCGTCTGTTTGAATGCCATGAAGAGGGACCTCCCCGGCGTGAACATTGGGTTCTCGTCGGAACCAGCACCAAGGCGGCCCCCACACCTTGTTGCATCTTGGACTTGACCTCAGCAGAAAGCGACTCGACGTCTGCGTGCTCAACGAAGCTGGCACAAAGCTCGCCGTCACCCGAGCCCCTCCCGATCTCGACGGGCTCCGTCACCTCGCCAAGGAAGTGGCGGCCCTCGGCGGACCGGTGAGCGCGGCGATCGAGTCGATGAACGGTGCCCGCTTTGTCCACGACAGCCTCGAGCTCATGGGATGGGACGTCGAGATCGCCGACGCGCAGAAGGTGAAGGGTCTCGCACCACTCGCCTGCAAGACCGACAAGATCGACGCGTGGGTCCTCGCCGAGCTCTCCCGGCGCGATCTCGTGCCGGCGATATGGCTCCCGGACCCGGAGATCCGCGCCGAGCGGGAGCGGGCCCGCTTCCGGCTCCATCTCGTGCGCCACCGGGTGATGTTGAAAAACCGTATCCATTCGAGCCTGCTCGCCTTCGGCAAACCCTGCCCGGTCTCGGACCTGTTCGGAAGGTCCGGGCGCGAGCTGCTCGGTCGCCTCGCGCTCCCCGATCCCTGGACGAAGAACATCGCCACGGCACTGTCGATGATCGACGACCTCGACTCTGAGATCGACGCTTGCGAAAAAGAGCTGCGATCACTCGGAGCGGACCATCCCTACGTGAGCCTGCTGCAGCCCGCTCCTGGCATCGCCTGGGTCCTCGGGTTCACGATCGCCTCGGAGATCGGAGACATCTCACGCTTCTCGTCTCCGAAGAAGCTGATGGGCTACACCGGGCTCTGCCCGCGCGTCTACCAGTCCGGCGGCAAGGACTTCCGCGGTCCGATCTCAAAGAACGGGCCGAAGTACCTGCGCTGGTCACTCATCGAGGCCGCTGTGCACGCGTCGAGTCATCCGGTCTACAGGGACCACTACGACAGGACCAAGGCCCGCCTCGGTCGTCAACGCGGCGCCAAGATCGCGCGTATCGAAGTAGCTCGCAAGCTCGCCGAGGCCATCTGGCACATGCTCCAGACGGGCTCGATGTTCGCTCCAGCAAGGTCCCCCGCCGCGCCTCTGGTCGCTTGACGACCCTCGTTTGAGATGGACCAGCCGGAGTTCTCCTACCAGACCTTTTCCTCCCTCGAGGAGGCGATAGAGAGATGAGAACCAACCTCCCACCGCCCGGCCTAGTCAGCCCGGGCACCGCAACGAAGGAGGTGTCCGCTAAGAACAATCGACCTTGACAACCGGTCCCTCTTCATAGAGAGAGGCGCGTATAAGGCGCCCCGGAGCACGGTCGCCTCGCGGCTCGTGAGAAAGGCCAGATGACGGCATAGACGCTCGTGACAACAAGTGGCGTCCGGGCAGCACATCTTATGCAGTCAGTCTGCGCCGAGGGCGAAGGCGTGGATGGGGAGAGTTCCGATTCGTTGTGTGCGCAAGCCCACCCTCGCCGGTCGCTGAACGACGAGGAGGCTCGGATTACAAGGGAGGCTTTTACCGGATCTTCTACCGGATCATCCGTCAGAGCGCGATATCGGTCGCTTCCGGACGGCAGCGTTCGCCTTCAAAAGCGCAGGTAATCGGCCTAATCGTGCATGGTCCGGCATTGTGCGACATGGCTTTGATCGGGCTCATAACCACAGCTCCAGGTTTGCCGGCGCACAGATGGGACCCTGCTCTCGCGAGACGAACCAGCGGCAGTACGATCGCGACATGGCCCGTCGCCCGGATGACCTTCGTCCCAGCTCCGTAGTCGTCACGAACCCCGATGAGGATTGTTCGCCAGAAGCGTTTCGCGCTCTCCTCGAAGAACTACTCGCGGGTCCCGAGCCGGAGCTGGACAGCATCGAAGCCGCTGAAGCGCTCCGCGAGCTGCGCGTCGACACCGGAGCGTGAGCGCAGTCGTCATTGACGCGTCCGCCGGTGTCGAGATCGTCGCTGACACCCGGAGGGGTCGTGCCCTTTCGCGGCTCGTGCCTGTCGGGGCCGAGGGGTGGGTCCCCGAGCACTTTTACGCCGAGGTACTCGCCGTGTTGAGACGTCGGTTCCTCATCGAACACAAGATCACCGAGTCGCAAGCCACCGCAGCAGTAAGCCGACTCTCGGCATGGCACCTTCATCGGGTGTCTGTGGCTCCATTGGTCTTCGCCGCGTGGGAATATCGACACAACATGACTGCGGCCGATGCTCTCTACGTAGCGTTAGCCAGTGATCTCGGCGCCGACTTCCTCACCGATGACTCCCGGCTGGCTGAAGCGCCCACCTTCCCTCGACAGTTGAACGTGCTCCGCTTACCGGTCGGCCGCAGATGACGTCAAGTTGCACGGTCCCAACAAGCCCGTCGCAGCCCGTCGCTGTGAGCCGCGAGCTGTCGCGCCGTTCTGGTTGGATCGCTACGCCGACCTGCGAGATTGCGACGTTACGCACTGCTCTGTAGCACTTTGCGAGGTCCTGACCAGCACTTTTAATCCCAAGGTGCCGGGTTCGAGCCCCGGGCGGCCCACCAGGCGCCATACTCCAGGCCCACCAGGCGCGATAAGGCGAGCGACATGACAACGGCCCGGTGCTCAAGCCGACGGGGCCAGAGTCCGACTTAACGAGTCGGGTGCACGACCCGACTGCTGTGCGAGGGAAAGCTACCCGGGGCGTGCACCCGTTCTAGGGGCTCCACAGCCCGACGGGGCCAGTTCACGGCGGAGACGACACGGCCCCGGCAACTGCCGGGGCCGCTCGCTAGGGTGACTGTGAGCACGACCACTGATGCCTTGCGAGGGGAAGCTGGGCCGTGCGATCGTCACGGTACTTAGGTGAGCTAGGTAAGGCAAGTTGACCACTGACGGGAAACGCCCGCCACCCTAAGCTAAGGCAGCGGGCCACTCGTGGGAGCTGGGGGCGAGGCTACTTGCCGCTCGGCAGGAAGCTCGCTTTCGGTCGACTTCGCCCGCTCGGGCATGCCGGCCAGCGCGCGGATGATCACGCCGAGTTCCAGCGTCGCGTCTTCGATCTGCTCCTGGAGCTCCACCGCCCGAGCGAGCATGTCCTCGCGGCTCGTGTCCTCCCGGCTCGTGTTGTCGCCAGCCGTCACGCGTCCACTTTGGCGCTCTCGGGGAGTTTGTACCAATCGGCGACCGCCACCCTGATCTCAGACTCGGACTCGGGCCTCACGTCCAGACGGAACCCTCTCTCGCCATTGGCCACAGTCAACGACCCGTCCCCGATCCACGCTTGGGCCACGCCGGTGCCCCTGTCGAAGGAGGCCGCCCGGCCGGGCTTGACATCGACGGGGATCTCCTCGTCATCGTCTCGGGCACCCTCGTGTAGATGCCTTCAACCCTGTCCGGCGGTGTCATTTTGATGTGCGCCAAGCGAGCACCGATCTCAGCGAGAGGGCCGGCTCAAGTAGTGCCGCGACGCCGCAGCCTCACGAGCTCGCTTTGCCGCGCCGCTCGCCAGCAACCTTCTCTTCACACACCTCGCACAGTGCCGCCCGGTCGCCGAGGGTCAGCCGATCCTTCCACGACGAGTCCTGTTTGACGGTGCTTCGAGGCATCTGACGGCCACAGGCAGTAGTGACATCAGACGGGAGTCTGCCTGCTGTGAGGGCATCGCTCATGACCTTTACAGCGTGAATCATGGCGGGGAAGCGTGCTACCTCGATCTCGGGCGCCATCTCGATCTTCGTGGGTGCAGGGATCTTGATGACGCGGTCCGGCTCTTCGAGGATGCAGTAACCATCGGTCACTAGCCCACCCATGCCCAAGAGTAGACCCCGAGGTCATTCATGGGCTAGCACCGGGACCGTGGCAGTGCTCTCCTACGGCGCACTTCACGCCTCGCCGGTGATTCCAGGCGCTTGGGAATGACCTGGGACCCGCGGTATCGCGTCGCTAACTAACCGGCACGGAGGCGGTCTCTTTCAGCCTCCACCTCTCGAAGCCGCGCCAAATAGGCGGCCTGCTCGGCGCGGTCGGCTGACGCCTCGTCGCGGATCGGGCTCACGGAGTTCTCCTGGGTTGTCCAGGGCCGAGCCACACCTCGCACCTAGGACGTATCGGTAGGGTAGCTCGGCCGAGTGAGCAAATCGGGACGTTCGGCCCAACGCCAGCAACTCCGTTTCTTCGGCGAGGTCAAGCTTGTCGAACTCCGCCTGAGTGAAGTGGACCTGGGTCTCGCCGCCAGTGACCTCGACAAGCTCGAGCCGATTACCGGCGGGCAGCGTCGCCGGCAGGAGTGAAAGACTCCAGACAATGCTGGTCGAGATGCCTATGTCGATGGTCCAGGACGGAACGATCCCGGAGCTTGCAGTGGCGACGCGTGGTTCGCCGATTTGGTCTGTGGCGTCTACGAACCGCTAGAGCCTGCAGGCACGGACGAGTTGCTCCAGTTCACCAGGGAAGTCCTCGACCCACCTTCCAAGGAGGAAACCATGTTCCGATTCAGGGACCCCACGACTGACAACATCTACCTCTACCCAACGATCACCCACTTGCCACCTGTCGACAACGAGACGCTCGAAAGAGCTGGCGTGCCGTTGTTCGTGATGTCGCAGGAGTTCATCGACGCCTTGGTGAAGTGATCCGCGTCGGTCACAGGAGGCGAGTCAGCGTTGTGCTTGACGCTGCAGCCGTTGCAGCCGAGTGAGCGTTGGTGAGCCCACTCACGCTGCACTCCTCACGGAGTTGTTCGGCTCGGCGGATGCCGAGCCTCCCTTCGCGTGTCTTCGCCAGCTGCCGGGCGAGGCCCGGTCTCATGCTCGGCTCCACGCTTCACCGGGGCGCCAACTGCGCCCAGGCTCGCCGCGCGGGGGAGGTTGATGGTGGCGTTGTCGTCGCGCTGGTGCTCCGCCTTGCAGGCCTCGCAGCTCCAGTGCTCCGACCAGCCAATGTCCTGGACGTGCCCACAGACATGGCACGTCTTGGAGGAGGGAAAGAAGCGGTCGGCCTCCACCAATGTGCTCCCGTACCAGGCGCACTTGTAGCGGAGTTGCCGCCGCGCTTCCCGAGGGCTGCGTCAAAGAGCCCCCGCCGGCGCCTTCGCGCGCCGGGGAGGCCCTTTTGTTGCAACATCCCTGCCGCGTCCAGCCCCTCGACAACGATCACGCCGTGGGTCTTGGCGAGCTCGGCGGTGAGGTTGTGGATCGCGTGCTGTCGGACCGCCGCCACCTGCGCGTGGAGGCGGGTGAGCTTCTTTGCCGTCTCCCGGTAGCGGGAGGAGCCCGATCGGCGGCGGGAGCGTTGGCGGTGGAGACCTCGGAGTTCTGTCAACCGGCGCTCGAGGGCCTTCGGGTTGTCGACGACGGCGATCACCTGCTCGGGTGTCGCGACCGTCGCCAACCTGCGCATGCCGACGTCGACGCCGACGAGCGAGGAAGGCTCGGCGACGCCCGGCTGCTGGGGCCGGGAGGCGGCGACCTTCAGCGCGGCGACGATCCACGTCCCTCGGCGCGAGAGCGTGACCGAGAGGATGCGCCCCCGCCCACTTCTCACGAGGCGTTCGATCTTGCGAGTGTTCTCGTGCGTGCGGAGCCTCCGAAGCCTCGGGAGGCTGAGGTGACGCCGGTCGTGTTCCAGGCGCATGGCCCCGGTCGTGAACGTGCAGCGGTCCCGGTCCTTGCCGCGCTTCTTGTAGCGGGAAAGCCGACCCGACGGCCGGCGATCGTCCCCGCACGCGAGCCCTGCCAGCGCCAGTAGGCGTCGACGGCGCCACGGATCCCGTCGGCAAAGACTTCCTTCGAGACCTCGGGCCACCAGGTCTCGCCGGTCTCGGTGTTCACGCAGATGGCCGACTTCTCGGCGTTCCACCGCTTGCGCAGCCCGTAGAGGGAGGGACGCTCGTAGTAGACGCCGGTGGCGTGATAGGCGTCGATGCCTGCCTTGATCTGCTCCAAGGCCCAGTTGTAAGCCTTTCGCCGAGCGCCGAAGAACCGGGCAATCATGGCGAGCTGCTCGTCGGTCGGGTCGATGGCAAAGCTGAACGCCTGGACGACCCAGCCGTCAGGTGGTCGGAATCTAGGTGGCATCGTCGTCCTCGCTGGCTGCGGCAAGGACCTTTGCCGCCCGAGGGGCGGCCACCCTGCGGCCGTAGAGGCGGGCGCAGAACGAGGTGAGCAGCTCGGTCATGTCCCGAACACGCTCGTCGTCGACCTCGGCGTCGTCGCTCACGACGAGGCGCCGCCCGCTCGCCTCCAAAGACGCGGCGACGTACTTAGAGCCGAACCTGGCGAAGCGATCACGGTGCTCGACCAGGATCGTCGTCACCTTCGGGTCCGACAGGTCCAAGAACTCTCGACGCTTGTCGTTCAGCCCGCAACCGCCGATCACCACGACAGCGGGGAGCGGCAATCCCGCAATCGCAAGGGTCCAGCGGATGCCGATGGCGGATGCGAGCAACGGGGCCATGAGCGCCCCGAGACCTTCGAGGGCCAACTTGGCCGATTCGATGGCACCGGTGACGCGGGGCAGGAGCGGAGTGTCGAGCAGCCTGTGGAGCAGAGAGAAAGTCGCGACGTCGGCTACGGCCATGCCGACACCCCAGGCGACGACGAATAGCAGCGCGATGTCGAGCACTGGCACACCTGCGATGAGGACCAGGGGGACCCCGCACGCCACGAACGCCAGGATTGTGGGCTTTCCGAGCTTGGACCGGCCGATGAGCGCCGCCGAGAGGGGTACGGCCGCCAGAGCGCCGACTCCGGCGGCCAGCATCAGGAACCCGACTCCGCCACTCCCGGCGTGCAGCAGCCGCAAGGACGCAATGACCGCGATGGCGATCCACATTCCCCGGACGAAGGTCCGCAACCCGCTGACGACGAGGAGGCCTCCGACGTAGGGATGGCGGACGACGCCGAGGGTGTCACCTAGCAGCCCGCGTGCCCCACCCGAGGAGCCGGCGTCGGAGACACGGATCGGGGTGCCGCTGAAGCGCACTGTGGCCAGCGCCGCCGCGACCATCAGGGTCGCCGCCCCGCCGAAGACCACAGCCGGGATTGTGACCACGAGCAGGAAGCCGCCGGCGATCGCACCGAGGGCTTGGCTCAGCGTCTTGACGGTGCTGATTCCAGCCGCGGCCGCGGCCAGCTCCCCCGGGTTCCGAGCCAGGACCGGGAGCATGGCGGACTGGGCCGACCTGTATGGGGCCGACACGAAGGCGTCCATCGCCACCAGGATCAATAGCGGGGTCAGTGGAGCACCGGTGGCGGCGAGAACGGCGCTCGTCGCGACGATGGCGCCCCGGGCCCCGGCGATGGCCGTGAGCACGCCGCCGCTCGGGTGTCGCTCCAAGTAAGGGACGTTGAAGAAGCTGGCGATCGAAGCCACGAAGAGCCGAAAACCGACCAAGCCGACGGCCACAGAACCGTGAAGCCTGAAGGCGTCGACCGCCAGGGCCGTGACGTAGCCCCATTCGGCCAGAGTTATGCCGGCGAAGGCCACCTCCAACCAGGTGAGTGACCGGTTGTCGAGCAGGATTCGGAGAGGTTCGACAAGGTGCCCGAAGCCCGCCATCGAGCGGTGTGTGCTTTTCGTCTCCCCCACCGCCGCCAAGCTACCGTGGGGACTTGTCAGTCGCTCAGGCAAATGGCGCCGCGAGGTCGCCGGTCACGTCCTCGAGATGATGCAGGACGTCGTGGACCATGTAGCGACCGAGGCTCTCGACGGTGAAGCTCGCTTCGTCGCTTCGAGTTCCTCGGCGCGCCCAGGCGGCTCCTTCGACTCGGCCGAAGTGCCCGGCCAGGGTGTCCGCGGCTTCGCACAGCTCGGCCGCGACCGGCGTGGGGTCTTGGTCCTCGTAGTGGTCCTCGACGGCGGTGCGATCCTGGTCCCAGTTCTGGTACAGCGGATTGTCCTGCGTGAGCATCAAGGTGAGACGGTCGTCAAAGGTCCGGAACACGTCTCGCACGTGGCAGGCGTATTCGAGAGGCGACCAGCGGTCCGCACGCACCCTGAGACGGAGTTGGTCGGGTTCCCCGGCGAGGATGTCCACCCATGCCTGGGCGTTGGTGCGGATCATCGGTGCGATCTGATCCCTGGGCAGAGCGGATGACTCGAAGCCGCATTCTGGGCAAGCGCGCTCGAGCACCCACGTCCAATCCTTGTCATCGGGGATTATGGCCATGGCCGATTCTATTGGGCGCCCCAGCCGTGCATCGGGTCTCGGGCGATGGCGACAAGGGGCCGCCGATTGCAGAGCGATGGGTGGCGACATGAAACACTGTGTCGATGCGAATCTGGACATGCGGCGTGCGCGGCTCGACCCCGACGCCTGGCGTTGAGTTCGACCGTTACGGAGGGCACACCTCCTGTCTCGCCATCGCCCACGACGGCGAACCCCCGAGCCTGATCGTTGACGCCGGCACCGGCATCCGCCTGGCGAGCGACCTGTTCGGCGGAAGTCCAGGCTTGTTCGACGGCCAGCCCTACGAGGGGGCGATCCTGCTCGGGCATCTGCATTGGGACCACACCCAGGGGCTGCCCTTCTTTGCCGCCGGCAACAGCATCGGGTCTCGTGTCGATCTCTACGCTCCCGCCCAGGGCGACACCGAGAGCGTCCTTGAGCGGTTCATGTCGCCGCCCCATTTCCCGATCGCACCCAAAGAGCTGCTCGGCTCGTGGAGCTTCCATGCCCTCGAGCCCGGACCGGCACAGATTGCGGGCTTCTCAGTCCTGGCGCTCGAGATCCCGCACAAGGGCGGGCGCGCCTTCGGCTATCGCATCTCTGACGGTCGGGCAAGCATCGCCTACCTCTCCGACCACTGCCCGACGAACCTGGGCCCCGGTCCAGAAGGGCTCGGGGAGTACCACGAGGCGGCTCTGTCTCTTGCGCGTGGCTGCGATGTGCTGTTCCACGACGCCCAGTACACCGACGAGGAGCTGCCGGCGCGAGCGTCCTTCGGTCACGCGTCCTGCGGGTACGCCGTCGGGTTGGCGGAGAGGGCACAAGTTGGCCAGCTGATGCTGTACCACCACGACCCGGCGCGGACCGACGAGCAGATCGATTCGATCGTGACCGACTACAAGAGCGCCGAGGTACCAGTGAGCGCTGCAGTACAGGGAACCGTTCTCGACTTGCCCTAGCGCCACGTCGCCGTCCAGCTGCCAGTGCGCGGTACCCGACAGTCGGCCTCCGAACGAGAAATTTCCTCGCACGTGAGCGGCGCGTATAGAAGAATACGACGACTAGGGAGCGACTTTGCCGCTCGAGCAAGGGGGTCGGATGTACAAGAACCTGCTGGTCGGCGCAGACAGTTCGGCGACCGCACTGCGCGCCGTCGAAGCGGCTGTCGAGCTCGCACAGGTCCTCGGTGCCAGGCTGCACATCGTCACCGCGTACAAGCCTGAGTCGGTCAGCGTGCCCGACCTGCCCGCCGAGTTCCGCTATACGGCCAATGTCCATCCTGCAGATGCTCTTCTCGACGAGCTGAAGGCGATAGCGAAGAGGGCCAAGGTACCGGTGGAGGTCCACGCTGCGACCGGAGAGCCGGCTGAAGCCATCTGCCGAGTCGCGACCCGGGTTGACGCCGACCTGGTCATCGTCGGCAATAAGGGCATGAGGGGTGCAAGGAGGGTGCTCGGGAGCGTTCCGAACTCCATCGCCCACAAGGCTCCATGTGCGGTCCTTATCGTCGACACCACGAGGGCCGCCTCTAGCTGATACGGAGCGGCTGGTCCGGCCAGCCGCCTGGGTCGGACCCCGGGGCCGTCCCAAAGGTCCCGCTCAGGGCGCCCTCAGGTTTCGCCCGTCGGCCTCAGGCGTAGCGCACCCGGCGCCCCCGCGGGGACGACGGGGTTGCGGGGCGCGATCGGCTCGAGCCGCCGGTACGGTTGGCCGAGGGGGGCCCGTGGGTCCTCCTCGCCCCGGTTCGGCCACAGTGCCACTGCCCGTTCTGCTTGCGCGGTGATCGTGAGCGAAGGGTTGACCCCGAGGTTGGCAGAGATCGCGGCACCGTCGAGGACATGAAGGCCAGGATGGCCGTAGACCCTGTGGTACGGGTCGATCACCCCGGTCTCGGGGGAGTCGCCGATGACAGCACCGCCGAGCAGGTGTGCCGTCATCGGGACGTTGAAGACATCGTTCCAGCCCCCGGCCGCAAAGCCGCCGATGCGCCTGGCGATGCGTCGCACGACGGCGTGCCCGGCCGGAATCCAAGTCGGGTTTGGCTCGCCATGGCCCTGCTTGGAGGTCAGGCGGCGACCGAAAAGCCCTGCTGTCGTGTAACAGGTCATGGAGTTGTCGCGTCGTTGCATGACGAGGGTGGCAATGGTCTGCTCCGACCAGTGGTGCATGCTGAGGTTGCGCGCCATCATCACCGGGTGACGGAGCACTTCGAGCGCCCAGGCCAAAAACCGCGATCGACCGTCGCCATCGGCAAGTGCTGTGACCAGCAGCCCCATGGCGTTGCTGCCACGGCCATAGCGCACCGGCTCGACGCGGGTTTGAGGGTCCGGGTGAAACGACGAGGTAATGGCGACGCCTCGAGAGAAGTCGACGTCGCGCCGGAAGGTGCGCGCCCCGAGGATCGCCTCGGAGTTCGAACGAGTGAGCTCGCCAAGACGCGGCGAGAGGTGGGCGAGCTTGCCCGTGTCGCGCATGGAATGGAGCAGCTTCTGGGTGCCGAGGGTTCCAGCTGCCAGCACGACGTCGGTGGCGACGAAGGTTCTCGGGCGCTTTCGCACCCAGGCGCCGGTACGCTCGGTCGTGATCTCGTAGCGGCCGTCGGCCCGCGGCCGAATGCCGGTGACGGTCGTCAGCGGGCGTACCTCGGTTCCGGCGCGTTCGGCGAGGTACAGGTAGTTCTTGAGGAGCGTGTTCTTGGCGCCGTGGCGACAGCCGGTCATGCACTCACCGCACTCGATGCAGCCTTTGCGGTCCGGGCCGACGCCGCCGAAGAACGGGTCGGCGACCTCCACGCCAGGCTCGCCGAAGAACACGCCTACCGGGGTGGGGACAAAGGTCTCGGCGACTCCCATTTCCTCCGCGACAGCCCGCATCACCTCATCAGCCGCCGTCATCGTCGGGTTCGGCACGACACCGAGCATGCGCTTTGCCTGGTCGTAGAAAGGTGCCAGCTCGGCTTGCCAGTCTGTGATGTGGGCCCACCTGGGGTCGGTGAAGAAGCTCGGGAACGGCTCATAGAGCGTGTTGCCATAGACGAGCGAACCTCCGCCCACGCCGGCGCCCGAGAGCACCATCACGTTTCTCAGCAGCGACATCCGCTGGATGCCGAACAGCCCGAGCCGGGGCGCCCAGAAGAATGAGCGCAGCCGCCACGACGTCTTCGGGAACGTCGTCTCGTCGAAGCGGCGCCCCGCCTCGAGGACAGCCACCCGGTACCCCTTTTCGGTGAGGCGAAGGGCGGCCGTGCTGCCCCCGAAGCCGCTGCCGACGACCAAGACGTCGTAGTCCTCGTCGCTCATCCCGGCGATGATAGAAGCAGATCAACTGATCCGTGCCTCTACGGCAAGGCTGCAGCCGTCATAGGGCCGCGTCTCGCTGGTTGTCGCGGGTGCGGGAGCCGGCTCCAGCTGCCGTTCCAGCCCCCACCGGTCACCGGTCACCGGTCACCGGTCGCCGGTCGCCGTTGACTGGTAGAAGAGCAAGAGAGGCACGCGCATGGCAACTATCAACCTGACAGCAGAGAACTTTCACGAGGCCGTGTCGTCAAACGACATCGTGCTTGTGGACTTCTGGGCGTCGTGGTGCGGGCCGTGTCGCGCGTTCGCCCCTGTCTTCGAGGCAGCTTCGGCCGAGCATGCCGATCTCGTGTTCGCCAAGGTCGACACCGAGGCTGAGCAGGAGCTGGCTGCATCCTTCGGGATCAGGTCTATTCCCACGCTCATGGTGTTCCGGGAGCAGGTGCTCGTGTACTCGCGTCCGGGCGCGCTGCCGGCGGCCTCACTGGCCGAGTTCATCGCCAAGGTGAGGGCACTGGACATGGACGAGGTGCGTCAGCACCTCGCGAGCGCGGCGACCGAACGCACGGCCTGATCCCCGCTTCCCGGCATCAACCCGCCCGGGCCCTCCCGGCCCGGACGAAGGCCGACCAGGTCAGGTAGCCACCGTCGAGATTCCGGGCTTTGATCCCGAGCTCGTGCAAGAGGGCTGTCGCGGTGTGACCTCGTTGGCCCACCTCGCAATAGACGACGACCGGCCCTCTGCCGAGCTCATCGAGGTGATCTCGCAGCGAGTCGATCGGAATGTTGATCGATCCCGCGATGGCACCGCCGGCATGCTCCTGCTGGGTGCGCACGTCGACGAGGGTCCACCCCTGCTCGACGAGCGAGCCGACCTCCTCTGGCTCGACGACGTCGCAGTCGCCGCTGAGAACGTTCTCGGCCATGTAGCCGAGGACGTTCACCGGGTCTTTGGCCGAGGAGAACGGCGGCGCGTAAGCGAGCTCCAGATCTGCGAGACGAGCGGCGCTCATGCCCGCCGACATCGCAGTCGCGATCACATCGATCCTCTTGTCGACGCCATTGCGGCCGACGATCTGGGCACCGAGGATCGTTCCGTCGTTCGGGTCGAAAATGAGCTTCGCGGCCATTCGCGTCGCCCCGGGGTAGTAGGTCGCGTGATCGAAGGGGTGCGAGTGGACCACTCGGAACGGCCGGCCCGCCGCCCGCAGGCGCCTTTCGTTCCAGCCCACCGTGGCCGCGACGGTGTCGAAGACCTTCACGATGGCCGTGCCCAGAGAGGCGACCGGGTGCGAGGGTCGTCCGGCGATGTGGTCGGCGACCCGGCGCCCCTGGCGGTTGGCCACGTTCGCCAGCGCGATGAGAGAGGTCGAGTGTGAGATCGCATCGGTCTTCTCTACGGCATCACCAACTGCGTAAATGTCCGGGTCGTTCGTCTGGTTGGCCTCGTTGACCGCTATGGCGCCATTCGGTCCGAGCTCGAGGCCCGCAAGTTGAGCAAGACGAACGTCGGGTCGGACGCCGACGGCGCCGACGACGAGGTACGCGGCGAGGACTCGACCGTCAGCAAGGGTCACCGTCCCCTCGTCCAGGCGCGCAACCGTCGCTCCCGTCTCGACACGGACACCGTGGGCGACGAGCTCGTCGTTCACGAGAATCGCAAGCTCGGGGTCCAGCGGAGGCAGCACCTGCGGGGTCGCCTCGACGATCGTCACTTCGATCCCCTGGAGGACGAGGTTCTCGGCCATCTCGAGCCCTATGAACCCGGCCCCGATCACCACCGCACTGGACGGGGCGACACCGACGTCGGAGACGAGTCGGGCTGCATCCTCGACGGTACGCAGCGTGCGGGCACGATCGTATCCGGGAATCGGCGGGCGCACAGGAGCCGCGCCCATGCTGAGCACCAGCTTGTCGTAGGGCACGATGCCTTCCTCGCCCGAGATGGTCGACCGAGTAGTCACGCTATGTCTCGCCCGGTCGATGGCCACGACCTCGTCATGGACCCTGACATCCAAGCGGAACCGATCGAAGAGCTGCTCGGGCGTCTGGAGTGTCAGGTCCTCTTCCTCTTCGATCAGCCCTCCGACAAAGTACGGCAGGCCGCAGTTGGCGAACGAGACGTGACCGGAGCGTTCCAGGATGACAATGTCGGCGTCGGCGTCAAGGCGACGGAGGCGGGCGGCCGTCGACATCCCTCCGGCGACGCCCCCGACGATCACCACCTTTGTGGGTTGCGGGGAAGTCTCCGGAGCGTCAGCCGTCATGGCGAGAGATACCCGGTACCCATACCCCATAGGGTATCAAGAGAGGCACCACACCGCAAACGGTGATCGCCAAGTGCCACCCACGGGTTTAGTTTCGTGACAGTCAGCGTGCTCCGTGGGGAGCCGGGCCGGGAGGTGCTCGTGAGTCGTGAGCATTGGGACGAGCGGTACAGCACCGAGGAACTGATCTGGAAGGCCGATCCGAACCGCTTTCTCGTCGAGGAGCTGGGCGCACTGGCCCCCGGTCGGGCGCTCGACATCGCCTGCGGCGAGGGGCGCAACTCTGTGTGGCTCGCCTCGAAAGGTTGGCGCGTCACCGGCGTCGACTTCTCCCGTGCCGGCTTGGCCAAGGCAAAGCAAATGGCTGTCAATCGAGGGCTGGAGGTGACATGGATCGAGGCCGACGTTGTCGAGTGGCAGCCTCAGCCGGCTACGTTCGACCTGGTGGCCGTCGTGTATCTGCACCTTCCCGCACAGCAGCGCCGCCGAGTGCTCTCGCACGCCGCGGCCGGCTTGGCGCCCGGCGGAGTCCTGCTCGTGGTCGGCCATGACACCTCCAACCTGCTGAAGGGAACCGGTGGGCCACAGGACCCAGCGGTGCTGTTCGGGCCGGACGAGATCGTCGAGGACCTCTCTGGCCTCCAGATAGAGCGGGCGGGGCGGGTCACTCGCGCCGTGGACACCGATGCCGGTGAGAAGACCGCGATCGACGCCCTTGTTCGGGCGGTGCGCCCTTTGTGACAGGCGACACGCCGAGGTGGGACACCGACCTGCAGGCCCCGGGACGATCGCTCCGGCCGGCTCCGGTAGTTGCCTGCTCAGGCGAGCTTCATGAACATCTTCTGCACGGCGTCAATGGGATAGCCGTCCGCCTCGGCCTGCTCCGGGTGCTCCACGCAGTAGGTGAGGCCTGCAGCAATGAGACGAAAGCCCGCTTGCTCCAGTGCCTTGGAGGCGGCTGACAGCTGGGTGACGACGTCGCGGCACTCTCGGCCTTGCTCGAGCATGCGTTCCACGCCTTGGACCTGTCCCGCAACCCGGCGCAGACGTTTGCGGACATCGTCCACGACCTCTTCGGGAAGCTGCATCGCGACTCCTCTCGTCGTTGTACGGAGCTCTGGCATCTTAGGGCGGAGCCTTCTTTCCGAGTATACCCGGTAGGGTATAGAGAAGCAGCTGCTGATTCTCGACGGCCCGACCTCGACTGTCGTCGAGCGAGCGAGCGACACCTCGCACACCGGTCCAAGAATGCGGCCCCTGCAGCACCGTTGCGCCTCTTTGTCGTTTTTCTATCGTTTCGCTTGATTAGACAAAATCGCGGTAGCCTGATCCGCAGTGAGCTCAAAAGGCGCGACGATCTCGAAGGCCAGTCCGAACGACTTCGGTTGGCTCCTTCGTGGCAGGCCGGTCAGCACGCTGCCGGACAAGTCCTTCGACCTCGCCGCTGTCAAGGGTGATGGCGCTTTTCTCAGGCCCTATTGCCTTGACGTCGCGACACTCCAGTCGTGCCTACAGTGCGGCGCTTGCACCGCCACTTGCGACCTCGCCGGTGACGAGGGGCTCTTTCCCCGCCGGCAGGTGACCTTCGTCCGGCTCGGGTTGCAAGACCGTCTCGCCGCCGACAAGGACATCTGGCACTGTTACGGCTGCAGCGAGTGCTCCACCAGGTGCCCGTCCGGGGCGAAGCCAGCAAGCATCATGAGCGCGCTCAGGCAGTTTGCCACGGACCGCTACGCGTCCCCGCGCGTCGTGGCGCGCATCGTCAACAGTCCGCGGCTCTTCTGGCTGGCGTACCTGGCCACGGCCACTCTCCTCGCGGCGATCGTCGCCGCAACCGGCGCCTTCAGCCCCGGGCCCGGGCCTTTGCGTTACGCGGGCATGATCCCCAACTCGGCACTCATCCCCATCTTCTCCGGCCTCACGATCCTGCCGTTGGTCGCGCTAGCTGTCGGTGCTTGCCGCGCCTGGCAGTCCTGGTACGGCACTTCGCTGCGGGCAACCAGGCCGCGGGCTCTCGGGCGCTCCCTTCGCGAGGCGACCGCCGAGATCCTCGCCCACAGGAAGCTCTCCTCATGCAAGGAGCGCCCACTCAGGCCCTGGGGCCACCGGGCGGTTCTCTTCGGCTTCCTGGGCCTCGCCCTGGTGTCTGGCGTGATGGCCCTGCTCTTGCTGTCGGGGCGAGCGTACCCACTGTCGATGGGCAACCCGATCAAGGTGGTGAGCAATCTCTTCGCGGCGCTGTTGATCGGTGGCACGAGCTACTTCCTGCTGGTTCGCATCGCCGAGGCGTCGCGTGGCAACCGGAGCAGTTTCTTCGACTGGGCCTTCCTCGTGAACCTGCTCCTCGCCGGGATCACTGGCGTGGCCACCGAGATGGTGCGCGTGGCGGATGTGCGGGCGTGGGCCTACCCCGTCTACTTCGTGCACCTCGTGGTCGTGTTGGTGTTGGCCCTGACGCTCCCGTACACCAAGCTCGCCCACGCCGTCTACCGGTTGATGGCTGTTGCCGGCAGGGATTACGAGGTGCTCGTCGCCGGTGAGCCACTGCTGGCCGGAGCGCCGCCCGCCGGAGCGCCTCCCGCCGGAGCGCCTCCCGCCGCGAAGCCGCCGGTCGCACCGGAACACCTTCTTGCTCTGGGTCATGAGCATCTCGCCTCTTACTCGGACGAGGAGATCGCCACGGCTTACTACACGCTGCGCGACGAGGCCGAGCCGCGCGGCGACGGGAATTACTACCCGAACATCAAGCGCCTCTCAGGCACGGCTTTCGAGCGCGAGAAGGACAGGCGAGAGGTGAGGGCTCTTGTGGCAGAGCCAGACAAGACCGAGTGGCAGGCCTGGTACGAGAAGGCAGCCGAGCAGCCCTGTACCTGGTGGGTCGAGAACCATATCGTGGCCCGCCATGCCCTCACGAGCTGCCTGTCCTGCGGCATGTGCACCTCGGTCTGCCCGGCAGCCGAGCACTTCGAGGAGTACGACCCGCGCTGCATTGTCGACGCGGCCCTCTCTGGCGACGAGAACCGCCTCGTCGAGCTGCTCAAGTCCGACATCATCTGGTACTGCGCCCAGTGCGGCTCGTGCAACTCCCGCTGCCCACACGAGAACGACATCATGGGTCTCGTCGCCTCGTTGCGCTGCCTCGCGCAGCTGAAGGGCTACCACCTGGAAAGCGTACGGGGCAGGCAGCAGTATGCCGGCCGCCATCTGTGGGGCGCCAACTTGTGGAACAGAGCCGTCAGCCTCTATTTCCGCAACGGCGATCCGCTGGCCCATCCGGACTTCGGGCCGCGCTACGCACGCTGGCAGGCCGAGCTGGAGGAACAGTTCATGCGTGTCGGCGCTCAGCCGGACATGGACGGGACATTTCCCGGCCGCAAGGTGACACCAGAGACACTCGCCGAGCTGAGGAGCTGCATTCGTGCAGGAGGCGCCCTTTTCCTGTGGGACAAGATCGAGGAGCACGCTGCGGCCGACGCCTCGCGGCGTGGCCTTGACATCGACCAGTACTACGACAAGGTGAGGACGGAAGGATGACACCTTGAACGCCACGGACACGATGAGCACGACCAGAGCAGTCGACCAGCCGGTCTCCCAAGCGCAGCAACAGGCTGTCATCACCCGCCGCCATCAAAAGCCCATCCCCGACGACGGCTACTACCTGACGTCGAGCTGTGTCATGGGTACCTTCGCTCCCGCTGTCGAGCCCCTAATCGCCCGCATCTACGACCTCCTCGGCCGCCGTTGGGCGATGGGCGGGACTGGAGCGGCGTCGTTGAACACGTGCTGCTCGGGCATAGTCACCCACGGCAATGTCTTTACGACCGAGAGCTCCCTGCTCGTGGTGGCCCGGCTGTGGTCGGTGTGTGCCGAGGCCGGACTCGAGAACGTCACGACCACGTGCGTCACCTCGTTCGCGATCCACAACGAGATGCTCGAATTGCTCCACAAAGAGCCCGGGCTGGCCGAGAAGGTGGACACCGCTCTCTCGGCCGCCTGCGGTCGCCGGCTGGTGCTCCCACGCCACGTCGTGCACTGCAGCGACGTCGTCTACCGGTATCGGACAGAGCTCGCCCAGCTCATGCAATACCGGCTGGTCGAGGGGACCACCGGCCGACCCCTGAAGGTCGTGGACCATGTCGGCTGCCATTACAACAAGATCTTCCCCAGCAAGTCGGTGGGCGGGACAGAGTACTGCGACGTGCTGGCCGCGATGATCCGCGAGTGGGGCGGCGACGAGGTCGACTACCCGGAACGCCGGCACTGCTGCGGCATGGGTTTCCGGCAGTGCATGATCCGCCCAAACCGTAGCTTCACTGTGGCGTGCGCCCGCAAGAAGTTCGAGAGCATGGCCCCGTTTGCACCTGATCTGATCATCACCAACTGTCCGGGTTGCAGTCTGGTCCTCGACCGTGAGCAGTGGGCCGTCAACGAGCTGACGGGCGCCGGCTTCGAGATCCCGGTCCTCAACTATGCCGAGCTTGCGGGCTTGCTTCTCGGCTGGGACCCCTACGACGTCGTCGGCATACAGAGTCACACCGTGCCGGTGGAGCCGTTGCTGGAACGCATGGGCGTCCCCCGCTCTTCGCGTCCGGCGTATCTGCGTGAGGATGCGGATCTGGTGCCCGTGCTGGCTGCTCGGGGCGGCGGTGCGAGATGAACAGTCCCGTGTTGATCCTCGGCGGTGGCGTCACCGGTATGCACGTGGCAACCGCCCTCGGCGAGCTCGGTTACCGGTCGATCCTGGTCGAGAAGACCTCGAAGCTCGGGGGCCGGGTGCGCCGGCTGTCGCGCACCTTCCCCTTCTTCAACGACGACGGTTTCAACGACGGTCTCGAGTTCACCTCTCAGATCGAGGAGGAGATGAGGGCTCAGCCCTGCGTGGACGTGCGCATGGAGACGACGCTCCTCGGCCTCGAGGGCGAGTTTCCCAATTTCAGGGCTGTCTTGAGCGACGAGACGTGCGAGAAAGTGAGTGCCGTGGTCATAGCCACCGGCTTCGAGCCGTTCGATCCTTCGGACCTGGAGGAGTACGGGTACAGCCGTTACGGGAACGTCGTAACAGCCCCAGAGCTGGAGTGGTTTCTCAACCCACGTGGCCCGACCCACGGAGAGATCCGGCGCCCTTCCGACGGCAAGACGGTCCAGCGGATGGCGATCGTCTTCTGCGTCGGCTCGCGCAACCGGCGCATAGGGGCCCCGTTCTGCTCACGCATCTGCTGTTCCTACAGCACCAAACAGGCCCTGACAGTGCTCGATCGCAATCCGGCGGCCGAAGTCACCTGTTTCTACATGGACGTGCGTACCTACGATCGCGGCTTCGAGGAGATGTACTCGCTGGCCCAGGAGAGGGGGATCCGCTACATCCGCGGGCGCGTGTCAGGGTGCAAGGAGCTGCCTGACGGCGACATCGTTGTCCGGGCCGAGAACACTCTCGTCCAGAAGATCTTCTCGGATCGCTTCGACCTGGTCTCCCTCTCGACTGGCATGCGGCCCTGCCTTGACGTTGACCAGCTGACGAACGTGCTCCAGATTGACCGGGCGCCGGATGGCTTTTTCGCCAGCCGGGAGTGGTTCCGGTACCCGCACGACTCGACGAGGGAGGGCATCCTGGTCGCGGGCTGCGCCGCAGGGGTCAAGCCCATCCGTAACTGCATCATCGACGGCAGCGCCGTCGTGGCCAGAGTGGTCGGGCTGCTGCGCAGGGAGCCTGCCGTGGCGCCGATACCGGCGGGGAGCTGAACGAGCCCCTCAGGCTCGAGGCATCGCCCAGAGCCGCCGCCGCTCGCGAGGCGCGCGCTTGGTGTCACACTGGCAACGCTCAGATGGTGGTACATGGGCGAGCACTTGCTCGACATGGGCGCCGCAGCCCTTCCACGTCGGTCGGTGGCACTTTGGACAGGCGACTAGTCTGCACATATCCCGATTATACCATACCGGGTATGGTATTAGTGGACTTGAAGGAGGCGCGAGATGCGTAAGAAGGTCCTCGTACTCGGTAGCAACTTCGGTGGGCTGACGGCGGCACTGGCGGTCAAGCACGAGCTCCATGGAGACGTCGATGTGACGGTGCTCTCTCCTTCGGACCAGTTCGTTGCCGCTGTCCCATCGCTCGTCGCCGTCCCATCGAGGGCGGCCTCGGAGGCATCCGATGAGCCGAGCTGCTAGCCGGCTGGCTTCGGCGGCGCGGGCTCGTAGCGGTACACGCCCACTGGGGTCGCTTTGCTGGAGCCGCCGAGCGCAGTCACGTAGACGTCGACGGTGCCCGAGCCCGGCGGCGCCCAGACAGTGAGCCTCCCGGGCGAGTAGACGTTCAGGTGCGTGGCCGGTGTCGTCCCGAAGCGCACCTTCACCGTCCCCAGGAAGCCGCTCCCGTGGACAGTTACGACCGCACCCCCCTTTGCTGGCCCGGAGAGGGGTCGGACTCTTGTGATCGTCGGCACGCCAGCGAACGTGAACTGATCCGACTTTGCGACGCTATTGACCGTAAGGTCCTCGACCAGCATCCTCAGATCGTCCGTGCCTGCCTTTGTTGCCGGAAGAGTTGCCTTGCAGCGAGTGCTGCTCGGGCAGGAAACAGTGATCCACTTCGAGCCGACCTTCAACCTGTCGGCGCCCTTGATCGGGAGGAAGCCTGAGCCGGAGATCACGACCCTCGTCGAGAGCGTGCTAGGCCCGAGGTCCGGCGTCACTTGGGTGATCCTGGTAGTGGTGAGCGTCGTGGCGGTGATCGCGCATGTGAGGGCGGCCAGCCCCGGGAAGAAGTTGCCGGGATAGGCCACCGTGGGAGTGCCCAGCCCGCTCGCCATGTCAAAGCCCGTCCCCGCCGGGTAGACATCGTGGGTGCTGCCCGAAGGCGAGTAGAAGTTGTTCCCACGTGTCACGTCGTAGAGACCGAGGGCGTAGTACGGGCTGGCCGCGATGTAATAGAGGCTGTCGAACAACAACCCCGTGGCGTCCTTCGACAGATTTCCACTGGTGCTCTGATCGGCTGAGCCGTAGTAAGTGCAGAATGGCGAGGAGTCCACGAGGGCTTCAACCGCGGCCCACAGCGGCGCGGCGGCGCTCGTCCCTCCTAGGCCTCCCAGCCACGTCGCTTTCGCTCCTTTCGTGTCCGGTGTCCAGTAAACGACGTACCCTGTGGCCGGGTCGGCGTCAGCCGAGACGTCGGGTACTTCGCGCATGTAGCTGCCCGAAGGGCAGTCCGAACCTGGAAGCGAGGACGCCAGCACGGAGTCGGAGTTGATCAGTCCCGGGACCTTCGATTGGCCCGGTGTCGTCGACTGGCCCTGGTAGCTCGGCATGCACCAAAGCGACGAGACGCCTCCGCCACCGGCACCGTTCACGCTGGCCGAGTCGTTCCAGACGTCCTCGGAGCTCATGCCCATGGACGTCCCGCCGACACCGATCACATCCGGTTGGCTGGCAGGGTCGTCGACTGACAAAGTAGCGCCGTAGGTCGTGTCGGGGTTCCCGTAGCAGTCGGTTGAGCCGTTGTCGCCCGCGGTGGCGAGGACGGTCTGGCCCTGGGTTGCGGCCTGCTCGAAGAGAGTGTGCTCGGACGATATGAAACCGGTGCCGCCGCCGCTGGCCAGGGTGTCGAGCTCGCAGTCTCCCCAGCCGGTGGAGATGATCTGATCGGACTCCTGGTTCATGATGGCCGAGTAGACGTCGAGAGTCTCACTCGTGGTCGGGTTCACCGCCCCCTGGTAGACGTCGATCGTCGCCCTCGGGGCGAGCCCGATGACGTCTTCTATGTCGAGGGTCGCCTCGCCGCTGCCCGTGCCGGGGCCGGGACCCCCGTCGATCTCGATGTAGTTCACCGTTGTGTGCACCCCGTAGCAGGCCTTGTAGCCGTCGATGTCGCTCTCCAGGTTCGGTTCGAACTCGACCAGGGCGATGTGGACTCCCTGGCCGAAGTCGCCGAGGGCGTACAGCGGCGTCATGCCGTAGTAGGAGGCGAGCCGGTCGGCCGTGTTGCTTCCCACCTGCTCGGCCGCGGCTATGGCTGCTGAGCACGGTGCCGGGCCGACCGTCCGCGGCTGGACGAGCCTCGAGGAGCGTGGCGCGAGCTTTGCCGGCGCTCGTGGGAGAACAAGCGAGCTACGCGACGCGACCTCGGTCGGGACAGCCGAGCGAATGAGCGAGCTGTGGGGCTGAACGAGGTCGTTGAGCCCGATGACACCCTCGATGTCGGCCGAGACCGCAGCCGCGATGCTCGGTGGCGACAAGGTCGTGAACGCGGCGCGGCCACCGGGCAGCCGGTAGCGCACGAGGCTCACGTGAAAGGCCCGGTCGATCACCCGAGCCGGCGCCGTCACCGGGATCACGAGCCGGTTGGAGGTCACCTTCCCTGGGTCGAGGCCGTCCGAGCGAAGCACGGCGTCGACGGCCGCCACTTCTGACAACGGTGGCCCGAAGCGCTCGCCGAACTGTCCGGGGCGCAGGAAGTGGCGGAAGTTCGGCGAGCTTCGATCGGCCAGGGAGGCGATAAACGCGGTCAGCGCCGAGGGATCCGGTGGCTTGAGCGTGACGTCAAGATGGACCTCTGTAGAGGATGGCAGTGGCCCGAGCGCGACCGAGCGTGCTGGCAGCGCTGGACTCGTGCTCGCCCCGAGCACGGCGAGCCCGGAGGGCACCAGCGCTTGTGCCCGCGAGGGCGATGACAAGACGACGATCGATGAACAGGCCGCAAGGACACCCGCGAGCAGTACCTCGGGCCAACGATTCGACATTTTGCCTCGCTCTCTAAGGGGCTCTGGCAACCATATACGCGGGTTCTCCCGGCCCTGGCAGCAGGGGGCACGGCTGCAAAGCCTGATCGCACCCGCTTTGGCGGCTCTCCTCTGGCCTCATAGCCGACGAATCCCTGGGGGCCAGAACCGCTCCACCTGGAGGCAACCTTTCCTGGGTGGGCGGGGGGTAAGAGAGCGGTGGGCTCCTCTGAGCAGTACGAGCGGGGTTGACGTTCGGCTATGAAACCCGACCGGACGCGAGAGGAGTTCGAGTGGTTCGTGGCGAACTCGGTGGACGATAGTTTGCGAGTGTGCTGACGAACCGTTCTCTCCCGACGAGCACCGTCATCCCTGTGCTCGTGTACCCGGACGTTCGCGCCGCCGTGGCCTGGCTCACGACGGCATTTGGCTTCGTCGAGCGCGTGCGGATCGGTGAGGCTCACCGTTCGCAGATGCGCATCGGGGACGACGGCTCAGTGATCGTCGCGGACGTAAGGGGCGAACAGCAGCCGCCGCAGCCGGGCGTCGTCACGCACCTCATCAAGGTGCGCGTGGGCGACGTCACCGCCCAGTTCGAGCGAGCTCGCACATGCGGGGCTCGAGTGCTCGAGGAGCCGACCGAGCAGGACTATGGCGAGCTCGAGTGCACCGTCGAGGACCTAGCCGGTCATCGCTGGCAGTTCACCCAGACCGTGCGGGACGTGGCGCCCGAGGAATGGGGAGGTGAGACGGTCGCGCATTAGCGGTCCAGTCCGATTCGCAGATATCAATCTGGTGGGCCGGACGCGACCGGGAACGTGCCCAGAACGTCGCCTGACCCCGGCGGCGCTGCCGTCCCGATCAGACGGATACGGGTGGTGTGGGCTGCCGCCCCATCGGTTCCACCTATGGGGCGTCCCGTTCACCGACATGGTTGACTCTCGCGTGCCCTACTGCCGAGTCGACAGCACGCAGCTCAACTGCTTAGGAAAGGCTTCATGTTCCATTACCGCACCGTGGGGTTCCTGGCGCTCGCCGAGCCTGAGCTTTGCGACCAGGAAGCGCCATCGACTTGTCGCCGGACACGAACAACGCGAGATCATGGTCGGCATGAATGACCGATTGCCTCTGACGGTCGCAGCGGAGGTCCAGGCGGCGATCGACGCAGGGCGCCCCGTCGTGGCTCTCGAATCGACGATAATCAGTCACGGCCTGCCGAGACCGCGCAACCTCGAAGTTGCCCTGGAGTTGGAGGCCATGCTGCGCGCGGCCGGGGTCGTACCGGCCACGGTCGGGTTGCCTGCCGGCAGGCCCACCGTCGGGCTCGACGCGGCACAGCTCGAGACGCTCGCAACCGCCCCGGACGTGGCCAAGGTCGGCGTGCGCGAGCTGCCGCTCGCGGTGGCGGCGTCGAGACACGCGGCCACGACGGTCGCTTCTACAGCGACACTCGCCCGCCTCGCGGGGATCCGGGTCTTTGCCACCGGGGGGATCGGCGGCGTCCACCGTCGCGCCAGCGAGACCTTCGACGAGTCCGCTGACCTGACGGCGCTGGCACGGACGGCCATCACGGTCGTCTGCGCCGGCGTGAAGTCGATCCTTGACGTGCCGGCGACCCTGGAACGGCTCGAGACGCTCGGTGTCACCGTCGTCGGCTATCGGACACTGCGGTTCCCTGGCTTTTACGTCGCCGACTCCGGTCACAGCATCGAGTGGGCCGCTTA
>JBEKBT010000038.1:0-27678 GCA_050015255.1 Acidimicrobiales bacterium
CGTTGTGCATGGCTACATTTTTGGCTACATTCGCACCGGGCGGAGTGCCCTAGTCACACCGACTTACGGCTGTGAACTGGATGTTCTCGGTGGAGGCGAAGGGACTCGAACCCTCGAACCTCCTGACTGCCAGTCAGGCGCTCTACCAACTGAGCTACGCCCCCGAGGAATGAGAGCACTCTATCCGACCTCGGGAGAAGGCGACCCACGGACCGGCGCGGGGACCCCTGGGGCGCGTATACGAGCCAACTAACCTGTTCCCGTGGAGGCGTACGACTTTCGCGAGGTTGAAGAGCGCTGGCAGCGGCGCTGGGACGAGGACGGCACGTACCGCGTCGAGCTGAACGACCCGCGGCCGCCGTACTACGTGCTGTGCATGTACCCCTACCCGAGCGGGCCCGCCCACCAGGGCCATATCCGCAACTACACCTTCGGAGACGTCCTTGTGCGGCACCGCACGATGCAGGGCCACGCCGTGCTGAGCCCGTTCGGCTTCGACTCGTTCGGACTGCCTGCCGAGAACGCTGCCATAAAGGGCGGAGATCATCCCCGCGTGTACACCGAGGCGCGCATCGCCGAGCTCAAGGCCTCGGTGAAGCGACTCGGCGCGGTCTACGACTGGCGCCGTGAGCTGCGCAGTCACGACCCCGACTACATCAGGTGGAACCAGGTCATCTTCCTCCAGCTGCTCCGAGCCGGCCTCGCCTACCGGGCCGAGGCGCCGGTCAACTGGTGCCCCGGATGCCACACCGTGCTCGCCAACGAGCAGGTCCTCCCCGACGGCACCTGCGAGCGGTCCGGCGACATCGTCGTGCGCCGCAACCTCGAGCAGTGGTTCCTCCGCATCACCAGGTACGCCGAGGAGCTGCTCGACGCCCTCGACGGCATGGACTGGCCCGAGCGCGTGAAGACCATGCAGCGCAACTGGATCGGTCGGTCCGAAGGTGCCCAATTCCGCATGGTCGTCGTCGGCCGACCGGAGATCGAGATCGAGGTCTTCACGACACGCCCGGACACGAGCTTCGGCATGACCTACGCCGTGCTCTCACCCGAACACCCTTTGGTGAGCGAGCTCGTGACCGATGCTCAGCGCGACGCGGTCGCAGAGGTGTGCGCCCGGGCTCAGCAGGCCACCGACATCGAGCGCCAGTCCTCCGAAGGATCCCTCGAGAAACGGGGTGCGTTCACGGGCAGCTACTGCGTGAACCCGTTCAACGACGAGTCGGTGCCGATCTATGTCGCCGATTACGTGCTGATGGGATACGGCACCGGGGCGATCATGGCCGTGCCGGCGGAGGACGAGCGTGACTTCGCCTTCGCCGAGGCATATGGACTGCCCGTGGTGCGCACCGTCGAGCCGCCCGAGGGTTTCGACGGCGGCGCCTATTCCGGTGACGGGATCAAGATAAACAGCGGCTTCCTCAACGGGCTCGACGTGCCGACGGCCAAGCGAGCGGCGATCGAGTACCTCGAGGAGCGTGGCATCGGCTCGCGCAAGGTCAACTACCGGCTGCGCGACTGGCTGATCAGCCGCCAGCGCTACTGGGGCTGCCCGATCCCGGTGGTCTACTGCTCCACCCACGGGATAGTGCCCGTTCCAGTCGAGGAGCTCCCGATCCTTCTCCCCGAGAAGGTCGAGTTCCGCCCGACGGGCGAGTCGCCCCTGCGCTTCGACGAGGGGTTCCTCGAGACGACCTGCCCTAGCTGCGGCGGCCCGGCGCTTCGCGAGACGGACACGATGGACACCTTCGTGGACTCGTCGTGGTACTTCCTTCGCTTTTGCAACCCCCGCTACGAGATGGGCCCGGTCGACATCGCCGCCGCCCACCACTACATGCCGGTCGATCAGTACATCGGCGGGATCACTCACGCGATCTTGCACTTGCTCTACGCACGTTTCTTCACGCGGGCTCTGGCCGACACCGGGCTCGGCCCGAAGTCGGTCCGCGAGCCTTTCGCGCAGTTGTTCTGCCAGGGCATGATCCGCCTCGGCGGCCGGGCGATGTCCAAGTCCAGGGGCAACGTCGTCTCGCCCGATGAGTACTTCGCCAAGGTCGGAGCCGACGCCTTGCGGCTGTTGCACCTCTTCATAGGCCCCCCCGTGGACGACGTCGACTGGAACGCGCAGACCGAGGAGATCCTCGACGGGTGCTCGCGTTACCTGGGCAGGGTGTGGCGCCTGGCCACCGACCCGTCGGCACCTGCCGACCACCACGCTGACGACGGCCCGGCAGGCGGGAGCGACGAGCTGAGACGGGCCGTCCACCGCACGATCGCACGCGTGACGGCAGACATCGACCGCTACGGCTTCAACACGGCGGTCGCGGCTTGCATGGAGCTGACCAACACCATCTCCCGCCACATCCGCGCGGGCACCGACCGGGCCGTCGTCGAGGAATCGATCGACACCCTGCTCGAGCTTCTCGCCCCCTTCGCCCCCCACCTCGCAGCCGAGGCCTACGAGCGCCGCCGTGGCGACAACGTGCACACCCGACCGTGGCCGGTCGCAGACCTACGGCTTCTCACCGACGAGCAGGTGACGATGGTCGTGCAGGTGAACGGCAAGCTGAAGGACCGGATCGAGGTCGCACGCGACATCTCCGAGGAGGCTGCGCTCGAGGCGGCCCTGGCCTCGGCGAAGGTTCGAGAGGCCCTCGGGGGCGCGGCCCCGGCCCGGGTCATCGCCCGTCCCCCGCGCCTCGTCAACCTCGTCTCCTGAAGCCCCGCCGCCCAAGAGCACCCCGCCGCCCGGGAGACTCAGTCGGCTCCGACCTGGTTGTCCAGAAACGCAGCCCTCGAGGGATAGCGCCTCGCGTTCTCCAAGCGTCTCGTGGCGCTAGCGAGCGACCCGACGGTCTCAGCGCCCAGTTTCTCGAGGTGGGAGACGATGGCGAGGAAGACCTGCGCCGTCGTCAGGGCGTCGCCCAGGGCGTGGTGGGGACGGTGCTCGGGAAGCCCCAGTGCGCCCGCCAGCGTTCCGAGCGTCAGGAACCTCGGGGGCGGTTCGCCGCGCTCGACCATGAGCAGGCGCCCGAGCACGGCGGTGTCGAGCACGGGCTCGCGAAGCCGCACCCCCTGGCGCCGCAGGGCGGGACCGAGGAAGGCCCGCTCCACCGCCGCCGCGTGCGCGACCAGGACCCGTCCTGCCAGCGCCCCGAGCAGCGGGAGGATCGCCTCGTCCAGGGGCGGCGCCTCCTCGAGGTCGACGGTGCGGATGCCGTGGACGACGACGGAGGACTCCGGCAGGGGCCGTGTCGGCCGGGCGAGGCCGTAGAGGGTGCGACCGGCACCGACGAGGCCGGCGTCGATCGGGACCGCACCAAAAGAGATGATCTCGTCGCTCCTTGGGTCGAGGCCACTCAGCTCCAGATCGACGACGCAGTAGCGGGCCTCGCGCCACGGCGTACGGCGCCCCGCCAGGGGCGCTCGGGCGTAGGCGTCAGCAGCCGGTGCCCGCAGGCGCCCCCGTGTGCCCCAAAGCCTCACCACACACCGAGGGAGAGATCGTTGGAGATGCGCTGCTGCACGGCGGCCACCGCCCGGAACGCCTCTTTCAGGTAGGTGCGGGTGAGCGCGCTGAGCTCGGACGGGTCGACGTAGTCGTCGGGCTCCGTTCCCGCCACGAGCTGTGCGGCCTGATGGTCGAGGCGGAGCTCGGAGACGAGCCCGAAGGACTCTGTGAGCGTGTCGGCGTCGGCACGGGCGAGGATGCCGCCGTCGCTGGCGGCGCGCAGCCTCTCCGGAGTCGAGGCGCATGTCACCCCGGTCGCCATGCCGGCCCACCGGGCGAGGTTGACGATCGGCAGGGCCCCTCCCTCTTTCAGGTCGAGCCGGCCGCGGTGCTCCCCGGAGTGCTCGACGACGAGCCCGCCCAGAAAACCGGTGGGAGGCCGATGCGAGAGGGAGAAACGGGCGAGCATGCGCACCATCGTCGGGTGCTCTCGGGCGGGGCGGAAGGTCTCCGCCAGCATCTCGCCCACCTGGGTCCCGAAGACGGGACGGCTGTCGACGAGGACCGAGGTGAGCACGAGCGCCTTGTCCTGGGTGGGGTCCTCGAGCCAGGACCGACCCGCGCTCTGCCAGGAGTCCAGTGAGCGCACGAAAAGCGGGTCCGAGGCGCTGGCCCGATGGGAGTCCGGGTGGAACCCGCAGGCGACGAGGATGTCGGTCGTGCGCTGGGCGAGGGCGGCGAAATACGGGCGGCAGACCAGGTCCACGTCCAGCGCGGGGCCGTCGCCCTTCAAGAACACGACCGCGCTGTCGAGATCCGAGCTCGGGAGGGCCTCACGGCGCGCCTGGCTCCCGAGCGCGAGCCAGGCGAAGGGCACCGGGGCCTCCCCTGCCTCGCCGACGGCGAACTCGAGCGCCCGGCGCGTCAACGCGTCCGAGACGATCGAGAACACGGCCGAGATGTCGAGGGGAGCCACGTTGGCCCGGTGCAGGCTCACGATCATGGGTCGCAGATCTGCGGCCACCTCTGCCAATTCCGCCGGATCGGCGGCCCGGGCGATGGCCCGGCGGAGAGAGAGCGAGGAGTGGGTCTGGACCTCGACGAGATCGGAGTCGCTGATGACGCCCAGCACCCTTCCCGTCGGCGACAGGACCGGGAAGTGACGGAAACCCCGGTCGAGCATGTCCAAGAGCACCTCTCCTGCCAGACGGTCGGCGGGGACGGTCTCGGCCGGCTCCGTCATCGCCTTCGAGACGGGGGTGTCGGGCGAGAGCCCGACGGCGAGCACCCGGGAACGGAGGTCACGATCGGTGAGGATGCCGAGCGACGAGCCGAGCTCGACCACGACCGCGGTCGCCCCGCGGGCGCTCATCAAGCGGGCCGCCTCGCCTATCGGGGTGTCGGGCGTGCAGGTCACCGCCGGCGACCGGATCAGGGCACCCACCGGCTGGCTCAGCTGGTCACGGTCCAGCTCGTTCGCCCGTCCCTGGCGGACCCCGTAGCGGTCCTGGAGCAGCGAGCGGGTCACATAGCGCAGGGTCGCCGGCTGGCCGAGCAATCTGTAGGCCACGTCCGCCGGGATCCGGTAGGTGAGCGTGTCCTCCGCCGCCCGAGCGGCAAAGCCCGTCGGCAGCCCGGAGAGCATCGAGGCGTGGCCGAACATCTCGCCGGTCCCGATCAGGTCGAGCACCCTGCCGTCGTGCACGATCTCGACGACGCCAGCGCGAATGACGCGGAGGAACTCACTTGGCTGGGCACCTTGGGAGAAGATCTCCGTCCCGGCGAGATGGAACTCGATCTCGGCTGAGGCCGCCGCGCCCTCCACCTCGGCGCGGGCCAAGGCGTTGAAAGGCGGGTAGGTGAGGAGGAATTCGACTATCTCGGGCACGGCGCTCACTGGTCATCAGTGTGCCAGGAGATCGCCCCGAAGCCGGGTCCCGTCGCCCGCGGCAAGCGGCGCCGGCTCGACAAGCGGAGCCGGATTGGTCCCTTGACTCGCACCTGGGCGAAGGTTTTAATGGTTCGCACCGAATGACGGCTCGGGCCGTTGTGGTGGAGGGGGGCCTCGATGCCGGTCGATGAAGGTGCATCCACACAGACAACTGGCATGGACGCGGACGTGGCCAAGCTCCATGAGATGGGCTACGCGCAGGAGCTGCACCGGAGGATGGGCGGGTTCTCCAACTTCGCCGTCTCCTTCACGATCATCTCGGTCCTGTCTGGCTGCCTGACGCTTTACTACTTCGGGATGGCCGAGGGCGGCCCCGTCGACATCGTCTGGGGCTGGATCATCGTCGGCATCTTCACGGCCATCGTCGGCCTCGGTATGGCGGAGATCGCCTCCGCCTACCCGACAGCAGGCGGGCTCTACTACTGGTCGGCCAAGCTGGCGAAGGGCAACCCCGGCGCCTGGAGCTGGTTCACGGGCTGGTTCAACCTCCTCGGCCAGGTGGCGATCACCGCCGGCATCGACTACGGGTTCGCCTTCTTCTTCTCGGCGTTTCTCAACATGGTCTTCAACTTCCCGACGACGGCCGGCTGGATCCTCGTCGTCTACGCCGGCATCCTCATAATCCACGGCCTGCTCAACACCTTCGGCGTACGCCTCGTGGCCTTCCTCTCGGACGTGTCGGCCTGGTGGCACATCTTGGGCGTGGCGATCATCGCCCTCGTGCTGATCTTCGCCCCGAGCCACCACACCTCGGCCTCGTTCGTCTTCACCAAGTTCATCAACCTCTCCGGCTTCAGCTCGAAGTGGTACGTGTTCTTCATCGGCTTCCTGATGGCTCAGTACACCTTCACCGGCTACGACGCCTCGGCGCACATGTCGGAGGAGACGCGCAGCCCCGACCTCGCCGCCCCCCGTGGCATCGTCAGCTCGATCGTGGTCTCGCTCATCGCCGGCTGGATCCTCATCCTCGCCATCACCTTCGTCATCCCGACGAACATGGCCGTCTACACCAAGTACGCCGCCCAGGAGTTCGCCCCGGTCCTCATCTGGACGAACGCCATCGGCCGCCACGGCGCCGAACTGTTGCTGGTGATCGTGTTCATGGCGCAGGCCTACTGCGGCATGGCGTCGGTGACGGCGAACTCCCGGATGCTTTACGCCTTCAGCCGGGACGGGGCGGTGCCGGGCCACAGGCTCTGGCACCAGATCAACCCGCGCACAAGAACGCCCACGAACGGCATCTGGTTCTGCGTCGTGTTCGCCTTCCTCCTCGCCGTCCCCTCCCTGTGGAGCGGCGTCGCCTACGGAGCTGTCACCTCGATTGCCACGATCGGCCTCTACATCGCCTACATCCTGCCGACGGTGCTGCGCCGCATGCAGGGGGCGAGCTTCAAGGGGGGCCGCTGGAGCCTCGGAAAGTGGAGCCCGCTCGTCGGCTGGGTGGGCATCATCTGGGTGGTGTTCATCGCCATCTTGTTCATGCTGCCCGAGTTCAGCCCGATCAACCGCGACAGTTTCAACTACGCCCCGATTGCCGTCGGCGTGGTCCTCCTCTTCTCGGGCGGCTACTGGCTCCTGTCGGCCCACAAGTGGTTCACCGGCCCGAAGGTCCAAGGCACCGAGGCCGAGCTGAAGGCCATAGAAGCCAGCCTCAACCGGGCCGGGCATGGGACGGGGGGAGTCGATTGAGCGAAGCTGCGCCCGCCCTCACAGTGGACCGGCTGGCGGCGCTCGTCGCCTCTCGCGAGATCGACACGGTGGTCGTAGGGATCACCGACATGCAGGGACGGCTGCAGGGGAAGCGCTTTGCCGCCGCCCACTTCCTAGAAGACGTCATGACCGGCGGCACCGAGGGCTGCAACTACCTGCTGGCAGTCGACGTCGAGATGAACACCGTCCTCGGCTACGCCATGTCGTCGTGGGACCGCGGCTACGGCGACTTCGTCATGGTGCCCGACGTCTCGAGCCTGCGCCTGCTCCCCTGGCACCCCGGCACCGCCTTTTGCGTGGCGGACCTGCAATGGGCCGACGGCAGTCCGGTCGTGGCCTCACCGCGCCAGATCCTCCAGCGCCAGTCCGAACGCCTCGCTGCCCACGGCTGGCACGCCCTTGCCGCCACCGAGCTCGAGTTCATCGTCCTCAACGACACCTTCGAGCAGGCCTGGCAGTCCGGCTACCGGTCCCTCACCCCGGCCAACCTCTACAACGTCGACTACTCGCTCCTCGGCACCGGCCGGGTGGAGCCGTTGCTGCGGCGGATCAGAAACGACATGGGCGAGGCCGGCATGTGGGTCGAGTCGGCGAAGGGCGAGTGCAACTACGGCCAGCACGAGATCGCCTTCCGCTACACCGGGCTCCTCGAGAAGGCGGACGAGCACTCGCTGTTCAAGATGGGCGCCAAGGAGATCGCCGGCCAGGAGGGCTACAGCCTGACCTTCATGGCGAAGTTCGACGCCCGCGAGGGCAACTCCTGCCATGTGCACCTGTCGCTCCGGGACGACTCGGACCGGCCCGTGTTCTCCGGCGAGGGCTCGCACGGCTTCTCAGAGGTCTTCGAGCACTTCATCGCCGGTCTGCTCGCCACGCTGCGGGAGCTGACGCTGTTTCTCGCCCCGAACATCAACAGCTACAAGCGTTTCGTCCGGGGATCGTTCGCACCGACCGCGTTAGCCTGGGGCCGTGACAACCGCACCTGCGCCCTTCGCATCATCGGCCATCAGCCAAAGGCGCTGCGCGTCGAGTGCCGGGTGCCAGGCGGGGACGTGAACCCCTACCTGGCGCTCTCCGCCATGGTCGCCGGCGGCCTGTACGGGGTCGAGGAGGGCCTCGAGCTCGAGCCCGAGTTCACCGGCAACGCCTACGAGTCGGACAAGCCGCGGCTGCCGACCACCCTGCGGGAGGCGGCCGAGCTGTTCGCGGCGAGCCAGGTCGCCCGCAAGGCCTTCAGCGACGACGTCGTCGCCCACTACTTGAACATGGCGCGCGTCGAGCTCGAGGCCTTCGAATCGGCCGTCACCGACTGGGAGCGCTACCGAGGGTTCGAACGCCTGTGAGCACCGAGCGTGCCGTCGTCAACCCCGCCACCGAGGAGATCATCGCCCACGTCGACCACGTCGAGGCCGAAGAGGCCGACGAGGCGATCGCCCGCTCCGCGGGCGTGCTCCCGGCCTGGCGGGCCGTGTCGCCGGGCGACCGCGCCCGGCTGCTCCGGCGCTTTGCCGAGGCGGTCGACGGGGCCAACGAGGAGCTGGCCCGACTCGAGGTGGCCAACTCCGGCCACACGATCTCGAACGCCCGCTGGGAGGCGGGCAATGTCCGAGACGTGCTCGCCTACTACGCCGGGGCGCCGGAGCGGCTCTTCGGGCGCCAGATCCCCGTGCCCGGCGGCGTCGATGTCACCTTCCGGGAGCCGATCGGCGTCGTCGGGATCATCGTTCCCTGGAACTTCCCCATGCCGATCGCCTCCTGGGGCTTCGGCCCGGCGCTCGCCGCGGGCAACACGGTCGTGTTGAAACCGGCCGACCTGACGCCGCTCACGGCCATCCGCCTCGGCGAGCTCGCCCTCGAGGCCGGCCTGCCCGAGCACGTCTTCCAGGTCCTGCCGGGCCGCGGCTCGGTGATCGGCTGGCGCTTTGTGACCCATCCGGCAGTGGGCAAGGTCTGCTTCACGGGCTCGACCGAGGTCGGCCAGAAGATCATGGCCGGGTGCGCCGAGCAGGTGAAGCGGGTCACCCTCGAGCTCGGCGGCAAGAGCGCCAACATCGTCTTCGCCGACGCCGACATCGAGGCCGCGGCTGCGGCCGCGCCCTACGCCGTGTTCGACAACGCCGGCCAGGACTGCTGCGCCCGCTCCCGCATCTTGGTGCAACTGAGCGCCTACGAGGCTTTCATGGAGCGCTTCGAGCAGGCGGTCAAGGCCGTCCGGGTGATCGACCCTTCCGACGAGCGAAGCGAGATGGGGCCGCTCATCAGCGCCGAGCAACGCGCCGCCGTCTCCGCCTTCGTGCCCGACGGGGCGCCGGTGGCGTTCCGGGGCAGCGCCCCCGAGGGCGCCGGGTACTGGTTTCCCCCGACCGTGCTCGCGCCGGTGCCGCCCTCCTCGCCGGCGGTGCGCGAGGAGATCTTCGGCCCGGTCGTCGTGGTCGTGCCCTTTGCGGACGAGGCGGAGGCGATCCGCATCGCCAACGACACCCCCTACGGGCTCTCGGGCTCGATCTGGACCCGTGACCTCGGGCGGGCGTTTCGGGTCGCCCGGGCGGTCGAGACCGGCACCTTGTCGGTCAACTCGAACTCGTCCGTGCGCTACTGGACGCCCTTCGGCGGCTTCAAGCGCTCCGGCATCGGCCGCGAGCTCGGGCCGGACGCCCTCGAGGCGTTCACCGAGCTGAAAAACGTGTTCCTCGCCACCGGCGCCTCCTAACCTCAGTCCGGCTCTGTTTCACCACACACGATCGGAGGATCTCCATGCCCGGAAGGCTCGAGGGGAAGGTGGCTGTCATCACGGGGGCGGCGAGCGGGATCGGCCGGGCGAGTGCCGTCCGTTTCGCCCGCGAGGGAGCCCACGTCGTGGTGGCCGACCTCGCCGCGGACCCGGGCCGCGCCGTCGCCGAGGAGATCGGCGGGCTCTACGTGCACGCCGAGGTGACCGATCCCGCCAGCGTGGCCGAGATGTACGCGGCGGCCCTGGCGCGCTTCGGCACGCTCGACATCTGTTTCAACAACGCCGGCATCTCACCTCCCGACGACGACTCGATCCTCGAGACCGATCTCGACGCCTGGCGCCGCGTGCAGGAGGTGAACCTGACGAGCGTCTACCTGTGCTGCAAGGCGGCGATCCCGATCCTGTTGGAGCACGGCGGCGGGAGCATCATCAACACGGCGTCGTTCGTCGCCCTCGTGGGCGCGGCGACGTCGCAGATCTCCTACACCGCCTCCAAGGGCGGGGTGCTGGCGATGTCGCGCGAGCTCGGGGTGCAGTTCGCCCGCCAGTCGATCCGCGTGAACGCCCTCTGCCCGGGCCCGGTGAACACGCCGCTTTTGCGGGAGCTGTTCGCCAAGGACGCGGAGCGCGCCGCGCGGCGGCTCGTGCACGTCCCCATGGGGCGGTTCGCCGAACCTGAGGAGATAGCGGCCGCGGCCTGTTTCCTCGCCTCCGACGACGCCTCGTTCATCACCGCGAGCACCTTCCTCGTCGACGGCGGCATCACCGCCGCCTACGTGACGCCCCTTTGATGGACGACGGCTCCGACGACGCCGGCGTAGCCGGCGCCCTTCCCGTCATCGGGGTCACCGCCTACGACGAGCAGGCCTCGTGGGGCCATTGGCAGACGCAGGCCTCCCTGGTGCCCTCCGCCTACGTGCGTTTGCTCGCCGAGGCGGGCGCGAGCCCGGTCATCCTCCCGGTCCAAGAAGAGCGCGTCCCCGCCGTCGAGGCGCTCGTCCGGCGTCTCGACGGCCTCATGCTCACCGGCGGGCCCGACGTCGACCCGGCCCGCTACGGCGCCAAGGCGCATCCCCGCTCCCAGCCCCCCCGCACCGAACGCGACGAGCGCGAGCTCGCCCTCCTCGCCGCCGCCGAGCGCTGCGGCCTGCCGGTGCTGGCGATCTGCCGGGGGATGCAGCTGTTGAACGTCGCCCACGGCGGCACGCTCGTCCAGCACCTGCCCGAGGTCGTCGGTCACGAGGAGCACAACCCGACCCCGGGTGCGTTCTCCAAGCATCTGGTCCTCATCGAGCCGGCGAGCTCGCTCCACGCGGCCGCCAGGTGGGACGCCCGCGAGGTGCCGACGCATCATCATCAGGGCATCGGCCGCCTCGCCTCCGACCTGCGCGCGGTGGCCTGGGCCGAGGACGGCACGATCGAGGGGATCGAGGAACCCTCCAAGCCATTCGTGATCGGCGTGCAGTGGCACCCCGAGGCAGACGACAACCCGTCCCTGTTCGAGGCCCTCGTCCGGGCGGCGGCCGAGGTGCTGGCCGGCCGCGAGGAGGCCGACGGCTAGGAGGCCGACGGCCAGGACGCGACGGCTAGGAGGCCGACGGCCAGGACGAGGCGGCGACCCGGGCCGGACCCGGCCCGCACGCTAGGGGACGGCCGGGCTCAGACCTTGACCTCGCGCAGCTTGCCGTTGCTGACGTCGTAGACGAAGGCGCGCACCGAGTCCTTGTTCGGGATGAACGGGCTCGCCTTGATGCGGGCGACGGACTGGCGCAGGTCCTCGTCGAGATCCCCGAAGGATTCGGCGGACCAGGGCGGCTTGATGCCGACCTCTTGCTGGATCTGGTGCCTGAACTGGTCGTCGCTGAAGGTGAGCATGCCGCAGTCGCTGTGGTGGATGAGGATGATCTCCTCGGTGCCGAGCAGCCGCTGGGAGATCGCCAGCGAGCGGATCCCGTCATCGGTGACGACGCCTCCGGCGTTGCGTATAACATGGGCGTCGCCTTCTTCGAGCCCGAGCACGGCGTAAGGGCTCAGCCTGGCGTCCATGCAGGCCAGGACGGCCACTTTCTTGCCCGGAGGCAGGGGCAGATGCCCCTTGTCGAACGAGGCGGCGTAGGCCTCGTTGTTGCGCAGCAGCTCGTCGGTAACGCTCATCGTGGTTCCCCCTTCGTCCAGCGAATGATGACTTATGACATCCGCTTTGGAAACTTAGCGCAACGGCACGCGCCCCCGCGCCCGCTCCCGGTGGCAGAAGGCGAGCCCCGGCGGCGCTTTAGGCGCCAGCGGCGTTCTAATGGCCGCGCAGGTAGCGCTCGAGCTCGGCGGCGATCTCGTCCCCGGAAGGGACCACCCTGTCGTCGAAGTCGACCAGTGCCCTCCCCTCGAGCTCGTCGATCTGCTCCTCGAGCTGGCGGACCATCGCCTGGTGGTCGGCACTCTGGGCGATGAGCTCGTCGATCTTCGCTCGTGCCGCTTCGGCGGCCTCGGCGAGAGGCCCCGTCTCGATCACGAGCCCGGACAGGCCGGCGAGGCCCTCGAGCAAGGCGAGCGAGGCGGCGGGAAACGGCATGGCGGCGACGTAGTGGGGCACCCGTGCCCACAACCCGACCGAGGCGATGCCCCGGTTCGTGCAGCTGCGCTCGATGACCGCCTGGATCCCGGCCGGGACCTCGATGCTCCCTGGGATGAACCCGACCTGTTTGGCCAGCTGGCCGTCGGAGGCCGTCGCCGCCAGCTTCACCGGGCGGGTGTGGGGGGCACCGGCGGGAAAGCCGGCCAAGCCCACCAGGAGCCGGACGTCGAGGGCCGTGGCGAGCTCGCCGACGGCGTCCGCGAAGCTCTGCCAGCGCATGTCGGGCTCCGGACCGACGAGCATGGCCACGCCCGCGCCGAGGGGATCGGTGCCGACGCGAAGCTCCACTTGCGGCCACTCGAGCTCTTCGTTGATCCCGTCGGCGATCCTGAGCTTCGGGCGGCGGGCGCGCTGATCGAGCAGCTCCTCGGTGTCGAACAGGGCGTAGATCCGCGTGTCGATGCCGTCCAGGAGGCTCGTCATGGCCGTGGCACCGGCGAGGCCGGCGTCGACCCAGCCCTCGAGCGCCACCACGAGCACCGGGGAGGGCGGCACCGGCTCCTCCCTCAGCCGGTAGAGGGACGACGGGTCAGTCACTGGTTCCCCATTCCACGTCGCTGGCTTGCACAACCGCAGGTTATCCGGCGGCTGCTCGCCACCGGATGCTGAGACCGGCTCAGAGAGCCAGGGACTCCCCGCCGTCGACGACGATCCTCGCCCCGCTCAGGTTGCCCGCCGCCTGCGAGCACAAGAAGGCCACGACCTTGCCGAAGTCGGCCGGGTCGCCCATCGGCCGCCCGCCCCCGGTGGCGCCGAGCTCGATCATGCGATCCGTGGCGTGATACCCCGGGCAGGCGAGGTTGAGCGTGACCCCGGTGCCGCGCAGGTCCGCCGCCGCCGTCTTCGCCCAGGCCCACAACCCCGTCCGGGCGGTGTTGGACAGCGCCAGCGTCGGATTGCCCTGCGTGATGGTCGACGAGGCGATGCAGCAGATGCGGCCCCAGCCGGCCGCGCGCAGATGGGGCAGGGCCGCCCGCACGAAGCGGACGCTCGTGAGCAGGTTCGCCTGGACCGCCTTCAATATGGCCTCGTCGTCGACCTCGAGCGCACCCGCGGGCGGGGGGCCGCCGGCGTTCGGGACGACGACGTCGAGGCGGCCGAACCGCTCCAGCGCCATCTGGACGAGATGCTCCGGCGTCGCCGGCTCGGTCACGTCCGCCTGCACGGCGACGACCTCGGCGCCTCTGGAGCGCAGCGCCGCCTCGGTCCGCGCCAGCGCCTCGCGGCCCCGGGCGCAGATCACGACGCGGGCGCCCTCATCGGCGAGAGCGTCCGCGGCGGCGCGCCCGAGACCCTTGGACGACGCCGCCACGACTGCAACTCGTCCCTCGAGACCTAGATCCACGGTTCACCTTCTCTTTCTCTTCTCTCTCTTCTGTCCCGCTCTTTCTCAGTCCCGGCACCTCGAGCGGGCAACCGGTTCCTTGCCGTGCCCGCCGGGCCGCCGTGCCCGCCGGGCCGCCGTGCCGCCGGGCACTGCAGGCGTCAGGCCTCGACCACGGCCAGGTTGTGGTCGGTCCGATTGCAGGCGAGGGGACCGTCCTCGGTGGCGATGACGATGTCCTCGATGCGGGCACCGAAACGGCCCTCGAGGTAGATGCCCGGCTCGACCGAAAAGGCGTGGCCGGCGACGATGGGCGTCGTGTTCCCCGCCACCATGTAGGGGTCCTCGTGCTCCTCGATCCCGATCCCGTGGCCGATGCGGTGGATGAAGGCCGGGCCGTAGCCGGCGGCGGTGATGAGCTCGCGCCCGGCGCCATCGACCTGCTCGCAGGCGGCGCCGACCTGAGCGGCGGCGACAGCGGCGGCCTGGGCGAGGCGCAGCACCTCGTAGAGCTCGGCGAACTCCGCCTCCGGCTCGCCTGTGACCAGGGTGCGGGTGATGTCCGAGCAGTACCCGACTCCCCCGGCGAAGCGCAAAGAGCCGCCGAAGTCGCACACGACCACCTCCCCGGGGCCGATCAGACGCCGGCCGGGCTCGTGGTGCGGGCTGGCCGAGTTCGGGCCGCTCCCGACGATGGAGAAGTTCACGCGGTCGTGGCCGCTCTCGCGCAGGCGGCTCGAGATCTCGGCCGAGACCTCGGCCTCGCTCCTGCCGATGAGGGCTATCTCCCCGCCCAAAAGCGCTCCGGCCACGGCGTCGGCGGCTGCTCCGGCGGCGCACAGGGCCGCGACCTCCTGGGCGTCTTTGACCGCCCGCAGAGGACCGACCACCTCTCTCGCGCTGCGCCAGTGCGCCCCTGGGATCGAGCGCTCGAGCTCCAGCAGGTGCGCCGCCCAGCACCGGTCCGAGACCGCGAGCCGCCTCCGTTTGCCGACCAGTGCCGCCACCACCTCGGCGGCTCGCTCGTGCTCCGACCACGGGCGCATCTCGAAAAGGCGCCGATCGTGGGCCACCCGGGGCGCCTCCAGCGCCGGGACCACCAGGGTCGCCTGGTCGTCGGCGGGCAGCACGAGCATCGTCAGGCGCTCGAGCGCCATGGCCTCGTAGCCCGTCAGCCAGGGAAGGTCGGCGCCGAGGGAGAGGAGGAGGGCGTCGACCTCCAGCTCCCTCATGCGGTCCCGCACCCGGGTAAAACGCGCCGCCCTGACGAGCGGGGCGTCGACCGCGACTTCTGGCGGGCTGCCGATGCTCATGTGACTTCGGCGCCGGCGACCGCCCGCTTTGCGTGGTAGCTGGAACGGGTGAGCGGCGAGGCCTCGACATAGGAAATGCCCATCGCCCGAGCCGCCGCCGCCAGCTCCTCGAACTCGGCCGGGCTCCACCAGCGGGCGATGGGCAGGTGGACGGCGCTCGGGCGCAGGTACTGGCCGAGGGTGACGATCTCGACCCCGACGGCACGAAGATCGGCCAGTGCCGCCACGACCTCGCCCGCCGTCTCGCCCATGCCGAGGATGATGCCCGACTTGGTCTTCAGCCCGGCCGAGGCCGACCGCGCCAGCACCGACAGGCTGCGGGCGTAGGAGGCCGAGGGCCGCACGGCGCGCTGGAGCCGGTTGACGGTCTCGAGGTTGTGGTTCAGCACGTCGGGGCGGGCGTCGAAGATGATCCCGAGGGCGGCGTCGTCCCCCTTGCAGTCGGGGATGAGCACCTCGACCGTCGTGCCGGGACTGCGGCGGCGGATCGCCCCGATCGTCTCGGCGAAGGCCAGCGCCCCGCCGTCGGCGAGGTCGTCGCGGGCCACGGCCGTGACGACGGCGTGCGACAGCCCCATGCGGGCCACCGCCTCGGCGACGCGCTCGGGCTCGTCCGGGTCGAGCGCCAGGGGCCGCCTCGTGTCGATGAGGCAGAAGCCACAGGCTCTCGTGCAGCGTTCGCCGTTGATCATGAAAGTCGCCGTGCCGTCGGCCCAGCACTCGAAGATGTTCGGGCACCCGGCTTCCTCGCAGACCGTCACGAGGGAGAGCTCGCGCATCGTCGCCCGGAGACGGACCATCTCGGGGCCGATCCGGGCCTGGGCCCTGGCCCACTCGGGCTTGCGGCTCGAGATCGCCACCCCGCGGGCGGGGTCCACTCCGGCGTCGATGAGCCGGCGGTCGAGCGCCCGAAGAGGCGAGCTCGGGTCGGCGACGACCGACAGCGACACGGTGCGCGCGGGCCCCGGCCACCACGACGAGTCCTGGCGCTCGACCGTCGCCCCCGGCGCAAGCCGGTCCGGTGCCCGGCGCACGATGGCGTCCACGACCTCGCTCATGGCGACCTGCACGCCCTCGGCGGCCATCGAGGTGACCCCGAGCTCGGTGATGCCGCAGGGGACGATGTGGCCGAACATGGAAAGGTCGGGCCCCACGTTGAGGGCGAAGCCGTGCATCGACCGTCCCCGGTTGATCCTCACCCCGACGGCGCAGATCTTCCTCGGCTCGGGACCGTCGGGATCGATCCAGACCCCGGGATAGCCGCTCAGGCGCCCGGCGCCGTCGACCCCCAGCTCGCCGAGGGCGTCGATGACGAGCTGCTCGATGGCGTGAACATGGGCCGGCACGGCGCCCATCCCGAGGCGGACGTTCAAGATGGGATAGCCGACCAGCTGACCGGGGCCGTGGTAGGTGACGTCGCCGCCGCGGTCCGCCTGGGCGAGCTCGGCGCCGACAGACTCCGGGTCGACGAGGACGTGCTCGGCCTTGGCGCGCACGCCGAGGGTGTAGACGTGCGGGTGCTCGAGGAGGAGCAGGTACTCCCCCTCCCCGCCCGTGCACAGGGCCTGCTGGAGGACGTGGGCGTCCCGGTACCGGACGCGCCCGAGCCAGCGGACGCGCAGCTCGCGCCCGGCGGTGCTCAAAGCTCGGCCTCCCAGTCGCGCGACTCGATCGCCCCGGCGAGGGCGTGCAGGAACGCCGAGGCGTAGGCCCCATCGACGGCGCGGTGGTCGAAGGAGAGGGCGAGCATGCCCACCGAGTGGATCCCGACCGCCTCGGTCCCGTCGGGGGCGGTGATCACCACGGGACGCCGCTTGATCCCGTCGGTCGAGAGGATGGCCACCTGGGGCTGGTTGATGATCGGCGCCGTGAGGAACGTGCCGAACGGGCCCGGGTTGGTGATGGTGAAGGTCCCGCCCACGACGTCGTCGGCCGAGAGCCGGCGCGTGCGGGCGCGCTCGGCGAGCTCGGCCATGGCGCGGGCGAGGCCCCGCAGCGACTGGTTCTCGGCGTTGCGCACGACGGGGACGATGAGCCCGCGCTGGTCGAGGTCGACCGCGATACCGAGGTTGACGTCGCGGTGGACGACGAGGGCGTCGTCGCCGACCGAGGCGTTCAACTGCGGGTAGTCGTGCAGCGTCTCGACAACGGCCCGGACGATGAAGGGGAGATAGGTGAGACCGATCCCCTCCTCCTTGCGAAAGAGGGCCTTGTGGGCGCTGCGGACTCGCTCGATCTTCTCGAAGTCCGCCTCGATGACGACGAGGGTGTGAGCCGAGGTCGCCTTGGAGCGGACCATGTGCTCGGCGGTGAGGCGGCGGATCTTCGTGAACGGCACGACCTCGTCGCGCGGGCCGGCGACGGGCGTGTACGACTGGCCGACCGCCTCCGAGCCCGCCACCGGCAAGCCGGCAGGGGCCAGTGGCGCCGGCGGTGCCGCAGCGGCACGAGGCGCCGTTGCCGGCGTCGGGCCCGCCGCGCTCGCAGCGGCGCGGCGGTCGATGTAGGCGAGCACGTCGGCACGCGTGACCCGGCCACCCTTGCCGGTGCCGGTGATCTCGGTCGGATCGATGTCGTACTCGGAGACGAGCTGGCGGACGACCGGAGACAGCACCATGCCCTTCCCGTTCGCCTCGGTCCCCTCGGACGCGGACGGCGCTTGCGACCCGGGCGCAAACCTCTCGGGCAGCTCGGCCTCCTGCGCCGACGGCGCCGCCGCCAGCACCGCCTCGGCCGCCGGGGGCAGGTCGGCCAGGGCGGGGGGAGCGCCGGCAGCGGCGGGAGAAGCGGGAGCAGCGGGGGCAGGGGCGGCAGCTGTGGGAGCGGCAGGGGCGGCGGTGACGGCCACCGCGGGAGCAGCGGCAGCGGCCGGGCCGGCCAAGGGCACGGCTTCGGTCACGACGGCGAGCTTGGTGCCGACGTCGACCGTCGCCCCCTCGGGCACGAGGATCTCCGAGATGTGGCCCGAGAAGGGCGAGGGAACGTCGGAGTCGACCTTGTCGGTGGACACCTCGAAGAGCGGCTCGTCCTGGACGACGGCGTCTCCCACATTCTTCAGCCAGCGGATGATCGTCCCCTCGGTGACCGTCTCGCCCAGCTGCGGCATGGTGATGTCAGGCAACGTGAAGACCCCTTCCCGTGAGGGCCAGAACGGTCTCCCCGAAGGTCTCGGAGAGAGTCGGATGTGGCTGTATGAACTGCGAAATCTCGTCGGGTGTGGCTTCCCAGTTCACCGACAGGTAGGCCTGCCCGAGCTGCTCTGTCACCCACGGGCCGGCCATGTGCACGCCGACGAGGCGTCCGGCACGCCCGTCCGGGCCCTTCTCGCAGATGACCTTCACGAGGCCGTCGGTCTCGCCCAGGATGCGAGCACGGCTGTTGCCGCCGAAAGGGTCCCGTTTCGTGACGATCTCCAGGCCGGCCTCGAGTGCGGCCTGCTCGGTCATCCCGACGAAGGCCACCTCCGGATGGCAGTAGATGGCCCACGGGACCTTGCCGTAGTCGACCGGCACGGCCCGTTCGCCGAGCATCTGCTTGACGGCCAGGATCGCCTCGGCAAAAGCGACATGTGCCAGCTGAGGTGTCGCCACCAGGTCACCGATGGCGAAGACGCCGTCTGTGCCCGTGCGCATCCACTCGTCCACCCGGACGTAGCCGCGCTCGTCGATCTCGACCCCTGTGCCCTTGGCGAGCAGCCCCTTGGAGAGCGGGCCCCTGCCGATCGACATCAGGATCGTCTCGACCTCCAGCTTCTCCCCGTCAGCGAAGATGACCGAGGTGTGCTCGCCGTCGGGCTCGTGCCCGGTGACGCTGACGCCGGTTCGCACGGTGATCCGCCGCTTGGTGAAGGACCGGACGATGACGTTGGCCACGTCCTGGTCGCAGCCGGGGAGGATCTTGGGCAGCGCCTCGAGGAGCGTGACCCGCACCCCGAGATCGGAGAGCATCGAGGCGAACTCGCAACCGATGGCCCCGGCGCCGATCACGGCCGCCGAGCGTGGCAGCTGGCGCAGGTCCAGCAGCTCGTCAGAGGTCTGGACATAACGCCCGTCCACCTCGAAACCGGGAAGCGTCCGCGGGACGGAGCCCGAGGCGAGCACGACGTTGCTCCCCGCCAGCTTGCTCAGCGCTCCGTCGGCCCCGGTGACCTCGACGGTCTTGCCGGGGAGGAGGCGGCCGACTCCGGGCACGATCGTGACCTTGCGCTGTCGCAACAGGCCCGAAAGCCCTTTGAAAAGCTGGTCGACGACCTGGTTCTTCCGGTCCTGGCTGATGGAGAACTCGACGGAGGGCTGGCTGGCGTGGACGCCGAACTCCTTCGCCCCCTCGACGCCGCGGAACACCGACGCCGTCTCGAGGAACTCCTTGGCGGGCACGCAACCCCGGTGAAGGCAGGTGCCGCCCACCTTGTCCTTCTCGACGACCGCCACCGACAGTCCCGCGGCCCCGGCGTAAAGAGCCGTGGCGTACCCGCCGGGGCCACCGCCGATGACAACGATGTCGTACTGCGCCGGCTCAGCTTGGTTCGCTGGCAGACGGACCACCTCCTCGTCTCGTGACGCTGCACCCGTTGCGGCCGCAGGCTGGGCGGGGGCGCGTTCTCATCCTCGCCGCCAGGCGGGCCATCGGCTCAGCCTAAAGCCTCCGAGCCGCCCCGCAGGCCGTGCCCGGCGCGCAGGCGGATAGCGCGGCGGTCGCTCAGGCGTGCACGGGCGGATGGCGCTCTGCCCAGGGCCTCGCCTGCTCGAGCTGGCTCGCGACCCGGATGAGCACATCCTCGCGCCCGTAGTCGGCGACGAGCTGGACGCCGACGGGCAGCCCGTCTTGCGCCCAGTAGAGCGGCAGTGAGGCGGCGGGCTGGCCGCTCACGTTGAACTGGGCGGTGAACCGGAGCGTCTCGACCACCTTCGGGTAGCCCTCGAGACCGGCGAGCTCACCGAGGCGCGCCGTCGGCTGCGCCAGCACCGGCGTCAAGAGCAGGTCGAAGCCCTGCTCGGACCAGAAGGCGACCGTCCGGCGTCTGAAGTCCTCCAGCCAGAGGAGCGACTCGAGATAGTCCGGGGCGGGGATGGAGCGGCTCATCGTGGCGAAAAAAGCATTGAGCGGCTCGTACTCCTCGGCGGAGACCTCCCGTCCCAGTGCCGTCGACCAGTACGCCAGCTCAGAGGCGACGGCGGTCGCGATCACGACCAGGCAGTGGCGATCGAAGTCCGGCTCCTCGAGGGAAGCGGGATGAGCCATCTCGACGCGGTGACCGAGCGAGTCGAGCAGGCGACCGGCTGAGCGCACCGCCTCGGCGCACTCGGGGTCGAGCGTGTAGTCGCTCCCCGTCGCACGATCGAGGAGGCCGATGCGAAGCCGCCCGGGATCGGCACCGACGTCTCGGGCGAAGGGGCCCACGGGCGCCGGCACGACGAAGGTGTCGCCGGGGTGATAACCGGCGATCTGGTCGAGGATGGCGGCCGAGTCGCGTACGCTGCGCGCCAGCACGTGGTCGACGGAAAGCCCGTACCAGGACTCGCCCGCCTCAGGACCCTTGGAGACGCGGCCCCGGCTCGGCTTGAGCCCGAACAGGCCGCAGCAGCTCGCCGGGATGCGGATGGAACCCCCGCCGTCGTTCCCGTGCGCGACCGGGACCATGCCGGAGGCCACGGCCGCCGCCGAGCCGCCCGAGGAGCCCCCGGTCGAGTGCTCCGTGTCCCACGGATTGCGTGTCGGGCCGAAGGCCAGGGGCTCTGTGGTGATGGCAGTGCCGAGCTCGGGCGTGTTCGTGCGGCCGAGGATCACAAAGCCCGCTCTCTTGAACCGCTGCACCAGGTAGCTGTCCGTGCCTGCTCGGTGACCGGCGGCCTTGGCGAAGGCGGTCCCTTCGCAGTAGGGCTCCCCCGCCTGGGGGGCGCCGAGGTCCTTCAAGACGATCGGCACGCCCCGGAACGGGCCGTCCGGCAGCTCGCCTGCCGCCTCGTCGCTGGCGGCGGCGAAGCGGCGGTGGATGACAGCGTTGAGCGCCGGGTCGATCCGCTCGATGCGCTCGATGGCCGCCTCGACGAGCTCGAGCGGCGACACCTGGCCACTCCGGACGAGGTCGGCCTGCTCGCTCGCATCGCTCCAAGTCAGCTCGCTGTCCATGCTCCCCCTTGCCCCGCACGAGACGGTGGCCCTGTGCCGCTAGCGCTTCTGGCGGAGACCCTCGGTCCACATACGCACGAGCGAGGGCACCGCGGTCACACCGCTCAAGGGACGGTAGGCGTCGGCCGCGTCCATCAGGCGGCGCTTGTCCTCGACGCTCAGCTCGAGATCGGCCGCCTCGGCGTTGCGCTGCAGCTGGGCGGTCGTGCTCGCACCCGGGATGGCGACGACGTTCGGGTGGCTGATCACCCAGGCGAGCGCCACCTGGGCGGAGGTCGCGTCGTGGCCGGCGGCGACGTCGCGCAGCGCCTGCAAGAGCGGCCGGGCCCGGTCAAGGTTCTCGGGCAGGAAAGCGGCGGAGTTCGCCCGCATGGCCGTCGGGCGGTGCTGGGCGTCGTAGCGCCCGGACAACAAGCCCTGGGCGAGCGGGCTGTAGGCGATCACGAGGCGGTGGTTCGCCGCCGCCCACTCGGTCATGCCCCGAAGTGGACGCCGGTCGACGAGGTTGAAACGGACCTGGTTCGAGAAGACCGGACCGCCCAGGGCGGCCTCGGCGGCCTGCCAGCGAGCCAAGCTGTAGTTGCTCACCCCGATGTGGCGGATGACGCCGCTTTGCTGAAGGGCGCGCATCGCCCCCATCTGCTCGTTCAGGGGGACAACCGGGTTCGGCTGGTGGAGCTGGTAGAGGTCGATCTGGGCGATGCCGAGCCGGCGGGCGCTCCCGGCCGCCCGCTGGGCGACGACCGCCCGCACCGGCAGGACCGGAAGGACCTTCGTGGCGACGAACACCTCCGCGCGCCGGCCCGCGATGGCACGGCCGACGGTGCGCTCGGAGCGGCCGAGACCGTACACCTCCGCCGTGTCGATCAGGTTGATGCCGAGGTCCAAGGCATGAGCGACGATGTCGATCGCGTCGTGCTCGGCGTAGTGGGCGCCGTAGCCCCATTGCCTCGAACCGAACTGCCAGGTGCCCAGGCCGATGGCCGACACCCGTTCACCACCTAGTTCTACATATCGCATCACACGTGACACTACCGGTCAGCCGCCCCGGCGGTACCGCCCGGCGAGTGCCTACTTCGGCGGCATCCTCAGGCCACCGTCGAGGCGGATCGTCTCGCCGTTCAGGTAGCCGTTCTCGATGATCGCGATCACGAGCTCGGCGAACTCGTCTGGTCCGCCGAGGCGTTTCGGGAAGAGCACGCCCTGCCCGAGCGCCTGCAGGTTCTCCTGGGGTAGCAGGCCGAGCAGAGGCGTGTTCATGATCCCGGGGGCGATGGTGTTGACGCGGATGCCGACGACGGACAGGTCTCTAGCTGCGGGCATGGTCATGCCGGCGATCCCGCCCTTGGAGGCCGAGTAGGCGATCTGGCCGATCTGGCCCTCGAAGGCGGCCACCGAGGCCGTGTTGACGATCACGCCCCGCTCGCCGTGCGCGAGCGGCTCGGTCCTGGAGATGGCCGCCGCCGCCAGCCTCATGACGTTGAAGGTCCCGATCAGATTGACCGAGACGACCGTCTTGAAGGCTTCGAAGTCGTGCGGCTCGCCCTGCCTCCCGATCGTGCGCTGCACCCAGGCGATGCCGGCGCAATTGACGTCGATGCGCAGCACGGCGCTCGCGGCCGCCTGCTCGACGGCTCTCGTGACGGCTTCGGGATCGCCGACGTCGCCCGCCGCGTAGGACGTGCCGGCGCCGAGCTCTTCCGCCAGCGCTCTCGCCTTGGGCTCGTCCCGGTCGAAGATCGTGACGATGGCACCTCTCGAGGCGAGCGCCCGTACCGTCGCCTCGCCGAGCCCCGAGGCTCCGCCCGAGACGATCGCTCCTGATCCGCTGATCTTCATGGCTGCAATCTAAGTGCTCGGGCGGACCCAGCGGAAGCTGCGGCGCGTCCTGGCCGGAAGCTGCGGCGGCCGTCACGCCGGCTCGGGCCGCCGGTACCGGGGCGCCTCAGCCGGCGTGAGCCCCTCGCTGGAGGCGGGCGGCCTCGACCGCGAGCCGGTCGACGAGCTCGTTCATCGGGTCGCCCGAGTGCCCCTTCACCCAGCTCAGCTTGATCTCGCCGCGCCGGCGGTCGACGATCTCGTCGACGAGCGGGCGCCACAGGTCCTGGTTCGCGACCGGCTCGCCCCGCGAGTTGCGCCATCCCCGGGCGCGCCATCCCGCCCACCATCTCTGCTTGAAGCAGTTGACGACATAGGTGGAGTCGCTCACCACGTGGACGTGCCCGCTTATGGCAGCCAGCGCCTGGAGCACGGCGGTGACCTCCATGCGCTGGTTGGTCGTCAGCTCGGCGTGGCCGCTCTCGAACTCCTCGTCGGAGACGGCCCAGGCCCAACCTCCCGGGCCCGGGTTCCCGATGCAGGCGCCGTCGGTGAACACGACGGTGGTCTGCGGCCCCTCGAACAGCGTCACGGAGCCAGTCTGCCCGGTCCGCCGGGCCCGGTGCGGCTGGACTCCCGGGCCCGGCGCGGGCGGGGTCGCGGACGGGCGCCGCCGGGCGTCGGGCCGGCGCGGGCGGACTCGCGGGCCGACGCGGCCGGAAGACCTTGCCTTGGGCGCGAAACTGGTGGCGTGATCATCGATGGTTTCTCACACCAGGTTCCCGACATGGATCCCCAGGAGACCGCCGAGTGGCTGGACTCCTTCGATGCCGTCGTCGAGACAGAAGGGCGCCCGCGGGCCCAGTTCCTCCTCATGAAGCTGCTGGAACGGGCGCGGGCCACCCAGGTCGGGTTCCCCGCCACCGTCTCGAGCCCTTATGTCAACTCAATCCCGGCCGCCACGGAGCCCTGGTTCCCCGGCGACGAGGACCTCGAGCGCCGGATCCGTCGCTGCATCCGCTGGAACGCGGCCGTGATGGTCACGCGGGCGAACATGCGCGACAGCGGCATCGGGGGCCATCTCTCGACCTATGCGAGCGCCGCTTCCTTGTACGAGGTCGGCTTCAACCATTTCTTCCGGGGCAAGGACAACGGCACCGCCGGCGACCAGGTGTACTTCCAGGGACACGCTTCGCCCGGGATCTACGCCCGCGCCTATGTCGAGGGGCGACTGTCCGCCGAGCAGCTCGACAACTTCCGTTTCGAGGTCGGCGGCCACGGTCTGTCGAGCTACCCGCACCCTCGCCTCATGCCCGACTGGTGGGAGTTCCCGACCGTTTCCATGGGCCTCGGGCCCCTGGCGGCCATCTACCAGGCGCGCTTTAACCGCTACCTGCTCAACCGCGAGCTGGCGGACACGAGCGAGTCGCGGGTGTGGTGCTTCGTCGGCGACGGTGAGTTCGACGAGCCGGAGACGCGGGCCGCGCTCAGCCTGGCGGCGCGCGAGCGGCTGGACAACCTCACCTTCGTGGTCAGCTGCAACCTGCAACGCCTCGACGGGCCCGTCAGGGGCAACGGCAAGATCATCCAGGAGCTCGAGGCACTGCTGCGCGGCTGCGGCTGGAACGTGATCAAGGTCATCTGGGGCAGGCGCTGGGACGAACTGCTGGCCCGCGACGTCGACGGCGTGCTCGTCAACAAGATGAACACGACCCTCGACGGCGACTTCCAGACCCTTGCCACCGAATCTGGCGCCTACATCCGCGAGCACTTCTTCGGCCTGGACCCCCGCCTGCGCAAGCTCGTGGAGCACCTCTCGGACACCGAGCTGCAGACCTTGCCCCGTGGCGGGCATGACTACCGCAAGCTCTATGCCGCCTACAAGACGGCGACCGAACAGGTCGGAGCACCGACGGCCATCCTCGCCAAGACCATCAAGGGCTGGACGCTCGGGACCGAGATCGAGGCGCGCAACGCCACCCATCAGATCAAGAAGATGACGAAGGAACAGCTGCGGGTGCTGCGCGACCGGTTGAGCCTGCATGACGAGATCCCCGACGAGGCGCTCGACACAGAAGAGCCGCCCTACTACCGCCCGCCGGCGGGATCACCCGTGCACGAGTACCTGGTCTCTCGCAGCCGGGCGCTCGGTGGGCACCTGCCGCACCGTGTCGTTCGAGGCCGGGGGCTCACGGGGCTGCCCGCGCCTTTGCCGGAGGCCTTTGCCGAGTTCGCTCTCGGCTCGCGGGGCCAGGTCGTCTCCACGACCATGGCCTTCGCCAGGCTGCTGCGCAACTTGCTCCGGGACCCCGGCATCGGCAAGTACGTCGTGCCGATCGTGCCCGACGAGGGCCGCACGTTCGGCCTCGACGCCCTTTTCACCGAGGTGAAGATCTATGCCCCGGAGGGCCAGCTCTACACGCCGGTGGACGCCGGCCTGCTCCTCTCCTATGCCGAGGACAGCAGGGGCCAGATCCTGGAGGAAGGCATCACCGAGGCGGGCGCCATGGCGAGCTTCCAGGCGGCGGGGACTTCCTACGCGACCTGGTCGACGCCGATGCTGCCGATCTACCTGTTCTATTCGATGTTCGGGTTCCAGCGGGTCGGGGACTTGATCTGGCAGTCGGCCGACGCGCGGGCACGCGGTTTCCTGATGGGATGCACGGCCGGGCGGACGACCATGAGCGGCGAGGGGCTGCAGCACGAGGACGGCCAGTCCCACGTGCTCGCCTCGGTCGTGCCGACGGTGCACGCCTACGACCCCGCCTTCGCCTACGAGATGGCGACCATCGTCGAACGCGGCATCGAGCACATGTACGGCCCGAAGGCCGAAGACTGTATTTATTACTTGACGCTCTACAACGAGAACTACGAGATGCCCGCCTTCCCGGTGCCCGAGGGCGACGAGGCGACCCGGGCGGAGGCGATCGCGGATCTCAAGAAGAAGATCCTGCGCGGCATTTACCGCTACGCCGGGCCGCGCGAGGGTGAGGTCCGGGGTGAGAGCGCGGGCGAGAACAAGGGTGAGGCGCGGGGTGAGGACGGGGGTGACGGGGGTGAAGCCGCCAGCGGCTCCGGGCGCTCGGCCACGATCCTGTTCTCCGGTCCGGCGTGGCAGGCGGCCATGCAGGCACGTGAGCTCCTCGCGTCGGAATGGGGCGTCTCTGCCGAGGCCTGGTCGGTCACGAGCTACAAGGCACTGCGCGAGGACGGCCTGGAAGTCGAGCGCTGGAACCGGCTCCATCCCGCAAGCACGCCCCGGGTGCCCTATGTGACCCGTGCCCTGGCAGACGCTGCCGGGCCGATCGTGGCGGTGACGGACTTCTTGAAGGCCGTTCCCGATCAGATCGCCCGCTTTGTCGAGGCACCGTTCACGGTGCTCGGGACCGACGGGTTCGGCCGCTCCGATACCCGTAGCGCGCTGCGCAGGCACTTCGAGGTCGACGCCGCTCACATCGTCGTCGCCGTCCTGGCCGAGCTTGCCGCAGCCAGTGAGGGCAAACCGAGCGAGGTCGCCGCGGCCATCGAGAAGTACGGGGTCGACGCCGAGGCGCTCGACCCCCGCCTGGCCTGAATCGCCTGACGTCTCGGTGTGGGGGTCTCGGCGCAGCGGTAAGCGCCCCGAGCTTTCCGCCATACACTCCCTGGAATGCCGCGAGCCGCGACGACGAAGAGCCTCCCCTTCACGGGGGATCCACAAGCTGACAAGTACCTAGTAGACGATCCCCTCGCCCTGCTGATCGGCATGGTCCTCGACCAGCAGGTGCCGCTCGAGAAGGCGTTCGCGGGACCGTGGGTGCTGCGCCAGAGACTTGGCAGAGAGCTCGACGCGGAGGAGATCGCCGCCATGGCCCCGGACGAGCTCACGGCCTTGTTCGTCGAGCGCCCGGCGCTGCACCGCTTCCCGGCCGCCATGGCCGCCCGGGTGCACGAGCTTTGCCGCCTGCTCGTCCACGAGTACGGCGGCAATGCGGCTGCGGTGTGGACAACTGCGAAGACGGGCGACGAGCTGTTCGAGCGGGTGAAGGCACTCCCCGGTTTCGGCGAGCACAAAGCCCGGATCTTCGCCGCTCTGCTCGGCAAACAACTCGGGATCCGACCGAAGGGCTGGGAGAAGGCCGCGGGGAAGTTCGGCGAGCCGGGATCGCTCGCCTCGGTCGCCGACATCGACAGCCCCGGCGCCTTGCACGCCGTCCGGGAGCACAAGCGTGCGCTCAAGGCCGCCGACCTGCCGGCCAGGGCGAAGGCTCGCGCCAAAGCTATTTGACAGACACCTTGACAACTAAGTCCTTTTTGCGGTAAGACTTCGCTTGGCGAGGGAAGCACCGATACCCAGTCCTTATATGGTCGCTTGGGCTGGCAGGAGCGAATAGCGAACCCGTCCCCGCTCGGCAATCAGGGTGTCCTGACACCCGCGAGCAAAGTGAGTGGGAACGACGGGTCTTCTCGAGTCTTCATGCACGGCAGCATTTGCGGAGCGGCCATGGGCCGTCCATCGCAACATGTCTGAGGTCGGCAACCGCGATGAGGTCGCCGATAGGAGTAATTTTCGCTGTCTGGATACACCGACCAAGTCGTCATGCGCGAGCCGGCACTTCCCGCCATGAAGCGGCTCTTCA
>JBEKBT010000039.1:0-27310 GCA_050015255.1 Acidimicrobiales bacterium
CACGACTCGCCGAACTCGGCCGGCGTCATCATCGATGCCCTGCGGTGCGCCAAGATCGGCCTTGACCGGGGCCTTGCCGGACCGTTGATCGGGCCTTGCGCCTACTTCATGAAGTCGCCACCTGTGCAGTTCCACGACGACGAGGCCTACTGGATGGTCGAGGACTTCGCGGGAACCACCGAGATGCCGGGGGCAAGGCGCCCCGACCGCTCCGCTAGCCCCCGACCGCTCCGCTAGCCGACCGGCTGGGACCTCTCTGCCCACCAGTCATCGAGCCGTCGCAGGATCTCCTCCTCGTCGAGCACGCCCTCATCGAGGCGGATCTGCAGCAAGTACTCGAGCGCGGCACCTACGTCGCGCCCGGGCGGGATGCCGAGATGCTTCATGACAGCGACGCCGTCGAGCTGGGGGCGGATGGAGTCCAGCTCTTCCCGCTCGCGCAGCTCCGCGAGACGCAGCTCGAGCTCGTCCATGCGCAAGGCGAGATCGCGTGCCTTGGCTTGGTTGCGAGTCGTGCAGTCGCAGCGGGTCAGCTCGTTCAGACGGCCGAGCAGCGGGCCGGCGTCGTGCGCGTAACGGCGCACCGCCGAGTCGGTCCAACCCATCTTGTAGGTGTGGAAACGGAGGTGGAGCAACACGAGCCGCTCGACGTCGTCGATGAGCTCGGTCGGGTAGCGGAGCTCGGTCATGCGCTTTCGCGCCATCTTCGCCCCGACGACGTCGTGGTGGTGGAAGTGGACCCCGCCGGGGCCTATAGACCGTGTCAAGGGCTTGCCTACGTCGTGGAAGAGCGCAGCCAGGCGTAGCGTCCTGTCGGGGCTCGTCTTCTCGACGACAGCGATCGTGTGGGCGAGGACGTCCTTGTGCCGCTGGATGGGGTCCTGCTCGAGGGCGAGGGCGGGAAGCTCGGGCAGGAACTCCTCAGCCAGCCCGGTGTGGACGAGGAACCACAGGCCCTGGGTCGGAACCGGCAGCAAGAGCAGTTTGTCCAGCTCGTCGCGGATCCGCTCCTTGGAGACGATCTCGAGGCGGGACCGCATCGTCTCCACGGCTGTCACGAGGGCGGCGTCGGGCCTGAGCTCGTAGCCGGCGATGAAGCGCGCGGCCCGGAGCATGCGCAGAGGGTCGTCCGAGAAGGACACCTCGGGATCGAGCGGGGTGCGCAACCGCCGGGCGGCGAGATCGGCGATCCCGTCGAACGGGTCGACGAGCACGAGCTCGGGCAGGCTCAGGGCCATGGCATTCACGGTGAAGTCCCGCCGCGACAGGTCGGTCTCGATGTCGTTGCCGAAACGGACCTCGGGCTTGCGGGAGTCGGGCACATAGGCCTCCGCCCTGTGTGTCGTGATCTCGAAACGGCGCTCCGCGTGCATGAGCCCGATGGTCCCGAACCTCTTGCCTTGGCTCCACAAAGCCTCGGCAAGGTCGGAGACCAGCGCCTCGATCTCTTCCGGAGTGGCGTCCGTGGTGAGATCGATGTCGGCGTCCGGCCCCGGTTCGCCACCTCCAGGCCGCCCGGCAATGCCATCGCGCACCGGGCCCCCGACGAGGAAGAGCCGCTTGCCGGCGGCCTGGAAACGCTCGGCGATCGGTAGCGTCGCCTCGAGCACCGGCCGGAGGCGCTCGGGGACGAAGCTCGGAGATGTCGGTTCCCGGCTCACCGCGAGAGCGCGGCCCGGTGGTAGCGACCGGCCGTGGCGATGACCGCGCGAGCGCCTTCGCTTATCGCGCCCTGCGAGGCCGGCTCGGGACGGTAGTCGACCCCTCCGAGCGCAGCCACGCAGGCACCGACGCTGCGGGCGAGCGATCTCAGGTCGTAGCCGCCCTCGAGGAAGGCCACGAGCCGTCCCCGCGGCACCAAGTGGACCGCCCTCGAGGTCAGGTCTGCAAAGTCGCCCGCACTCAGACCGAGATCGGTCAGCGGATCGGCTCGGTGCGCATCGAAGCCGGCCGAGATGAGCAGCCAGCTCGGGGCGAATTCCTCGGCCAGCGGTACGACCACCTCGTCAAAGGCCAGGCGGTAGGCGTCCCCCGAGGTCCCCGCGGGAAACGGCAGGTTCACAGTGGCTCCCCTTCCCGCTCCGGCCCCTGTCTCGCTCAGCGACCCGGTACCCGGATAGAAGGGGAACTGGTGGAGCGACACGTAAAGCACCTCGGCGCGCTCGTAGAAGATCTCCTGGGTCCCGTTGCCGTGGTGGGCGTCCCAGTCGAGCACCATGACCCGCTCGCCCTGGGCGGCAATGAGCCCGGCGGTGACGGCGACGTTGTTGAACAAGCAGAAACCCATGGCCCTCGCCCCAAGGGCATGGTGCCCAGGGGGCCTCACCACCAGAAAAGCGCTGTCGCCCTCGCCTCTGCGGAGGCGTTCCACCGCGTCGAGTCCCGCGCCGGCCGCCCGTAGGGCTGCGTCGAACGAGGCGGGAGCAGCGACGGTGTCCGGGTCGAGATTCCCGCCGCCGCTCAGGCAGTGGTCCTCGATCCGCTCGATGTAGGAAGGGTCGTGGACGATCTCGAGCTCCGCTCGTGTCGCCCGACGTGGCTCGAACGGCACGGTCACCGCCGCGGCAGGGGAGTTCTCCACCCCGGAGAAGATGGCCGCCAGCCGTTCGGCACGCTCAGGGTGCCATGTTCCTGTGGCATGTGCTGCGAATTCATCGTGTCGTCCCAGCAGCACTACCATTCCACGACCGTACCGCTCCCACGCTTGATGCGTGGCAGCGATATTGCGTGCCGCAAGCTCGGGCACGCTTGGTCCACCTGTATGAGTACCCCGCGCGCCGATAGGCTCGCTGCGTCTCGCGTGTCCGATCGGAGGACAAGTCCGCCGTTGCCGTCCGCCTCATGGGTCAGCGATGCCCGATCGGTGTTGAAGCCGGTCGCGCGCCTCGCGGCGCGTTCTGGGCTCGTAGTTCTTGCCGTGCTGCTCGCAGCGGGGCCCGCCGGTCCGGCGGGGCCTGCCGGTGCTCAGAGGATCCCTCACGGGGTCATCACCCTGACGTCGCAAAACGCCTGGGTGCAGAGCTCGAACGTCCCCGTCCGGCTCGGTCTGAACGTGCGTTCGCCGGTCGCCGCCAAAGATCTCCTCGTCACCGTGGCGCTCTACACCGAGCCCGACCAGTCGGCGCTTGCGAGCCGTGACGAATTCGATGCGACGCTCACAGGGCAGTTGGCCGGGCTGAACCAGCTCGCCCTCAAGACGTTCTCACTGCGCTCGATCCGCCAGGCCCGCGGCTCGCTGAGCTTCTACGTCGGAGGCTCCGAGCTCTCCGATCAAGTACCCGCAAACGTGCCTGCGGATAGTGTCTTCCAGCTCCCTTGCCCGCCGCGGTACGGGGGCTGCGGCGGTGTCTACCCCCTCCGGGTATCCCTCGTCGACGTGCTGAGCCGGCAGCCGGTCACCATCGACTCGTTCACGACCTACCTCGTGGTCGTCCCCTCAACGGTTGCGTCGCAGAAGCGCCTCCGTTTCTCCTTCGTCCTGCCGGTCGGGGCCTCGGTCGCGCTCTCCGCGACCGGGAGCCCGTCGGTGCCCGCCGCCACCCTCGCCGCGGTCGAGACCATCGCCCGCGCAGAGACGAGCTCGTCGTCGGTACCGCTGTCCGTTGACCTCTACGGGCAGACGCTGCTGGCGCTCGCCGGGAACAAGAGACTTCTAAAGCTCGTGACCAAGATCGCCTACGGGGGCCACGACAGTCTCATCGGCGGCCCCTTCAGCGACATCGACCCGACTCAGCTCGTGCGGGCCGGCCTCGAGCGCGACCTGGCAAGCCAGATCGAGCACGGCAACGCCGTGTTCGAAAAAGTGCTCCACACCTTCGGTGCTTCACACATCTTCGTCGCGACGGCGCCGGTCGGCCCGCGCGGCCTCGCGGCTCTTGCCGCCGACGGCATCGGGTACATCGTGGTCGCCCAGTCCAACCTCGAGTCGGCCACGAGCCGTCAACCGTCAGTGGTGCAGTGGCCGTACACGCTCTCGGCACCGTTTTTCATACCTGGGTCCATCGTCGAGGGCCTACAGGCCGACCCGGGACTCGCGGCGCACCTCACCGGAGCCGCGAGCCCGGCGCTGCGAGCCCAGCAATTGCTGGCGGACCTGGCCGAGATCTACTTCGACTCGCCGGACTACCCGATGGCGAGAGGAGTGGCCCTCGTCGCTCCTAACTCGTGGGCGCCCCAACCTGAGTTCCTCAGCGACGTGCTCCGGGGACTCAAGTCGAGCCCCGTCGTCACCACCTTGCCGCTCCGGCGGCTCTTCTCAACCGTCAGGCGTGGGAATTGCCAGCTACCGCCTGTCGTCGTGAACGGTTGCTCGGCTGCTGTCCGCGCGCTCGCGAGCCCGACTCTCGCAAGCGGCGCATCGGTCACCTCGGGCCAGGTGCAAGCAGCACGTACCCAGCTCGCGGAATTGTCGTCGGTCATCCCGACCGGTGCCGGGATGATCCACGGTCTCGAGGACGCCATGCTGCTCGCTGAGACGACGGGGCTCTCTCCGGGCCTCCGCCAGGCGTACCTGTCGGCGCCGCACGTCACGATGCTCAGGCTTGGCTCGCAACTGGGCCTGCCCGCTGGTCGGACAGTGACGGTAACCTCCGCCTCGGCGAGGTTCCCGATCGCGATCACCTCGAGCTCCAGGACGCCGATTCACGCCATCTTGGTGATCTCGGGCCAGGACTTGTCCTCGTCGCCCGAGATCGCCGTCGTGCTAAAGCACGGGACGACAAGCCTCATCGTCCGCGTGCACACGCGCACCTCAGGAGATTCGAGCATGCAGTTGCAACTTTTGTCACCGGTCGGGCATCTCCAGCTGGCACGCGTCGAGCTGACGATCCGTTCCACGGCGATCTCGAACGTCGCGATCGCCCTCACGATCGGTGCCGTGGGCTTCCTCTTTCTCTGGTGGTTCCGCTCCGCGTCGCGTCGCCACCGGCGTCGCGCCAAGCATGTGTCGGGCCAACTGCCGCAACAGAGTTCAGAAGCGGTACAGGAACGCGCCTCGTGAGGCGCAGAACGCACCGCGCCCACGGGTTTGGTGACCGTCGGACCATCTACAGAGGGCGCCTGCCGCGCACGCTCCCCGGGATACCCGCACCTGCCGGGCTGAGCAGGGCCTGGGGGGCGGGCGCAACCGTCGGTGGTCCCGGTCAACCGATAGCGAATGGTGGCGCCCGTGCGGGGCGCTCCCGGCCGGGCCTCGGTACTGCGACCGCTTATGTGGCGGCAGGCACGCTCTTATCGCGCGTCACAGGGTTGTTGCGCATCCTCGTCGCCATCTACGCCCTCGGCTACTCAAGCCTTTCCGACTCGTTCAACCTCGCCAACAACACGCCGAACATCGTGCACGACCTCGTGCTCGGCGGAATCCTCACGGCCACCTTCGTCCCGGTGTTCGTCTCACGCCTCGCGACGCGCTCGAAGGAGGAAGCCGTCGAATCGATCTCGGCCGTGCTGACCCTGGCTTCGTTTGTTCTCCTCGGCGCAACTGTCGTGTTCTTCCTGGCTGCTCCTTACATCATCGACCTTTACACGGTCGGCAGCCACGGGCCCGGGATCGTCACCGAGCGCCAGGTCGCCACGTTCCTCCTCCGCCTCTTCGCTCCCCAGCTGCTTGCCTACGGTGCGATCAGCCTCATGACAGCTGTGTTGAACACCGCCCGTCGCTTCTCCGCCCCGGCCTTCACCCCGATCCTCAACAACGTGGTCGCCATCGGCATTCTCCTCGCTTTCGCCGACATAGGCCATACTCACAGCCTCGTCCAGGTCAGCCGCGACCACCGGCTCTTGCTGCTGCTCGGCATCGGCACGACGCTCGGCGTGATCGTCCAGGCTGTGGCCCTCGTTCCAAGCTTGTTGTCCTGCGGCTTGCGGGTACGTCCCCGATGGCGACCCGACGACCCCGCCGTGCGCGAGATCATCAACCTCTCCGGCTGGACCTTCGGGTTCGTGATCGCCAATCAAACAGCGGTCTTTGTCGTGTCAGCGATCGCGGTGAGCATCGGCGCGGCAACGCTCACCGCCTACACGTACGCCTCGACGTTCTTTCAGCTGCCGTTCGGCATCGTCGCCGTCTCGGTCATGACCACGATCGCGCCGGTGCTCGCCTCGCGCTTCACCAAAGGCGACAAGAAGGGCTTCGCCGATCAGTTCGGTCTCGGCCTCCGCCGCACCCTGGCTGGTGTCATCCCCGCTGCCGTCGGGTACCTGCTCCTCGCCCGGCCGGCGATCTCGCTCATCTCACTCGGGGCCGGGACCGCGCACCACTCGAGCGGGGCACACCTCACCGCGACGATGCTCGAGCTCCTTGCCCTCGGTTTGCCCGGGTTCTGCGTTTACCTGCTCGCCATCCTCGCCTTCCAGTCGATGCGGGATACGCGAACGCCTTTCTTCCTCTACCTGCTCGAGAACGGCTTGAACATCCTGCTCGCCTTCGGGTTGCGCAGCACGCTCGGAGGAAAGGGACTGGCCCTTTCCCTGGCGATCGCCTACTCGGTCGCGGCGGTGGCGGCCCTGATCGTCCTCCGGGCCCGGGTAGGTGGTCTCGGTGGCCTCGTCGTGGGCCGCTACGTGGCCCGCACGGTGATCTGCTCACTCGTCATGGCCTTCGTCGTTGCTCTTGTCCTCGCAGGTGTCGGATCTGACCAGGGCCTCGGTCTCTTCGAGCGCGTTGTCGCCGCCGTTCTCGCGGGCGTCGTCTCCTACGGCTTGGCTGCCGGACTCGCCGGCAGCCTTGTCGGCTGGCAGACTTCGAGGCGACGGCGCCCGAGACTCGGGGACGGTGCTGATGGCAGGAATAAGAGCTGATGGCAGGAATAAGAGTCGTAACCGATAGCGCGGCTGATCTTCCGGCGAGCCTCGCCGCGCAGCACGACATCAGGATCGTCCCCCTCGACGTCCGGCTCGGAAAGTGGGGACCCGACGAGATGCGCCTGATCGACCCCGCCGAGTTCTGGCGGCGCTGTGCCATGACAGACGCTTTGCCCGAGACCTCGGCGCCGTCGCCGGGCGCTTTCGCGGAGAGCTTCACCCGGGCCGCCGACGACGGCTGCAGTGGAGTGGTATGCCTCACCTTGTCGTCCCAGCTCTCCTCGACCTACCAAGCCGCGTGCGCCGGCGCGGATGAAGTGCGTGAGCGGGTCGAGGTGCGCGTCATCGACACCCGCACCGTGACCTTGGGCCAGGGGATGGTCGTGCTCGAAGCTGCCCAAGTCGCGGCCGCCACGGACGATCTCGGTGATGCCGAGGCCGCCGCCAGGGCGGTCGTCCCGAGAATCCGCGTCTTCGGGGCCCTCGACACCATGGACAACGTCCGCAAGGGCGGTCGCATCGGGACGGCAAGGGCTCTCTTGGGTTCGATCTTGTCGATCAAGCCGATCGTCGAGATCCGAGACGGTGTCGCCGTGGCCGAATCACGCCAGAGGACGCGTGCCGGTTCGCTCGAGTACCTAGCCAACAAGCTGAGAAACGCCGGTGAGCTGGAAAGGCTCGCCGTCGTCCACGCTGCAGCTCCGGACCTCGAGGCCTTCCTCGACATGATCGAGGACGTCTACCCCCGAGACGAGATCCTCATCAACTACCTCGGCCCCGTCATCGGGACCCACGCCGGGCCGAGATGCATCGGCATTTGCTACCGGCTCGCGGAGACCGCGGCCCGCTAACCTATCGAGCATGTCTTCTGAGCAGACCCCCCGAGACGACTGGGCTGCGCAGCTCACCGAGAAGCTCGGGCAAGTCGTCGAGCTCATTCGCGACCACACCGTCCGGCCAGTGCAGACCTTCGTCGGCGCGGCCATCTTCGGCACGCTGGCCATCTTCGTCGTCGTCTTCGTCGTCGTGGCGCTCGCCATCGGCCTCGTCCGCCTCTTGGACAACGAGGTCTTCGACCAAAGGGTGTGGGCGAGCTACCTGTTGATCGGTGGAATCTTCGTGCTCACCGGGACGTTTATCTCCAGGATGCGCCACAGCCGGACCTAACCGGCCGGGCACGAAAAGAAAGCGACACAAATGGAGTCCTGCGCGACACGCGACGTGGTGATCCTCGGCTCGGGGCCCGCAGGCCTCACGGCCGCCATCTATGCAGGACGTGCCGAGCTGCATCCCCTCGTCCTCGAAGGCGAGCCCTCGTCCTCCAGCGACCAGCCGGGCGGTCAGCTCATGTTGACGACGGAGGTGGAGAACTTCCCGGGCTTCACCCACGGGGTGCTGGGTCCCGAGCTGATGGTCTCGATGCGGGCCCAGGCCGAACGATTCGGCGCCGAGATCCTGACCGAGAGGGCGTCGAGGGTCGACCTGGAGTCGGTGCCGATCGCCGTGTGGATCGGTGACCCCGTCGCGCCTGAGCCGACGCTGAGGACGAGGACTCTCATCATCGCCACAGGCGCCCGCTCGCTCATGCTCGGGCTCGAGAACGAGGCCCGCCTGCTCGGCTATGGAGTCTCCACGTGTGCGACCTGCGACGGGTTCTTCTTCCGCGGCAAGCAGATCGTCGTCGTAGGCGGCGGTGACTCCGCCCTCGAAGAAGCTCTTTTCCTGACGAAATTCGGTGACTCGGTGACCATCGTGCACCGTCGCAAGGAGCTGCGCGCTTCCAAGATCATGCAGGATCGGGCGTTTACGAACGAGAAGATCACGTTTCGCTGGGACTCGGTGGTGACAGATGTCCTCGGTGGCGACCGGGTCACCGGGGTGCGGGTGCGTGATGTCAACACGGGCGAGGAGTCGGAGCTCGCCGCCAACGGCGTCTTCGTCGCCATCGGGCACGCCCCGAGCACGGAGCTGTTCGCCGGGCAGCTCGAGATGGACGAGACCGGTTATCTCGTCACCCGCGAAGGGACAAGGACCAACGTGCCGGGCGTGTTCGCTTGTGGCGACGTCCAGGACCACGTTTACCGGCAAGCCGTCACGGCCGCCGGCTCCGGGTGCATGGCCGCGATCGACGCAGAGCGATACCTGTCGTCGCTCACCGAGAGTTGACTACAAGGAGAATGGAATGAACGACGTCATCACCGTCAGCGACGACACCTTCGACGAAGCGGTCAGCCTCTCGGACATCCCGGTAGTGGTCGACTTCTGGGCCGAATGGTGCGGCCCTTGCAAGATGGTGGCCCCCATTCTCGACGAGATCGCCAACGCGCGCAGCGGCAAGCTCAAGGTGGCCAAGCTGAATGTCGACGACAATCCCCGCACTGCGCAGCGGTTCCAGGTGATGAGCATCCCGACGCTGTTGTTGTTCACGAACGGCGAGGTCCAAGCCCGCATCGTGGGAGCGAGGAGCAAGACCCAGATCCTGTTGGAGTTTGAGCCCTTTCTTTGAGCAAGACGGCTGACAACCGGGCAAAGACCCGTAGGCCGGGCGCTACCGGGCAGTGCCCGTCGTCTCCTACCATGTGCGAGATGATCGAACGGCTGCAGGGCTCGTGGCAATGAGCCGCGCACGGGCCATGACGCCTCAAGCAGATCTCCTCCCACTTCGTGAGGGCGATGCCGGCGGACCAGTGGCCGACTTGCAAGAACGGCTCCGGCGGCTCGGCTTCGAGCACGGCCTTGACAGCCCGGGCGTTTATGGCACCGGGACCGCGCTTGCGGTGCAGGAGTTCCAGTCCCAGCGCGGTCTTCACAATGACGGCGTTTGCGACCGCGAGACGTGGTCGAGCCTCGTCGAGGCCGGCTTTCACTTGGGCGACCGGCTCTTGTACCGCCGCATCCCGATGCTGCACGGTGACGACGTCGCCGAGGTGCAGCACAGGCTGAGCGGGCTCGGGTTCGATCCCGGCGGCGTCGATGGGATCTTCGGCGAAGGCACCCATCTGGCGCTGGCCGAGTTCCAGCGAAACGTCGGCCTTGTGACAGACGGCATCTGCGGTCCGCTGACGCTCGCTGAGCTCACCCGTGTCGCCCCTGTCCGGGGCGGCGCAGATCTCGTGACGCCCTTGAGGGAGCAGCTCAAGGTGGCTGCGGCTCCAGCCACGCTCACCTGCAAGCAGATCGCCGTCGGCGAGGAAGGTGGCTTTGCGACCGGTGTCGCCGCCGTTCGCCGCGCGCTCGTCCTGGCGGGGGCCCGTTCCCTCGAGCTGCACGACCCCGATCCGCTCGCCCAGGCCCTTGCGGCGAACACAGCGAAGGTCGACTGCTATGTCGGCCTTCGACTCGAGCCGAGCCACGGTTACGCCACGACCTACTTCTACCGGGGCTTTCGCTACGAGTCGATAGCCAGTCGCCAGCTCGCCGAGCTGCTTGTGGACACCGCAGCCACACGGCTCGGTCTCGACAACGCTGGCGCGCACGGGATGGCCGAAGTGATCCTACGGCGAACGGCCATGCCGGCGGTGGTGCTTGAGCTCGGGTCACCTCGTCAAGTGGCGATGAAGACCTCGCAGCTCGGAGAGGCAGTCCAGGAGGCCCTCGAACGTTGGCTCGGGATGAGTCGGGAGTGAAGTGTCCACAACCTCATGCACAGGTTGTGGATCAACTTGGACCAACAGTAGAGGTCGAGAAGGTAACGCCAAAGTAAACTTAAGATGAGAGCTCGGCACATAATTGGCCCCTGAACAGGGATAATGCTTAGGAACCGAACTGAGGACGACTCGTGATCGTTTTCACATCTTGTGGAAAACGATCAGATTGAGGGCGTCTCGGGCGAGAAGCTTCGATCTCAAGTAAAGGTCTCTCCGATGATGACGCGGTAAATGCGTTCTAGATCGTCCAAGGTGGCGAACTCGATCACAAGTTTGCCCCGTTTCCCACCCATATCTACCTTGACCCGAGTGTTCAGTCTTTCCTCCAAGAGCTCCTCGAGGTCATGCACGCCCGGCGGTCGAAGCGAGTGCCCGGTCCGTGGTGTCGCAGGCCCGGGCCCTGCGGCCTGATCGCCATCGGGTGCACTGTTCCGGCTCTCGGCGCCGTCGGGGCCCTCTTCGGCCTGTGCCTCGCGTACAGCCTGGCGGACCAGCTCTTCGAGTGCTCGGACGGAAAGGCCACCGTGGATCGCCTCACCGGCGAGCCGCTCTTGCAGGATCCGGTCCGGTGTGGTCAGCAAGGTTCGGGCGTGCCCTGCGCTGAGCTGACCGTCGCGCACGTACCGCTGGACCGTCGGCGGCAATTGGAAGAGCCGTAGCGCATTTGTGATCCCAGCCCGGGATCGGCCCACCCTGCGAGCGACCTCCTCGTGGGTCAGGTTGAACTCCTCGATCAACTGCTGGTAGGCGCCCGCCTCGTCGAGAGGGTTGAGGTCTTCGCGGTGCAAGTTCTCCACGAGAGCCTCTTCGAGGCTCATGGCGTCGTCGGCTTGGTGGACCAGCGCCGGGATCGACTGAAGGCCCGCCCGCCGGGCGGCCCGGCACCGACGCTCGCCGGCGATCAGTTCGTAGTCTTCGGGACCGACCTCTCGTACGAGCACAGGTTGGAGGATGCCGACGGCCTTGATCGAATCAACGAGCGCAGACAGGCCCTGCTCACCGAATTGGTTGCGAGGCTGGAACGGGTTCGGCCGGATGCGGGCGAGCGGGACTTCCCGAAGCATGGACCCGGTAGAGATTACCGAGGTCGACGGGATGAGCGCCCCCAATCCCTTGCCCAATCCGCTACGCCGGACCACCGCTGACCTCCTTTGCGAGCTCTCGGTAAGCGATGGCGCCCCTCGAGGCCGGAGCATGCACGGTGATCGGCTCGCCGAACGAGGGCGACTCTGAGATGCGGACCGTTCGCGGGATGACGTTCTTGCAGACGGCAGCTCCGAAATGCGTGCGCACCTCCGCTATGACATGGTCGGCCAGTCTCGTCCGCGAGTCGTACATGGTCAAGACCATGGCCGACACCTCGAGCTCAGGGTTGAGGTTGGCCCGCACCAGCTCGACGTTCCTGAGCAGCTGGCCCAGACCCTCCAGGGCGTAGTACTCGCATTGGATCGGCACGAGCACCTCGCTCGCCGCCGCAAGGGCATTGACCGTGATCAAGCCCAGGGAAGGTGGGCAGTCAATGAGGACGTAGCCGAAGTCCTCCCTTATCGGAGCAATGACTCGCTTCAGGCGGAGCTCTCGGCTGAAGGCCGAGACCAGCTCGATCTCCGCTCCGGCAAGGTCGATGGTTGCCGGGGCGAGGAACAAGTTCTTTATGCTCGTCGGTTCTACGCAGTCCTCCAGCGGGACGTCGCGGAGAAGGACGTCGTACATCGAGAAATCGAAATTCCTCGCCTCGATCCCGAGGCCGGTCGTGGCATTGCCCTGAGGATCGAGATCCACGATCAACACTCGGTACCCGAGGTCGGCGAGGGAGGCACCGAGATTGACCGTGGTCGTCGTCTTGCCGACGCCTCCTTTTTGGTTGGCGACTGCGATCACCCTGGGCAGTGACCGCACCCGGCCTTCAGCGGGTGACTCCGCGCCCTCGTGGCTCTGAGTAGGTGCTCCCGGATCCTCCGATCCTGACACCATGCCCATCACCAGACGTTCACGCTCGACTGGTTGATCTCGGTCGTCATCCTCTTCGTCGTTCATCACACCTTCGGTTCGAGGGGAGTGTTCCACGTGAAACATCTGCGACCCGAACGACTGGAGGTCTCGTCGGTCTCAGGCAGCTTCAAGGCGAGCATAACGCGCGCGCCATCGCCGAACCTCTGAAGGCGGAGCAGTTCCGCTCGGCAAGACGACCAGTCACGATTTGTCCAGCAGCTGCTCCAGCCGGGCGGCGACGAGGCGATAGCAGGACACGGGGATCAAGTGCACGCCGTGAAAGACCCCGCTGTCTCGGATGGCCAAGAGCAGCTCGCAAGCGGCCTCGATTCCGGCTTTCGGGTCGCGGTCCACCTCTTCGACGAGCTGGGTCGGGATGTCTATGGTAGGGATCGTCTTCGCCAAGTTACGCGCCATCGCGCTGCTGGCCAGAACAATGACGCCGGCATAGATGGCGTTTTCGGGTTGCTCTCGCTCCTGCCAGCGCAGCAGTGCCTCGAGTGAGAAGCCAACCTGCAGGAACAAGAAGTCGGCTTCTCTTTTCCATGCAGGAAGCGGACCAAGGTTCGCGACGGCACCCAGGCGCAACCTGCGGGATCTCATGAGCCCGGTCGTCAGATCGAAAGCCCTGGCCTCACGCAACATTGTCTGGACCGTGAGCTCGCTCGTACGGCCTCCGACACGCGGCTCGTCACCACGTACCAAGAGGAACTGGTCCACTCCATAGGCTTCCGCCGTCAGCAGATCACGTTGGAAACCGAGCAAATTACGGTCCCGGGCGTTCAAACAGGCGATCGACCGACCGCCCATCTGCTCCACTTCATGAGCGACCGCGATACTCGAGACAGTCGCCCTGCCGATGTGATTGTCCGGTATGAGGAACGAGCCCGCGATCGAACTCAGCACGCCGATCTGGTGCCTCACGTGCTTGAGGTCCGGCCGAGTGGAAGGCTCGATCTCGCAGACGAGCTCGAAGCTTGTTGCTGACATCGCCATAGACTATCGAGGCCTGGAGCTCGAGGGTCGCCTCAAGAAAACAGCGGCCGTTTCCCTGGGATCCCTGGCCGGCGGGGATATCGATCCGGGCAAGGGGCGGCCTGTCTGAGCACGGCGAGCCCGAACGGGTCGCGCAAGGCGAGCTCCGGTGCCAGACCGAGCTCGGCACATCCCTCTGCCGGCCAACGATCGGCCTCTGGCAAAGGCCCCGCGGTCGGCCAACCATCCGCTACCAGGCAAGTGCCCGCTTCGCACGCACCGGCACGAGTATTCCCCTCCGGGGGCTCAGAAACGATCAATCGGCCGCCGACCTGGAGAAACGGCGCCGCGCACTCGGCCGTCACGGCAGGTGGTCCGAAGCTTCTCGCGACCACCGCCGTAAAGCTTCCCCGATATCGTCCCTCGCGCCCGATCTCTTCCGCCCTCGCCCTGACGATCTCCACCCGTGGCCCAACCTCGAGCTCCTCGACAGCCCAGGACAGGAAGTCGACCGAGCGGCGGCTGGAGTCGACCATGACGAGTCGGAGGTCCTGATCCTCGACGGCGAGCACGAGGCCGGGCAGCCCACCGCCTGATCCGAGCTCGAGAACTGGGCCGTTCACAGCCTCGAGCAACAGCGCGCGGAGGAAGGCCTCTGAATGAGCGATCTGTGTCTCTGTGGGCAGGCTGCCGACCAGGGACCTCCGTTGGGCTTCCAGCAGCACGGCCACGAGGCGGGAGTGGTCGGCTCCGAACTCGGTCATGTTTCAGGTCCCTCGCCCCACAGAGGGCGAGTTCTGAGACGCCTCTTGATGTTCAGCTCAGATCTGCAGACTCGCTCGAGTAGTCCTCGGGGTCCTCTGCCGAGTCAACTGCTTGCGTGCCTTGGCTGGCTGCAGATGCGGAGGACATGCGGATCACGACGTAGCGGCGCGGCTCTATGCCCTCCGAGATCGTCTCCAGGCCCTCGAGCTCGTTGACGGTGTCATGAACCACCTTGCGGTCCGACGGTGACATCGGCTCTAGTGCCTCGGGCACCCCGGTGCGCAACACGTCACTGGCGGCTTCGAGGACGAACTGGCGCAAGGCTGCGGCCCTGCGCTCGCGGTAGCCGCCGACATCGACGACGATCCTGCTCGTGTGCTCGTCGGTGTGCCTCTGTACCACCGTGCGTGTCAGTTCCTGTAGGGCCTCCACCGTCGCGCCCTTGGGGCCCACCAGAAGTCCAAGGTTGTTACCCTCCACACTTATGTAGATGTCGCCGTCTTCAGTCCGGCGCGCGCTTGTGGTTGCGTCGATCCCGAAGCGTGCGACGACCTCTTTGACGAAGTCACACGCGAGCTGTTGCTGGGTCTCGATGCTCATTTCCGCCTCCTTAGGTGATCCACTCCCGCGACCAGCGCCACTCGAAGTCTTCTCTGCCGTCGACTCCGAGTTGTTAGAGAGCCGGTCGCGACCCCCTCGTCCCCGGCTCCGTGAACGTCGCCGGCCGCCCGCGGGTGAACTCCCGGAGGCATCGGCACCTGGATCCGTTGCGTCCCCGGGTTCCTTCACGGCCCGACCACGAGAGGTCCGTGAACCGTTTTGAGCCGCTCCTTGAGCTTGGCGGCCCTGGGCGCGTGAGGTGCCTGCAGACCCACCAGCCTCTCTCCCGCGGCGTTCCTCCCCCTCAGATTTCTCGGTCGGCTTGGTGGTGGAACTTTCGGAGCGACCCGTTTGAGCTTGGCGACGGTGCCCACGCTCGGCCCCGCCCGCAGCAGTCCGGGGCCGGTGCGAAGGTCTCTTCGCACGGGGTTGAATCGGGCGCACCCGGGCTCTGATCCGGGCACTGCTTCGCCTCAGGCCGAACATTCCCGATCTCGGCTCTTCCACGACGACAATCTCGGCGTCCTTCTCGGCTACGCCAAGCTGCTCGAGCGCCGCCTCTACGGCTTCCTCGACCGTCCTCCCGACCGTCTCGACCCATTCCACGGACTATCGGCCCCTCCGCGGGCGCTTATCCCTGGAGCGGGGCTGCGACTTCGTCCCGCCACCAGAGCCCCCGGACCCGGACGGCCGTTGGGCCGGCTTCCGGGCACCAGACCCGTTCCTCGAGCCATTCTGGTTCGCCGTAGGCTTCGAGCCATTCGTCGTGTCGCGCCTGGGCCCGCCCGTCGCTACGGTCCTCTGCCGGGGCGCTGGTCTTGCCGGCTCGGTGCTTGGCTCGGCCGAACCTCCAGCCGTTGCCGCCTCGCGCATGCGAGCAAGGAAGCCCTTGCCGGCGGTGCCCTCTGGGGCCGCGCCCGCGCTCTTACCTGCAGCGGTGGTACCAGGGCCCGTAGCGGTGGCGAGCTCCGCGTGATTTCGAGAACTGAGCTCGCGGATGGCCGCGACGATCGTCGGGTCGTGCTTGTACATCCATTCCTGCTGCCCGACGCGGAACAAGCTCGAGACGATGAAATAGACACCGACCCCGGCAGGAAGCGCGATGTAGAGCACGAGGAAGATGAGCGGCATGTACTTCTGCATCTGCTGCATCTGCTGGTTCGCTTGCGAGGCCGCCGGGTTGCGGTTGGTCACCTGCCAGATCGAGACGTACTGGAGGCCCACCGCGATGAGCACCAGCAACGCGTAAGGGATGACGTCCACGATATGAGGCTGATGAGTGCGGACCGAGTCGGCGAGGTTGATGCCGAGAACGTGCATCTCGCCGTGGGCCCTTATGAGGTCGCGGTACATCCGGCTCGTCTTGGGGATGTTCTGCGGCGTCGCTACCGTGCGCACCACGCCGTGAGAAATAATCTTCTGGCCCTTCGAGTTGAGCACGTCGGCCGACTTCGACAGGCCCCGGACGACGTCGTAGAGGACGATCAGGACCGGGAACTGAAGGAACATGGGCAGGCAGCCGCCCGTCGGGTTGACGCCGTTCTCGCGATAAAGCGCCATCACCTCCTCGTTCATCTTCTGGCGCAGCTCTTGACGCTCCGCAGTCGGCATCCCCGGCTTGGCCTTGTAGCGGTTCTGGATCTTCTTCATCTCCGGCGCCAGCAGCTGCATCCGCATCATCGAGCGGGCACTGGCACGCGTGAGGGGGAAGACGACGATCATCACCGTCACCGTCAAGAGCGCGATCGCGACGGCGTAGTTCGGGATCAACCCGTAGAAGAAGGCGAGGACATACCCGATCAGGACAAAGATCGGGTGCAGGATCGTGCCGATGACGGAAGTGCCCGCCTTGGCCGTATGGGTGGCAGCCGCAATCAACATCTCGGACCTCAGCTCGGGACCGGGTCGAAGCCCTGGCTGCCGAACGGGCGGCACCGAGCGACGCGCCTTATCGCCAGCCAGGTTCCCCGCAGCGACCCGTGCAGCTCGATGGCCTCCATGGCGTAAGACGAACATGAGGGGACAAAGTGGCAGGGTGACGGCCGGCCGACCCGCAGCGCCTGGTAAGCGCGCAGCATCACGAGCAATGCCCTTGCGACCGGCGTGGGCGCAGTCGGGACGGACGTCATCGGGCGGCCACCTGGCTTGCCCGCTGCATCGCTTCGATCACCCTTGTCCTCAACTCCTGAAACGGGAGATCACGAACTCCCTGGTCAATGCCCACGAGGTAGGCCCCCGCAGGAAGCGACGCCGTCGCCTCGGCCGTGACCGCCCGTAAGCGGCGACGGACACGATTGCGCTCGACCGCGGTCCCCACCTTCCGTGGAACGACGAAAGTGAATCGCCGAACCTCATCGCTCTCTTGTGCAGGTAAGAACTGTACCCGCACTGGTCCCGACCAGGCGCGTCGCCTCGAACGCCTCAGCTGGGCAAACGCCCTGCGGCCCCGTACCGGGTGAGGGCGTGGGCGCTGAGATCGTCCGCCAAGAACCGGCCGCACAATGCCCATTGTCGTCGGGAGCGGAGACGGTGTCGCAACGTCGCTCAAGCCGACAGCCGAACCCGCCCGCGGCGGCGACGTGCTTTCAGGATCGCGCGACCGGCGCGTGTCGACATTCGATGGCGAAAGCCGTGCCTTCTCGCCCTTTTGCGGGTGTTTGGTTGGAAGGTCTGCTTCATCTCAGCCTCGTTTCGTTCGTACCGGTGACGCACGTCTGGGGTGATTCCCGACGCGGCATGGGCCGGTGAAGCAGGTGTAATCGACCCGCCAAGATCCACCTGTGCATCTGGCGCGCGACAACACGGGTCCACCAGACGGCAGGGACCGGCCGGAATAATTTAGCGCACGATCCGTCTCGGGGCCACCGGTTCCCCTGAGGCAAGCGCCGCGCCGGCGCTGTACGATTTCCCACACACCCTGCGAGCTCGCCCCGCCGTCCACACCTGTGGATGCTGGTGTGGAGAACTTCTCGACCGGAGGGTCTCGAGCTGGTGACAGAAGCACAGCAACTGTGGAATGACTGTTCGGACGCCCTGCGCTCGCAGGTGTCCGAGGCAACATGGCGGGCCTGGTTCTCGCCAATACGTCCCGTCGCGGTCGCGAACGGGACCTTGGTGCTCGCGGTGCCGAGCGGGGTGGTCCGCGACCGCCTCGAGGGGAGGTTTCACAGCCTCGTCCACGATGCCCTCCTCGACAGCTCGGGTAAAGAGGTCCAATTCCGCTTTGACGTGCAGATAGACGACCCAGGACCCGAGGAGCTCGCACCGAACCGGGAAGAAGCCCGGCGAAACGACTACGGGGCGCCGGCTCTGAACGTCGTCGCGCGCAATGGCAAGCCCGCGCCGGCAAGAGCCAAGGACACGCCGGGCGTCGACGACGTCCCGCTCAACCCGAAGTACACCTTCGAGACCTTCGTCACCGGACCTTCCAACCGCTTCGCGCACGCCGCTGCCTTGTCGGTGGCAGAGGCGCCTGCACGCTCGTACAACCCGTTGTTCGTCTACGGTGCCGCCGGGCTCGGAAAGACGCACCTCCTGCAAGCTGTGGGCAACTACGTGCACGAGAACTTCTCGCGCATGCGCGTCCGTTACGTCTCGACCGAGACGTTCATGAACGAGTTCGTCGAGACCCTTCGTGCCAAGGACGACATGGGCGCCTTCCGCAGGCGCTATCGGGAATGCGACCTGTTGCTTATCGACGACGTGCAGTTCATGGACAAGAAGGAGTCGCTGCAAGAGGAGCTCTTTCACACGTTCAACTCGCTGTACGGCTCCTCCAAGCAGATCGTGCTCACCTCCGATCGCGCACCCCGGGCGATCGCGACCCTGGAGGACAGGCTCCGCAGCCGGCTGCTGTCAGGCTTGACGACCGATATCCAACCCCCCGAACTCGAGACCCGTATCGCCATCTTGCGTACCAAGGCCGAACATGAGCACGCGGTCGTCGGTGACGATGTGCTCGACTTCATCGCCACCAAGGTCAAGGAGAACATTCGGGAGCTCGAGGGCGCACTCATCCGCGTGACTGCCTACGCCAGCCTGAATCGTCAGCTGCTGACCCGCGAGCTCGCCGAATCCGTCCTGGCGGATTTCGTGGCCTCCAATCAGCCACGGCAGATCACTTCCCGGCAGATCATCGAGAGCAGTGCCCGGCATTTCGGCTTCAGCGTCGATGAGCTCATCGGTCCCAGTCGCCGACGTCCCCTTGTGATCGCGCGCCAGATCGCGATGTATCTGTTCCGTGAGCTCACCGACTTCAGCTATCCCGCCATCGGCAGGGAATTCGGGGACCGGGATCACACCACGGTGATTCACGCCGTTGAGAAGATCTCTGGGCTCATGAAAGAGCGCCGCCAGGTCTATGACCAGGTCACAGAGCTCAGCGCCCAGATCAAGAACGGTTTATGATCTGTGGATAACGTCCTTGTCGTCGGGGGATGAGCCTCTTGTCCGTCCCCAGGCGTCACCGGCCGTGGGCGACAGGCTGTGCAATCAGAGGATAACCGCCTTGAGGGCACGACCCTCCCGAACAGGACGAAGCCTGGGTTATCAACAATCCCCAGGACCTACTACTCCTGTTGTCTTTTTCTCTAATTAGGAAGGAGTAGAGCATTCCGTGAAGTTCCGTGCCGATCGAGACACGCTTCTGGAGACCCTCGTGACCGCGTCGAGGGCGACAAGCGCCCGTTCCGGACCCAGCTTTGGTGTCGCCGGGCTACGGCTTGTCTTACGTGGAAAGCACCTGGAGGTGTGCGGATCGGATCCCGATCTCGTGATAGAAGCTCGTTGCGAGGTCTCAGGCGAGTCTGATGGTTCGGTGCTCGTGCCGTCTCGCCTGGTTGTCGACATCGTGCGTTCCTTCGATCCCGGCGCGGTGTCCGTTGTCGCCGGCGACGAAGAGGTGCGCTTTTCCTCGGGGCGGGCAGAGTTCGTCGTGAGAGTTGCCCTTGGTGCTGAGATCACCCGTCTCGGCGTGCCTGAGCAGCAAGGGATCGAGATCCCGGCGTCTGTTTTTGCCGATGGTCTTCGTCAAGTTGTCCGGGCGGCTCTCGTCGACGACTCGCGCGCCCCCCAGCTGACAGGGGTGCTGATGGTCGCGACGGAGAGCGGGCTCAGGCTCATCGCCACGGACTCGTATCGACTCGCGTTCCGCGACTTCGCCGGGATGGAGGTAGTCGAACCTGATCGTCAGGTCCTCGTTCCGGCAAAGGCGCTGGCGGAGGTGCAACGCCTGGCGGCCGCCAAGGCCGACGGTGACCGCATGATCGTTTTTCGTTACAGCGATCTCGACGCCGTATTCGAGCTCGATGACGTCCGGATCACGACGCGGCTGTTGCGGGGTCAATTCCCCGAGGTGGAACGGCTGATCCCCGCCTCTTACGCTTACCATCTCCGCGTCCCGCGTGACGATCTCGAGGCCGCGTTGCGAAGGGTTCGTCTGGTGGTGAGAGACACCAAGGACGCCACGACACCGGTACGCCTGGCGCTCCACGACGGTGGGGTCGATCTCACCGTGCTCACGCCCGAGAGTGGCCGGGCTGAAGAGAGCGTCGAAGGCGATTTCCAAGGCGACGATCTGACTGTGGCGTTCAACCCGGGCTACCTCTTGGACGGGGTCGAAGCGGTTCGGTCCGACACCCTCGTCCTGGAGGTGAACGATCCGGGCAAGCCTGCCTTGGTGCGAGGTGACGGCGAGGACGAGTACCGGTACCTGTTGATGCCAGTGAAGGTGTCCTGAGTCCGGATTCCCAGATGGACGAGACGGTTGTCGTGCGGCTTGAGCTGCACGATTTCCGCAACTTTGAAGCTGTCGAGTTTCGCCCGTCGCCTGACGGGTTGACCGTGGTGCAAGGTGAGAACGGCGCCGGAAAGACGAGCCTTCTCGAGGCCATCGCGTACTGCTCCACACTTCAGTCTTTTCGGGGGGCACCCCGTGAAGCGGTCGTGCGGCAAGGCGCAAGCGCGGCGAAGGTGCGCTGCGACCTCTTGGTGGGAAAACGCAAGGTGGAGATCGAGGTGGACGTGCTGCCCGGCCGGCGCGACCGAGCCTGGCACAACGGGCAAAGAGTGCCCGGCACACGAGAACTCCTCGAAGTCCTGCGGACGACGTTGTTCACACCGGACGATCTGGTGCTCGTCAAGGGCCCGCCGGCCGGCCGGCGCGACTTCCTCGACGAGGTGCTAGCCGGGTCATATCCGCGCCTCGGCGCTGACCGGGCCGCGCTCGACCGTGTGCTCAGGCATCGCAACGCCCTTTTGCGCCAGCTTGGCGGCCGGCTCGGTTCCGACGCGGCGGGAACGCTGGATGTCTGGGACGAGCGGTTGGCCCAGGTCGGTGAACGCCTCACTTCTTCCCGCTCCGGAATCGTCGAGGCTCTTTCACCGCATGCCGCCGAAGCCTTCTCGGTCCTCGCCGGCGAGGCCGGCCCCCTCGAGATGCGCTATGACCGTTCCTGGGAGGGGACGTTGCGCGACGCCCTCGTCGCCTCGCGAGCCGAGGACCTGCGCCGTGCGACCACGACCGTCGGTCCGCAACGTGACGAGCTCGAGCTCGAAGCGGGCGGGCTTGACGCCCGCACGCGGCTCTCACAGGGACGTCAGCGGTGTGTCGCCCTTTCGCTGCGACTGGCGAGCCACCGCCTCATGACGGCGATCACAGGTGCCGCACCAGTACTGCTCCTCGACGACGCCTTCTCCGAGCTGGACGAAGGAACGGCCCGAGCACTCGTAGGCGAGCTGCCCGCAGGTCAGGCGCTCCTGACCACCGCGGGCGAGCTGCCCCCCGGGGCGATTCCCAAGCTCGTGGCCAAGCTGGTCGGCGGTAGGCTCCAGCAGTGAAGAGTCGTTGGGTGGGGTCAGCACCGACCCATGACGAACCTGTCGCCGCCCAGTCGTGGGACGAGGAGACGGACGCGTCCCCGGCGGTGCCCATAGGGGCTGCTCTTGATCAGTTGTTGCGTCAACGGGGAATGGAGGATGCCCTCGTCCTCGGTCGTGTTGCCGGTTGCTGGGAGGAGGTCGTCGGTCCCGAGATCGCCCGCCAGGTTCATCCTCGGCTCGTGCGCGGCCGCGAGCTCGTCGTCTCGGTCGACCACCCTGCCTGGGCGACAGAGCTTGAACTTGCCGGTTCCGCGGTGCTGAGCCGTCTGGCGGAAAGGCTCGGGGAGACGGCTCCGCAACGCCTCAGCGTCCGTGTGGAGCCGGCGTCGCACAGGTAGACTGGAGCCATCGTCGGGAGCCGTACCCGCATCGGTCAAAGGGTCAATCTCCGGCCTTGTTCGCTCACCATTGGGGAAGGTCGCGCCCATGGGCTTGGACAGTGGTCAGAAGGACGACACCGACCGGCCTGACGACGTGGATTACAAGAAGGAGCACAACAACGTGGTTTCTATGCCGGTGACGCCCGCTTCGTATGAGGCGGAGGACATCACTGTGCTCGAGGGTCTGGAACCCGTCCGGTTGCGGCCAGGCATGTTCATCGGCTCGACAGGGCCCACCGGGCTTCACCACCTGATCTGGGAAGTGGTCGACAACGCCGTCGACGAGGCGATGGCGGGCTTTTGCACCCGCATCGACGTCACCCTCCTCGCCAGTGGCGCCTGCCGGGTGGCCGACAACGGGCGGGGCATTCCTGTCGACCCGATCCCGGGCTACCCCGACAAGACGGCGGCAGAGGTCGTGCTCACGGTCCTGCACGCCGGCGGCAAGTTCGGGGGCGGGAGCTACAAGGTCTCCGGTGGCCTGCACGGGGTCGGCGTATCGGTCGTGAACGCTTTGTCGACCCATCTCGTGCTCGAGATCGATAGAAACGGTCAACGCCACCGGATGGGGTTCGTCGACGGGGGCAAGCCCGTAGAGCCACTTCGAGTGGTCGGTCCCTCGCCCCGAGGTCGGACGGGCACCATAGTCACGTTCTGGCCCGACCCGACGATCTTCGAGGAGACGGAGTTCAGGGCGCAGACCGTGCTCGAGCGGCTGCAGGTCATGGCTTTCCTCAATCGGGGTCTCGAGATCCGCTTCAAAGACGAACGGCCGGGCCATCAGGCCGAAGAGACCTTTCGCTACACGGGCGGGATCGTCGACTACGTGAAGCACCTCAACACCTCCAAGGAGCCCCTTTTCCGCAAGGTGGCCTCCTTCGTCCAGGCCGAGCCTGATCAAGAGGTCGAGGTCGCCTTACAGTGGAACACGGGCTACTACGAGAGCATCTACTCGTACGCGAACGGCATCGCGACCGGTGAAGGCGGCATGCACGAGGAGGGCTTCAAGAAAGGCCTCACGAACGTCATCAACAAGTACGCCCGGCAGCGCAGCCTTGTGAAGGAGTCTGCCGACAACCTCACCGGGGAGGACATCCGCGAGGGACTCACCGCGATCGTGTCAGTCAGATTGACGAATCCACAATTCGAGGGCCAGACGAAGGCGAAGTTGGGCAACGTCTCCATCCGATCGCTCGTCGAGAAGGCCACGAACGACAAGCTCGCCGAATGGCTGGAGGAGAACCCGAGAGAAGCCGGTCAGATCGTCCAGAAGGCACTGCTCGCGCAACGCGCCCGCGTCGCCGCGCGCCAAGCCCGGGACCTCACACGGCGTAAGAACGCCTTGGACGGAGCCGGTCTTCCGGGCAAGCTTGTCGACTGCTCGTCGCGCGACCCGCGCGAGTCCGAGCTGTTCATAGTCGAAGGACTTTCAGCGCTCGGCACCGCGCAGGACGCCCGCAACCCACGCACCCAGGCGATCTTGCCGATCCGGGGCAAGATTTTGAACGTCGAGAAGGCCCGGGTCGACAAGATGTTGAAGAACGCCGAGGTCCAGGCACTGATCCTTGCGATCGGTGCCGGGGTGGCAGACGACTTCGACCTCGCCAAGATCCGCTACCACAAAGTGATCCTGCTGGCTGACGCGGACGTCGACGGCTCACACATACGCACCTTGCTGCTGACGTTCTTCATGCGCCAGATGAAGGCTCTGATCGAGGCGGGCCATGTGTATGTCGCCCAGCCCCCGCTGTACTCGACACTGGTCGGCAACGCCAAGGTCTACCTGAAAGACGACGTCGAGCGGGCACGGTTCCTCGCCGAGCACCCGAGTCACACAAAGGAGTTCCAACGCCTGAAGGGCCTCGGTGAGATGGACTTCACCGAGCTCCGGGACACGACGATCGACCCCAGCCTCCGGTCTCTTCTGCAGGTCACGATGGAGCAGGCGTCGATCGCGGACGACATCTGTTCGATCCTCATGGGCGACGATGTGGACGTGCGCCGCAGCTACATCCAGACCCACGCAAAAGACGTCCGTTTCCTGGACATTTGATCCTCGGCCCGGCTCCGGCCGGTAGCGGTCGGCAGGGCCCGATTCTCAACACAAGCAGCGGAGGCAGTGCGGTTCATGGCACGAGGTAACGGGAACAATTCGGATGCACCCGGTGACGGCGGCGCCGTGGTCGGTGCGATCGAGCCGATCGAGATCCAAGAGGAGATGGAGCGCTCCTTTCTCGAGTACTCCATGTCGGTCATCGTGTCGAGGGCGCTCCCCGACGTCCGAGACGGCCTGAAGCCAGTTCACCGCCGGATCCTTTACGGGATGTCGGACACTGGGCTGCGTCCGGACCGACCCCATGCCAAGTGCGCCAAGGTCGTGGGCGACGTGATGGGGCGCTTCCACCCGCATGGAGACCTGGCGATCTACGACGCCCTGGCCCGCATGGCCCAGGATTTCAGCCTTCGGCATCCGCTCATCGACGGTCACGGGAACTTCGGTGCTCCGGGACCCGATGCCGGCCCCGCCGCGATGCGCTACACCGAGTGCCGGCTCGCTCCGCTCGCGCTCGCGCTGCTCGACGGCATCGACGAGGGGACTGTCGATTTCATCCCCAACTACGACGGCAACGAGGTTCAACCTGTCGTCCTGCCCGCCCGCTTCCCGAACCTCTTGGTCAACGGCTCCCAGGGCATCGCCGTCGGCATGGCGACCAACATTCCGCCCCACAACCTCGGTGAGGTCATCGACGCGACCTTGTACCTACTCGAGCACCCCGAGGCGACGCCGGACGAGCTGATGCGTTTCGTCAAGGGGCCCGACTTCCCTACCGGAGCACTTATTCTCGGGCGGGCTGGCCTGATCGACGCCTACCGAACCGGACGCGGCTCGGTCAAGCTGCGCGCGGTGGCGGAGATCACCGAGTCGCGTTCGGGCGCTGACCAGATCATCGTCACGGAGATCCCCTACCAGACCTCGGTGGCGGGCATAGAGATGAAGATCGCCGACGCCATCGACTCCGGTGAGCTGACCGGGATCAGCAGTGTGCAGAACGACTCGGCCGGACGCGTGTCACGCCTGGTCATCACCTTGAAGCGGGATACGAACGCCAACGTCGTGCTGAACAACCTCTACAAGCACACGCCGCTGCAGTCCACCTTCGGTGTGCACGTGCTGGCTCTCGTCGACGGCGTGCCGCGGCTTTTGAATCTCGCCCAGGCTCTTTCCGCCTACGTAGCGCACCAGGTGGAAGTCGTCACGCGGCGATCGCAATTCCGGCTTCGCAAAGCACAGGCGCGTGCCCATATCGTCGAAGGGCTGCTTCGTGCCATCGACATGCTCGATGCGGTGATCGCGAGAATTCGTGCCTCGGCGGACCGCCCTGAGGCGCGGACGAATCTGATGCAAGAGCCGTTCTCCTTCAGCGAGGAGCAGGCAAACCACATTCTCGACATGACCCTCGGCCGGCTGACGCGGCTCGGCCGCAGTGAGCTCGAGTCCGAGATGGCCCAGCTGAGGGAGACGATCGCGGAGCTCGAGGCGATCCTGGGCGACCCTGCCCGGCTTCGTGCCGTGATCTCCTCGGAGCTCGAGGCAGTCAAGCAGCAACACGCCGAACCACGACGGACCCGCATCGTCCACGATCCGGGCGAGCTCTTCGTGGAGGACCTCATCGAGGACGAAGAGATCGTTGTCACCCTCACCCACGCGGGCTACATAAAGGCGGTCCCAGCCGACGCCTTCCGGGCTCAGGCACGCGGTGGCCGCGGGGTGCAGGGCACCAAGCTTAAGGAGGAGGACCTCATCGACCAGGTCCTCCACACGACGGCGCATTCGCACTTGCTCCTGTTCTCCAATCGGGGGAAGGTCTACCGGCTGCGGGCGCACGAGGTGCCCGTGAAGGAGCGCAACGCCCGGGGAACGCCGATAGTCAACCTCCTCCCACTGGAGCCTGGGGAGAGCATCCAGGCCATCGTCGAGACCCGGACGTTCGATCCCGACGAGTACCTGGTCTTCGCCACGAAGAGCGGCCACGTGAAAAAGACGGCCTTCTCCGAGTACGACAAGTCGCGGCGCGAGGGCTTCATCGCCATCAACCTGAACGAAGGCGACGAGCTCGTCCGGGTCGTCCGGACAAGCGGGAACGACGACCTGCTGATGGTGTCCAAGCACGGCACGGCCATCCGCTTCGCAGAGTCCGAGGTTCGTCCCATGGGCCGCAGCACGGCCGGTGTCCGGGGGATGCGCCTACGTGCAGGCGACGAGGTCGTGTCGTGCGACGTGGCTCGCGATGGAGTGGACCTGTTGATCGTCACCGACGCCGGCTATGGCAAGCGCACCAAGCTCGACCACTTCAACTCCCAGACCCGGGGCGGTCAGGGCGTGCGGGGCATCAGGCTCACCCAGCGCCGAGGAGCCGTCGTCGCCGCCCTCATGGTGTCCCTCGAGGACGAGATCATCGTCGTCTCCTCGGCAGGCGTGATGATCCGCACCTCGGTGCGGGAGATCGCAGCTCAAGGCCGGGACGCGACAGGGGTCAGGGTTATGAACCTCGACGACGGCCAGACGGTTGCCGCGGTGACCAAGGTCCCCCAGGAGACAGAGGCCCCTGCTGACCAGCCCCGGCTTCCGATCCGTTGATCTGAGTCACGGTCGCTTCAGGGTTCGCGACGTGGTTGGTGTAGCGTGACCGTTTCGTCGGGGCTATAGCTCAGCTGGTTAGAGCGCAGCACTGATAATGCTGAGGTCCTCAGTTCGAGTCTGAGTAGCCCCACACTAAAATCGCAGGTCAGCGTGTAGTTATGCTGTGGATAAAGAGCAGCCTCCGTCCGATCTGACACAAATCTGACACAGGAGTAACGGGCACGGGGGTGCGAGGATGGTCTCTCCGGGTCTGTTCGGGTCTGTTCGGGTCTGTTCGGGGCGCATTCTGGAAGCGCGACTTTGGTGGTTTGAGGGCTGCGAAGTTGGTCGGTCGTTACTCGCGAGATCGGTGAATAATCGGCCGCGAAATTGGTGAACTGAGCAGTAGCCTGACGAGATGGCTCAGATGCCGGGGTACGAGCGGAGAGTTCATGACCTCGCGCTCGCTCGTCTCGAAGAGGAGCCACTGCTCTTGTTGCAAGGCCCCCGAACGGTTGGGAAGACCTACCTCCTCCACCAGCTGGCCGAGGCTCGCGGTGGCGAGGTGATCGACCTCGATGATCCTCCGACGCGCGATGCAGTACGGACTGACGCCGCGACGCTCGTGAGCGGAAGCGGGCCGATCTTCA
>JBEKBT010000040.1:0-26165 GCA_050015255.1 Acidimicrobiales bacterium
GTTCTACGAGAGCGCCCTGGCTTCGGCTGGAGGCCTTCTCGCGTCGTGCCGCCGCCGCGGGAAAAGGAGAAACCACGGCGGCGGCGACACCGGGCGCTCTTGCTCCCCAGCACACGCCCGGTGCGAACCTGGGGGCTTTTAGTAGTGGAAGGCCCTCGAAGATGCGATCGTGCCGTCCGAGTTCCAGTTTTCGGGTAGCAAGTTCGCCGTGCCCATCGCCTTCGCCCGGGCGATGAGGTAGCGGCGCACGGACTCACGCGCCTTACCCTCCGGGCCGGTGAGCTGGACCATCTTGCAGGCCTTTTGAAACTCGGCCGTGGTCGAGGTCGGGAAGCAGAAATGCCCGTCTTCGGGGTCCTTGTAGGCCGCGCCCTTCAGCCAGAGCGCCTTTAGTTCGGCTTGGCTGTAGTCGCTTCGCCGATCGAGGCCAAGCAGCGACGCGGTCGAACGGGCCACGGGGCTAGGGGTCGTCGTTTTTGTCGGGTCGAGCTTGCCCGCCACGTCGGCGCCCGAGCCGTGGCAGCGCGGGCAGCGAGCCTTCCCGCCGCCCGGTAGCGGAAGGCGGCCTTTCCCCTTGCACTTAGGACACGGGCTCACTGTGAGGCCGGCGCCGCCGTCCGACTTGATCGGGGTGCTACGGGACTCGAGGCCCGCGGCGATCGAGGCGGTCGATAAGGCCGAGGTGGCGTTCTTAGCGGTGCCGTCGTCATCTGGGGGCGGGGCTTTTCCAGTGCCATTACAAGCGGGGCATGTCACCTTTCCCGCCCGGATACGGCCGGTTCCCGAGCACAGATCACACGCGACATCGACCCCATCGTTGGTGCCACGCAGGCTGCCGACTTTGATCCCGATGGCCATCAAACGGGCGTGCTCGTTGACCCGGCGGGCTCGGGAGCTGCCATCGGCCGTAGTGCTCGCGTGGGGCGCATCGACCGATACCCGCAGCGCGCCGGTGCCTCGGCAGTTTGGGCACGTGACGCGAACCTTGCCGCCGAGGTCGACCTTGCCAGTCTTCCCGCAGCGCTTGCAAGGCTGCCAGTGCTTCGTGAGCGGCAGCGCCAAGGCGGCGCGGGTAGTGAGAGCCGTTCGGGCACGCGTGGACGCCCGGCCGAACAGCGGCTCAAGATCGACGGTGATAAAGCCCACTTCGCCTAATGCGCGGCGCTCAGGGCCGGGGACGTGCTCGACTGCAAAGGCCTCGAACGGGACGGAACCTCGCATGTTCTTTCCGATAGCCTCGGCGGCGGCACGGCGGGAGGCAAGATCGGCGGGACCGACTGCGCTCCAGGCCAGCTCGTTCGCACCTTGGGCGCAGATCGCGATATCACCTCTGTGTATGCTGACCGACTTCACGGTCCTGAGGCTGAAATCCTCGTTCCACGAGTCGGCCGTACAGCGGAACGCAAAGCTTGCGGCGTCCAAGGCCCCAGCCGACATGGCCTTGAGCAGATCAGAGACATCGCCCCGAGTCTCATCGACGGTCGCCTCGAACTTGAGCCCTCGGTTGTCCTCCTCGAGGCTCAGAGTCCCGGCCTTCGTTCTCGAAAGCGGAATCCCCGTGTGGCCGATGAGCAATTGGACGTCGGGGCCTTCACTGAGGGTCCTTTTGAATGCCCCAGGCAGAACGACCTCTTTTTTGCCGGCGCCGATTTCGTAGGGGTGATTGAAGATCGACGCGTAACCATGGATCTTTGCGGTCATCTGAGCGCCTTTCCCGCCAAGGCGAACCGTTCGGCCCGCACGGCGTTCGCCAGCTTCTCGAGCTTGGCGGCTTCGACCCGGAGCGTGGCTTCCTGCTCCTCGAGCTTGGCCAGTTCGGCGTTGCGCTTCGCCAATAACGGGGCGTCACGTTTGGCTTGCTTTTGTGCGGCCTCTGCGGCTTCCTCATTGGCCTTCAGCCGGGCGAGGCGCTTCTCTTCTTGCAGCCGGTCGAGCTCTGAGGCGAACTGCGTTCGCGGCTTTGCCGCCGGCCCAGGCGGCTGGTTGGCCGCGGTTTGCTCGGCTTGCTTGGCACGGCGCAACGCGGCGACTTCGGCCTCGAGGGCGCCCAGGCGGTCGGCTTCGAGTAACGAGGCGGCCTGTTCATCAGTGAGGACGGGCATTAGCGCTTCTCACTTCCTACGAGGGGGCGCGTCTCGCGGCGCGCGGCGCGCTCACGTTGGGCCTCGATGACTAGGTCGACAAGCCTGTTGGAGGCGGCGGCGAGGTCGCCGATGCTGCGGCGAAGGCGACCGATGTTGGTGCCGTTGGCTTGGAGCTGGGTGAGGCATTCGAGGCCTTCCTCGAGGCGATCGAGGCGGCGGACGGTGTCTTCGTCGGGGTTAGGCATCGAAGTCGTCCCCTTCGCCAGTGACGAACTCGGACAGGATCTCTCGGACCTTGAGCTCGACTTCATCCCAGTGCAGGGAGGGGTCGTACCAGCTCACGTCTCCAAAGTGCGAGACAGCCTGCAAGAATGCGGCCTCGAGGATTTCGCCAACTCCCGGCGGCTTGAGTCCGTAGTGACCGCCGGAGGACAGCCACTCGACGGCGCGTCGGATGAGCAGCGCCTCAAGCGGGTCATCGGCGCTGACGGCGAGGCATTCGGCCAAGTCGGGGGTTTCGGTTGTGTCGGTCACTTCAGTGCTTCCTTTCTTGGTCTGCAATCCAGACAGAACTTGCGGCGTTTCGTGGTTGAGACGTACGCGAAGGCCTGGCCACAGTTGGCGCATACGGCCGTCACGGTCGACCCGATGGGCAGGAATCGTTTGGCATCGCGGGCCGCGTAGCGGCAACGGGGCGAGCAGTAAAGGCGCCGCGGTCCCTGGCCGTGCCAGAACTCGAACACGACGCCACAGAAGGTACAGGTGGCAGTCATTTGGGTTATCTCTCCACGTTCAGAAGGTTTGGACACCAGAGACGGAAAAGTTGACCATGCGGGTCCGCCGCGGCAAGTGAGATATAGATCCTTTTGGCGGCACGGGGTAACGTCATGCACCACATCGCGCAACCGCTACACGGAGACGGGGAGAAACGTTTTGGCCCTGGTAGACGGCGTGCGCGGGTCAGAATCTCGCCGTCATTTGCCAGGCCAGACCCGCATGGATGGCGCTCCCCCTGATTTTCCCGTTAAGCCGCTAAATCGCCTCGCCGGAGAAGTCGGCCACTTCGATGAGGCGTTCGCCCAACCTCCGAAGGCTGACGACAGGCGCGCTCGACGAAACAGGCCCGTTCCATGTCACCTTCGGCAGCGGCTTGGGCTCTTGTTGCCGAGCGAGCGACCGTGAGACGTGCTGGCGCCGCTCCGGCCCGATTTTGCCGGCGTGGCTGTGAGAGCGGCTCACGGCTTCGTCCTCTTGCGAATGATCGTCGACAGCGACTCCGGTACGTACCCGACCGTCAACCCGAGGTAGAGCTTCTCGTGATACCGACAAAGTCCGCTCGCATTGACGGCGACTTGTGAGCAGTGCGACGTGAGCTGGCTGTCGACCTTTGCTCGACAATCGCCAAAGCCGAAGTTGTCGAGGCTCACAAGAGCGCTCCGAAGTCCAGGGTGACAGATTCCCTGGCTTGTTCCTCTGGTACAGAGACAGCCTGTTTATCCTGGTGGTGTCCAGAGGAACCAGAGGAACCAGAATCCGTAAGCCATGAGGGGTTGTACCTCTGGTCTTCTGGCAGCCTCCAAGTCCAGCCGACGACGCGACCGAGCCCGTTTCGCCGAGGTTCGGCGATGACTCCGATGTCCTTGCGGGGTCGCTTGAGCGAGGCGGCATTGATTCCGCTTGCCTTGATGACCTCGGCAGCGTCCATCGGTCCATCGGCGAGCAGCGACCGCAGAATGTCGCGCGCTTCAGCCCGCGCGCCCTTTTCCTCGAGGCTGACCGGCGCGGCGACGATGTCCTCGGCTGCGGTGTCGTCCCTGTAAAGGTTGGCGACGTAGCCGCACTCAAACTCGGGATCGTCGCCGATGATGAACTGAAGTCCGTTCTCGGGCTCTTTGTAGTTCGTCTTCGCCACGCGCACGACGCGCCGCGCGCCCGTGTCGTCGTTCGGGTCGATGCCGAGCACGATCGAGATACGGGGAATGGCTGTCCATGCCGTCGAGCCGATCGCCGCCGTGACAGGATCGCTCGCGCCTTTCGGCGGGTGGACTAGTCCGAAGATCGCCGCGCCGGTTCGCTCGGCTTCACCAGCTAGCGCGGCGAGCGCCGAACCTACGACGGCGTAGTTGTGGCTGTCCCCGACGATCGAGTAGCCGAGGCCGTCGATGACGACGAGTTGGATCGCAAGCTCCTCGATGACCCTGCCAAGGATCGAAATGTCGCGCGGTAGTGACCAGCGGCGACGGTAGGGATTGCCGTCCTCGTCGTGGTCCTCGACGTCGCCGAGGACTTCCACGCGCTCGAGGTCGGCGCCAGCAGCGTGCAAGCGTGCGACGACGCGATCCGGCGGCTCCTCGAGCGATAGCACCGCGCACGTCATCGGCTCGCGGCCGATGTCGCCCGGTAGCGGGATGCCGGCCGTAAGTGCGGCGACAATGTGAGCGGCAAACGTCGATTTGCCGGAGCCCTGTCGCCCGGTGAGCAGGTTCAGAGCGCGGAGCAGTAGCCAACCCGTCCAGAGCCATTCCGGCTTGCTGGGCGTGATCCTGGCGGCTTGCTGGTGCGTGACGCGAGCGCTCACTACTTCAGCCAGCATCCGCCGCGGCCGGGCCTTCTCGAGCGCTTCGTCGACTATTTCGGGAGCTGGCATAGCCGTCATCGGATAGCCGCCTGCGGATACCGCGCGTCGCGGAGTGCGTAGCCGACGATGTCGGCGGCGAGGTGCAAGTCGAGGCCGAGTGTTTCTGCCAGGCCGAGCGCGCCTTCAGCGACGCGTCGATCGTCCTTGCAGAATCGGCAAGCCTCGAACACGACGCCGCGAAGGCGGCGGGAGTCTTCGCGAATCCACTCGTCGACCGTCGGAGCCTCGATGCTGTCACGGCGCGGGAACGCGCCCAGGGCTGGACGGTCCTCGATCAGTTCCGGGTGAGCCTCGAGGACCGCTGCCGGTGTGGCTTCGTCGAGTTCGATCTTGAGCTGCTCGACGAGTGTCGGCTCGACCTTCTCGGCGACGCGAAGGATGTTCCCCCGTAGCTCGGGGTCGAGCTTCCGATGCTTCGCCAACGCGTCGACCTTCTGCCATAGCCGGCAGAGCACGTCCGGGTCGGCGTCGAGAAGTGCCCGGGCCTGGTCTAGGTCCGGGCTCACGACGGTCTCGGATCGACTTCGGTGCCGTGGACGGCGCGGGTGAACTTCACGACACTTACGCGCCACTGCGCGCCAACCTTGAACGCGCCGGGTATCTGGCCGAGCGGGGCGAGTCGGTAGGCGGTGCTCTCGCCTATGCCGAGCTGCTCAGCGGCCCAAGCGAGCGGCCGAACGTCGGCGGGCAATGCAACAGTCATCAGGTTGCCCCCCCTTCTTGGGCATGAAAAAAGCCCGGTCCGTGTGGACCGGGCTTCGTGTTTGGGGGTGATCCGGTCGAGCCGGTTCCTCCCTATTCAGACTTCGGCTCTGACCTGGGGTTTAATACCTCGAAGACCTCTGACGGGAAGTGCGCCTGGCCGGTGGGTGAGTACCACGTGATCCGCTCAAGTAAGGTTTCCTGACGGCGCTTGGACCGAAGCTCTGGAATGAGCTTGATGATCGGCTTCTCCACCCACTCCTCGTGACCACTGAAGTGGCTCCTATGCGTTCGCAGATCTCCCTCGCCGCCCGCGAAGTCGGGATGATCCAGGGCGGCGGCTGTGTCGATGTTGTGCTTCTTGGCAAACTCGGTCACGTCACGGGCGTCGTAGGCCTCTATCGCTCTGATCTCTTTCAGCCCCTCGAGGGCGGGGTAGACCTCCTGGCGTTTCATGCCCCATATCTTCATCAACATCTCGGGGGCATTAGCGGGAGGGGGGCAGGCCCCCCCTCCCGGCCTCCTCCCGTCGCGACCGCGTGCACGTTGAGTTTGTCGGGCCGGCAAAGCCGTCCCTCGGGCGGACTGCCCAAGTTCGTGAACCCGCGATAAACCGCGCACAACTACTGACAAGCCGATAAACAAGTGACGGCGCGCCGCCACATATCGCAGACCCGCACTTGTTGAGCTGACCCTGGGCGACACAAGAGGTCGATATTCCCAGGCGAAACAAGGTGCACGTCCATAACTATCTTCCACCCTCGCCGTTTCGCTGTCCAGGAAAACTTGTCACAATGTCACGAGTTTCGTGGACCTAGAAGATCTAGCGAAGATGCCATCTTCTCCGGCGTAGGCGGAAAGCGCCCCAGCCAGCTTCGCGTCCCGTTCCCATCGATCCTTTCTGATGTTTCCGCGCTCTAGCTCGAGTGCCCTTATGATGCAACCGAGGGGAGAGACGTGACGCGATCCTATTTTGATCTGGGGAACCCCTGGCGGGAGTTCCTCCGGCGGCACCGAATCGACAACTATCAACTCCTCAAGGTGGCCACCTTCGTGGAGAAAGTCGTCGACCCCTTTCGTCTTCTTGCCAAGCCGGTACGGCGGCGGCGCGGCCACGATCACCTCGGGAACGTAGAACCTGCGAAGTCTGCTCGAACAGAGAAAGGCCTGCGTGTAGACGTTGGGGTTGGTCTCCCAGTCGGCGTCCGGGACGATGACTACGATCTTGCGCGCTAGGTAATAACGGGCGAAATCTTCAAGTTCCTTACAGTCCCACTGCCCCACGCTCGGGACACTGAAGACGGCGCCTCCGGCTGTCAGGATCGCGTCGGCCTTGATACAACCCTCGATGGCGAAGTAGACGATCGACTTCTCCTTGATCTTTTGCATCGCCATCGGGTGGACGTCCAGCCGGGATGCAATGGGGTTGGTCGGGTCCTTGACCTTACGACCAGGATGGGGATGTAGCCCAACCTTGTCGATCCCGTCGTCGTGGTAGTTCGCCAGGTGCTCGTTGCGGACCTCGTCGCGGGTCATCCCCTTCTGCCCCGCCTTGGGTTGCCACTTTCGCGGTTTCCGTTGCCCCTTGTCGTCTTCCACCCAGTCGTGGTCATGGGTCCACCCCCCTTCCATCTTCGGCGCCGGCGGAAAGACGTACTTGGCGAAATCGAAATGGGTGTGGATCTCCTCTGTATTGGTGCCGAGGTGCTGATTGCGCGAACAGTTGCGACCGTCTGCGCCGAGCTTGTCGTCCGGGTGCTTCGGCTTGGTCTCGTCCTCGCTGTCGTCCTTCTTCTGGTGGATGTGTTCGTAGAGGGACGAGTAAGGGTCATCCGGATCGCCTGTGAACACCCGATACCACTTGGGATCGGGTGGAGGTTCGCCGCTGCCGTGCCAGTGCCTTCTGGGTTCGCGGCTTTGCACCGGCCAGTCCGGGCGCTGCTCGGGGTAAATCTTGGGGAGGTCGGGGAGCGGTGGAGGATAACGCCGAATCACCCAGCCGGGGGCCGTGTTGACGACCTTGCTGACATGCGCTCTCTGGTTGCGATTCATGTCGGCGAAGTGGCGGCGCGCGATGTTTCCGGGGTCGCCAAGCTCCCACCGCTCATACGGCCTCGCCTGCCAGATTTCCTTTGCTACGGCGTGCTTCTCGAAGAAGGCGTCCGCCGCGTCGTCGTCCTTGGTCACCCTTGTTCGTCCTCTTCGCGGACCATACCTCCGGGATGTGTCTCGGTCCCGGATCGTCCCTTCGGCAGCGCCAAGGTCCGTCCGAGGCTGGCTGCAAGCTCCCGGTCCCTTTGCTCGACTGCGTGGCTGTAGACGCGCAGTGTTATCGACGGGTCAGCGTGCCCGAGACGGGCGCCGACCGTGACGGCATCGAAGCCGGCAGCGATGGCCTGCGTAGCACTGAAGTGGCGCAAGGCGTGAAGGTGGGTGCCGACGCCGGCTGCCTTGGCGACCCGGCTCGTGAACCTAGACACGACACCAGGCCGGATCGGCTCGAGGCCGGCGGGCGAGCGCGAGAAGATGAACGCGTCCGGGGCGACCGTCACGTCCAGCTCGAGGGCGAGTGCATCGACCGATGCCCGATGGCGTTGCAGGATCGCGAGTCCGAGTTCATCGAGGCCGATGCGTCGGGTCGCGTGAGTCTTGGTCGGCTTCTCGGCCCAGCCACCGCCTACCACTTCGTAGACCGACCGGGCGATTCGCAACGTCCCAGCCTGCCAGTCGAGGTCATCCCAGCGGAGCGCGCAGAGTTCGCCACGACGAGCGCCCGTTAGCGCGGCGGTGAGTAGCAGCGCAGCGAGCATCGGTTCGATCGCCTCGGCCGCCTCGATGATCCTTTGCACCTCGGCGGGCTTCGGGGCGACGACTTCTGCCGCGTGAACCGGCGGAGGTGTCGCCTGGCGCGAGACGTTGCGGTCCACGAGCTGCCATCGCTCGGCCTGGTGCAAGGCGGAACCGATGAACGTATGAGCGTGACGCACCGTCATAGGCGCGTTGCCCTTCGCCTTGAGCTTGGCGTAAAGGCGATCTAGGTCGCGCGCCGTGAGCCGACTGAGCTTGATCTTGCCGAGTTCGGGTCGCACGACGGTGTTTGCGATCTGGCGGTAACCGCGGAGCGTGTTGGGCGAGCGGTCGGTGGACTCCATGTGCTCGAGGAACAGGTCGAGGAGATCGCCCACCGTCTCAGTTCCGCAAGCGGTGTTGCCCTTGTTCGCCTCGGCGATCATGTTCGCCAGCTCGCGCTCGGCCAGGCGGATGCCGGCGCCGGGCTTCGGGTTCTTGCCCCCGGCATGGATCGTCTTGCTGCGCTGCACGGGGTAGCCCTTAGCGTTGCGGCCGATGTAGACGCGCAAGCGCCAGGTGCCCGGAGCGACTTCGGTCTTAGTGCCGTTCATCGGTCACTCCTGAGGTTGTAGTCCGAAAGTAGTCGAAACTCGTATCTACAACCTCTACAGTATCACTTTACCTGCGCCCCCGGCAGGACTCGAACCTGCGACACGCGGTTTAGGAAACCGCTGCTCTGTCCCCTGAGCTACGGGGGCTAGCTACGACTGGGGCTAGCCGGGCCGGTTCGTACTCTACGATCGCTCCGAGCTCGTGTCCTAATGGCGCGATTCGCGAGGCATCCTGGCGCGGGCCGGAAGGTGGGGAAGATGCCGGTACCAAGCGCAGGGTTGCTGCCTTATCGCTTCAGCAAGGACCGGGTTCTCGAGGTCCTCGTCGTGCATCCTGGCGGCCCGCTCTGGGCGGCCAAGGACGAGGGCGCGTGGTCGATCGCCAAGGGGGAGTACGAGCCGGGTGAGGATCCTGAAGCTGCGGCGAATAGGGAATTCGCGGAGGAACTGGCCCAGGAACCGCCGACGGGGCCGAGGATCGACCTGGGCGAGCTTCGGCAGCCGAACGGGAAGAGGGTCCGGGCATGGGCGGTCGAAGGCGACGTCGACACCGAGAGCGTCGTCAGCAACGAGTTCGAGATGGAGTGGCCGCCCCGCTCCGGCAGGAAGGGTTCCTGGCCCGAGGTCGATCGCGCGGCGTGGATGACGGTGGCAACAGCCAAACGAAAGCTCCTGAAAGGTCAGGTCGACTTCGTGGACCGGCTCGTCGAGCGGCTGCGGGAGTTCTCGGGCGGCGATTTCTCGCTGGGCACCTGATGAGGTTGGTGCCCTCCCCGGTGGTCGCCGCCCTCAAACTCGCGAGAGCCAGGCTGGCCGAAGATCATCTCCGAGCGCGAGTGCCTGCTCGAGAGCAAAGGCGATCCGGATGAGCGTGGGCTCGCTCCAGGCCGGCCCGACGAGGCAAAGCCCTACCGGGAGGCCGCTCGCCTTGCCGACGGGGAGGCTGATCGCCGGGTAGCCCGCGACCGCGATGGCCTGGTAGCAGGACCGCGTATGCGAGTCTCCGTTGACATGGTCGATGCACCACGCCGGTCCCATGGTCGGGAAGGCGAGCACGTCGGCATCGGCTTTCCCGAGCGCGGCGTCGATGCCGTCCTCGCGTGCCCTTTGCCAATTGCGCGCTCTGGCCCCGAGGTAAGCGGGATCATCGAGTTCACCGGCCGCGCTGGCGGCGATCAAGACGTCTTGCCCGAAGAGACAGAGCTCGTCGTCGGCGTGCTCTTCGTTGAACGTGACGATCTCCGCGACGTTGCGCGGCTGGCCGGGTGCGGGCGGCCTTGTCTCCAGGTAGGCCGAAATGCCGGTCTTGAACTCGTGGAGCAGCACGGTCGTCTCGTCGGTGCTCTGCGATATGGCCTCGACCGTCGCGATGTCCGCGGGATCGACGATCACCGCCCCCGCCTTTCGGGCGACTCGCAGAGCAGCCTCGACGAGCGCGTCTGCCTTTGTGCTGTAGCCGAAGTACGCCTGGCGCGGGACGCCGATACGCGTCCCCGACAGCCCGCCGGCGTCGCAATAACTCAGGTAATCACTGGGCAGATCTCTGGGGCGGTTCAGCGTGGCCGCGTCGAGCGGGTCGGCACCTGCCGGGCCGCCTGCTAGAACCCCGAGAAGAGCGGCGGCATCGGCGACGCATCTCGCGATCGGTCCGACCGTGTCCTGGCTCGAGGAGACCGGGACGACCCCGGTGCGGCTTGTGAGTCCTACAGTCGGCTTGATCCCGACGACGCCGTTGAGCGCCGCAGGGCACAGGATCGACCCGTCGGTCTCGGTACCGACTGCAACAGGAGCCATCCCGGCGGCCACCCCGGCACCCGAGCCGGAGCTGGAGCCCCCCGGTGAGCGGTTCAGGGCGTGGGGGTTGAGGCACTGGCCGCCGGCGGCGCTCCATCCGCTCGAGGAACGCTTGTCACGGAAGTTGGCCCATTCGGAGAGGTTGGACTTCGCCATGACGATCATGCCGGCCGCCCGCAGCCGCTGCACGACGACGGCGTCTTTGAGCGGCCGGGTCATGGCGAGCGCAAGCGAACCGGCCGTCGTGCCCTCCTTGCCGGCGGTGTCGATGTTGTCCTTCACGAGCACGGGAATGCCGTGGAGAGGACCCCGGATCACCCCCCGCGTTCGCTCGGCGTCCAACGCGTGTGCGGCCTCGATCGCATCGGGGCAGACGGCGATAGTCGCCCGCAGCCTGATACCGCCCGTGTCGAGCTCGGTCATGCGTCGCAGCAATGTCTCTACGAGCTGCACCGAGGTGGTGGCACCCCGCTCGAGCAGGTGGCGAGCCTCGGTGATCGAGTGGAAGCCGATCTCGGCCGTCGACGGGCTGGGATCGGCCGGGCTGAGATCGGTCACTGCCTCAGTTTGTCCGACTCCGCCTCCGATCGCAGGGACCGTGGAACGGCACCCGGCCGAGCGCCAGGGCCCCGGGAGCCGGTCGCCCGGTCGGTGCCGTCAGGCGGGCGAGCCTGCGGCGGCGAGCTCGACCTCTGCGGGCACGCGCTTGGCGGCGCGAGCGCCTTGCGATCGCGGGATGGCGACGACTGTGGCGAGGGCGGCGGCGAGGGCGACCGCGCCGGCAACCCGAACACCGAGGGCCATGGCGGTCGTGAAGGTATCGTGTGCCGCGCTCACGATCTCTCCGCCGCGCACGCCCCCGATGCTCTTGCCGACAGCGTCGGCGGCGGCGAGCGAACCGGTGGCTAGGTGCACCACGAGGCCGGGCGCGTGGTGAGCTGCAAGCTTTGTGCTGAGCCGGTTGCGATAGACCTCAGCGGCGAGGCTGCCGACGATGGCGACCCCGAGGGACCCTCCGACCTCGCGGATCGTGTCGTTGACAGCGCTCCCCGTGCTTGCCTGATGAGCGGGCACCGTCGTCATGATCGTCGAGCTCGCCGGAGCCACCACGAGGCCCATGCCGAGTCCCATGATCGCCACCGCCAGCGCCAAGGCGGGATAGCCCGTGGTGACCTTGGCAGTTGACAGGTCGAGCAGGCCGAGGCCCATCAGCGCGAGTCCCGCCGAGATGACCGCCCTGTTGCCGAGACGCTTGGCCAAGATGGGCGAGAGGGGCGAGACCGCCCCTGTGGCAAAGGCGAAGGGGAGCGCCCTGACCCCGGCCGAGAGTGGGCTGTAGCCGTGCACGAGCTGCAGGTACTGGGTGAAGACGAAAAGGCTGCCGAACAGGGCGAAGAAGGTCACGGTGATCGAGCCTGAAGCGGCCGTGAACGCCCGGGAGGAGAAGATCCGCATATCGATGAGCGGATGCTCGACCCGAAGCTCCCAGAAGACGAAGATCGCGAGCGCCGCCAGCCCGGCCGCCGCCTCGGCGAGGGTGCCGCCCCCTGTCCAGCCGCGGGTCGGCGCTTCGATGATGGCGTCCACTATCGCTATGAGCGCACCGCCGACGAGCAGCGTGCCCACGACGTCGAGCGATCGTCGCCCGGGATCGGCCGTCTCGGGCACGACCCAGAGCACGCCGGCGAGGGCCACGGCGACGATCGGGACGTTCACCAGGAACACGCTTCCCCACCAGAAGTTCGAGAGCAGAAAGCCACCCAGCGTCGGGCCGACGATGACGCCGACCCCGGCGACCGCCGACCACGCCGCGATGGCCTGGGGCCGCTCACGCGGCGGGAAGACGGAATTCAGGATCGAGAGCGTGGCCGGCATGACGAAGGCCGCACCGAAGCCCATCGCGACCCTGTCGGCGATCAGCACGCCCGCGTTCGGGGCGAAGGCCGCGGCCAGGCTGCCGAGGGCGAAGACGCTCAGCCCGCAGATGAGCGAGAGGCGACGGCCGAAATGGTCGGCGAGCGCCCCGGCAGGGATCAGCAGAGCAGCGAAACACAGCGTGTAGGAGTCCACGATCCACTGCAACGAGCTCGTGCCGGCGTGCAGAACCCTGGCAAGGGTGGGGAGCGCCGTGTTGAGCACCGTGTTGTCTATGACCCCGGCGAGCAGGCTGAGGCAGAGCACGAGCAAGATCTGCTTGCGGTGGGGATGACCTTCCGGCCACTGGGTGCTCGGCAGTCCACCGGCCGGTTGCGGATCGATGCTTGCGGCAGAGGTGATGCTGGTCTTGGCGGGCATGTGACTTCCCTCAGGTAGGCTTACGCTTGTGGACTTACGATCGTAAGCATAGATAGATTAGCTAACGGATGTAAAGTAGGAATCGTGGAAGATCTTCGAGCAGACTCGAACCCCGAGTTCAGAAGGGATGGCCAGCCCTCCGGGGCTAGGCCCAAGCGGCAGCGCAATCCACGCGGGCAGGGCGCTCGCTTGACCGAGGACATCGTTTCCGGCGCTCTCGCGCTCATAGAGCGCGAAGGCACCGACGATGCGGTGACGCTTCGCGCGGTGGCCCGCGAGGTCGGTATCGCCGCCCCGTCCATCTACGCCCACTTCCCGGACCGGGAGGCGATCATGCTGGCAGTCGTCGCCCGGGTGTTTGACGAGCTCACCCAGGCGATCTCACAGGCGCGCGAGGAGGCTGGCGACGATCCCGTCGAGCGCCTTGTTGCCGGCTGTGAGGCTTACGTTGCCTTCGGCCTGCGACGCCCGGCGCGCTATCGGGTGCTGTTCTCCGAGCGGCGGCTGGCCGGCGACGAGACTTGGAGCGACTACTGCAAGCCGGTCGTCTTCACCCCGAACGGCGCTCCTGTGCTCGCGTTCGGTGCCGAGAGCTTTGCCCTTCTCGTCGATGGGCTCGCAGCGTGCATCAGTGCCGGCCGGTCGGCGAGCACCGATGCGATGGCTGACAGCACCGCCATCTGGGTCGCCCTGCACGGGACTGTCAGCCTCAAGTCATCCGCACCGGGGTTCCCCTGGCCCGATCCGGAGGGCTTCGTCCGCCGGTTCGTGCTCCGCCTCGCCCGCATCGCCCCCGAGCCGCCCGCGTGACGCCGCCTTACACGCCTTTGACGCCCACCAAGGGGGTACGGTACGGGCCATGGCGACGTTGGGGGATTGATGAGCTCGCGTATCGCCGGCGACCGGAACAGATTTGCGCAACGCCTCTTCGCGGACCTGCCGGGCCGCTACGACCGCTTGGCCGAATGGCTGTCGTTCGGGCAGAACGCCCGTTGGCGCGCGGCGATGGTGGACCGCATCGTGCCCGCCTCTCCGCGGCGCGTCCTTGACGTGGCGTCGGGGACCGCGGGCGTGGCCCTCCAGCTGGCGGACCGCACGAGCGCGCAGGTCGTGGGCGTCGACCTCACCCGGGAAATGCTCAGTGTCGGGCAGCGCAACGTCTCCCAGGCCCATCAGACAAGGCGTGTCCAGCTCGTGAACGGCCGGGCCGAGGCGCTCCCGTTTCCCGACGCGAGCTTCGACGCGCTCACGTTCACGTACCTGTTGCGTTACGTGGAGGACCCTCAGGCGACGCTGGGCGAGCTCGCCCGCGTCGTGCGGCCCGGCGGTGCCGTGGCGAGCCTCGAGTTCATGGTGCCTCCGAACGCTTTCTGGCGCGCATGGTGGTGGGGCTACACGCGCCTGGTCCTGCCTGTTGCAGGGCTCGTCACAGGCAGTCTGGAATGGTACCGAGTGGGACGCTTCCTGGGGCCGAGCATCTCGAGGCTGTATCGGGACTTTCCCGTAGCCTCGACCGTGGACGCGTGGCGCAAGGCCGGCTTCGAGGATGTCGGCACGAGGGTGATGAGCCTTGGTGGGGGACTGGTGATGTGGGGCCGGCGAGCCGGTGGCTGACCAGGGTGCGGTTGCCCCGCCCACCAGTGAAGCTGCCCCACTCACCACCGACCGGGTCCCGCCCACCAGTGAAGCTGCCCCACCCACCACCGACCGGGTCCCGCCCACCAGTGAAGCTGCCCCACCCACCACCGACTGGGTCCCGCCCACCGGTGAAGCTGCCCTACGCACCACCGACCGGTTGCCAGCCAGCGCCGACGGGGTGGCACCCGCCTTTTATGCCGCCGGCAGCGGTGGGTGGCGGGACTGGTGGCTTCTCCTGCATCCTCCGTACACGGCGTGGCACCTCTCCTATGTGGTCATCGGCGCCTGCCTGGCCCCGTTCGTGAACACGACTCGTCTCGTGGCGACGCTGTTGGGCTTCTTCTTCGCCGTCGGGATCGCCGCCCACGCCCTCGACGAGCTGAACGGACGGCCGCTGCGGACCCGGTTGCGCTCCGGCTATCTCCTCACCGCGGCAGTGGTCGGCCTCGCCGCTGCTGTCGCCCTCGGCGTGATCGGTGTGACGAAAACCGGTTGGGTGCTCGTGCCCTTCATAGTGGTCGGTCCGCTGGTCCTGATCGCGTACAACGCCGAGCTGTTCGGAGGGATCGTGCACAACGATGCCGGTTTCGCGGCCGCCTGGGGCGCCTTCTCCGTCCTTACCGCCTATGTGGCTCAGGCGGAGACCCTGGCTTTGGCCCCTGTGCTGGCAGCCCTCGGTGCTTTCGCTCTCTCGCTCGCCCAGCGGCGCCTGAGCACCCCGGCCAGAGCGCTGCGCCGCCGGAGCCAGCACGTCGAAGGTACCGTCACGGCTGTGAGCGGCGAGGTTGACAGAATCGACCGCGCCTACCTGCTCGCCCCGCTCGAGGGCGCACTGAGGGCGCTGGCATGGTCCACCGTCCTGTTCGCCACGGCGCTCGCGATCGCCCGCCTGGCCTGAACAGGCAGCGAGAGGGTTTCTGCCGGCGCGTCAGCCGAGAAACCCCAACGGTGCGAACGGACCGACGAAATCCTTCGGATCGACGCCCATGATCTCAGCCAGCACCGTCGCGTAGACGCGCCGGATGTCGGTCGTGTAGCGGAAGTTGCCGAGGTCGTCCAGCCTCGTCAAGCTCTGCATGTCGCCGTAGAAGCCGCCCTTTACGGAGGGTCCGACGACGATGACGATGTTCGCCGAGCCGTGGTCGGTGCCTCCGCTCGCGTTCGACTCGGGCCGCCGGCCGAACTCGCTGAACATCACGATCACCGGGCTGAGCCCCCGATACCCGCTCGGGAAGGCGCCCATGAAGTTCGTGACACCGGCATCGAGCTGCGAGAGCAGCTCCGCTTGCGCCTCGAGCTCACCGGCGTGGGTGTCGAAGCTGCTCTCGCTCACCCCGTAGGCCTTGGTCGGCAGCCCGGCCTTGATGAGCTCGGCGACGACGTCGAGCTGGTTGCCGATGTCGCCCGGGTCGTTCGGGCTCACCGCGTTGGGAGGCTTCTGCGAGGTGAGCGCCGAGGCGGCCTTGGCCCCGACGACGAGCAGGTCCGTGCCGGTCTGGGCGATCGCAGCCTGGAGCCCGGGCTCGCGATGGTAGGTGTGCTCGCACTCGGAGAACGACGAGATGAAGTAGGGGTCCCCGTCGGGCTGCTGGGTCCCCGGGTTGGTCGAGTCCGCGAGCGTTGAACCTTGTTGGCTCATCCCGGCGAACACCTGGGGGAGCTGCGAGCCGACCGACAGGGCGCGGGTCGGGCTGGCGCCGCTCGCGTCCAGCCAACGTCCGATCCAGCCGCTGGGCAGGTCGCCGGTCGGGTCGGCGGACATCATGATCTCCATCGACTGGAAGTGGCTGTAGTTCGGGTTGGGGTAGCCGACGCCCAGGACGATGGCGACCTGCCCGGCGTCCCAGAGGCCCTTCATGCCGACGAGCGCGGGGTGCAGCCCGAGCTTGAAGTTGTCGACCGTCCCGATCGGCTGGGCCTGGTCCTCGCCGATGGCGACACCGCCCCGCAGCGACCTGTAGGCGGAGCTCTCGTAGGGGACGACGGTGTTGAGGCCGTCGTTGCCCCCGTACAAGGTGCACAGGACGAGGGTCCGCTCTGGCGTCGATTTATGCGACTTGCTGGCGGCCCCCTTCCCCGCCGTGGCGGCTGTGGGCGCTTTCGCGCCCGAGCCGGACCGGGCCAGAGAGGGGACCGGTCCCAACGCTGTGTGCAACGCGCCCGCCGCACCGACGCCGAGGCTGCCGGATAGGAAGTCGCGTCTGGTGAACGACCTCGACATGAAGACTCCGATCAGTTCATGAGGTATTCGGGCGAGACGAGAGCCAGCACCAACAGCTCCTGCGGGTTCCCCTTGTCGGCCAGCTTCCACAGCGCCTGGTATGTCCTGTTGGACCAGGCCTCGACTGCGAGCATCTTCGTGACGGCGGCCACCTGGGCACCAGGGTTGCCGTTCAGGTCGGCGACCTCGGCGAGGTCCGCGTACTGGGCGACGGCCCAGGCGAGGGCGAGCTGGCTGTTGCTTGCCGAAGTCGAGAGCCAGTACTGGTTCTGGCCCCAGCCGCCGACATTGAACGGGACGAAGGGCTGTTGGCCGAGGTTCGCCAAAAGATAGATGAGCGAGCCCTGCTCGTAGGCCTGAGTCGTCAGTCCCAGGAGGCGCAGCGTGCCGACGAGGAACTCGATCGGCTGTTTGATCAGGCCGTTCAACGCTTGGGTCGAGACGAAACGGGGGTGACGCAAGATGGCCTCGAGGAGGTTGGTCATGTTGAGGTCCTTCTTGTAGCCAGGCGCGAGCTCCAAGACCACAGGGTCGTCCGGGGTCACGGGGTAGGCGAGCCAGCTCCAGAACCGGGAGACGACCCAGCGCGATGAGGCGGTCGTGTGCGTGGCGATGTTGATGATGTCCTGGCCTTGGAACCGCCCCGTGTGGCCCAGGTACCGCTTCTCACGGTTGTCGTGGTCGTAGGGGTTGAAGAAGAACTCGCCTGAGAAGTAGTCGAGGCTCCAGCCGGTGAAGGCTCTGGCGGCCTCGCGCACGTCCTGCTCGCTGTAATTGCCGATGCCCATCGTGAAGCGCTCCATGAGCTCTCGGGCGAAGTTCTCGTTGGGATGCGCCTTGAGGTCCGTCCCGGTGTCGAGCCAGATGAGCATGGCCGGGTCGGCGGAGACCGCCTGGGTGAGCACGTCGAACGGACCGGGGCCGAGGGTCCGGAAGATCTGGTTCTGGTTGTACATGAGGTCCGCATAGCCGACCTTGGCGTACGAGGTCGGGAACTGCTCGTGCATGAGCAGGGTGAGCTTCTCCCGCAGAGGCGTGTCGGTCACGATCATCCGGTCGATCCACCACGTGGAGAGCGCGATGAACTCCTCGTAGTCGTTGTAGGTGAAGCCCGGGATGGCCGACTGCGCAAGGGGTGTGAGCCGTGGGAGCGGCAGGGCGTCGCCGGCGGCGTCCTTCGCGCTGAGCCCCGCTAGCAGCTGGTCGACGGCGCCGTCGAAGCCGAGCTTCACCGCGGCGTCGATCTCGTCTTGCGTAGCCCCGAAGCCGGCGCGCCGGTAAAGGTGCGCGATCACGCTACGAGTAGTCCCAGTGGTCATCGGGAAGTTATATCACTTACGGTGGCCCCGTGACTACTGGTGGCGTTCCCACCGGCGATGCACCAGGCCGGAGAGGCTCTCAGCTGGGACTACGGGCGCAAGGCCTAGTTCTTCGCGATCGGGAGCCCAGCCGCGGCGGCGTGCTCCCAGGCGTCGTCGATCAGCACAGGCGACGCGCCCCAGCCTGACAGGAGCGAAGCCGCCGCCGCGGAGCGGAAGCCCGCGCCGCAGTGCACCCAGATCTGTCCCGTCGCCGGCACCTCGGACCGCCGGTGCGCTAGCTCTTGCAAGGGGATGTGTCGGGCCCCGAGGAGATGGCCGGCCCGCCACTCGTGCGGGTGACGGACGTCGAGCACCTGCAGCCTCGAAGACTCGCCGCCCTCGGCCCATTCGCCCGCAAGATCGGAGAAGCTCGCCACCGGGTAGCTGCCCAGCCGCTCGCCGCCGGCTACCGCCGTGCCGCCCGGCGCCGGCACGGCGCTTGCCCAGAGCGCCGCTCCGGAGAGGTCGTCACGGCCGATGCGGGCGATGAGCCGGCGCGCCTCGGCTATCTCGGCCTCGTCCTCGGCCAACAAGACGAGCTCGCTTTCGAAGGGCACGATCCAGCCGAGGTAGGTCGTCAGGTTCGCGGCGAGCTCGAGGTTCAAGCTGCCGCGAAGGTGCGCGGCGGCGAACACACGGCGCTGGCGGAGGTCGACGACACAGGCCGGGCCGCGGATGGCACCTTCGAGGGCGGCCGCGTCGAGCACCGGGACCGGCTCGAACGACGGTGCCTGGGGGCCTTTGCGGTTCAGCGGAGCCATATGGCGGTAGTAGGCCGGGATCGGCGGCAGGTTGGCGAGCAGGGTGGCGACGAACTCCTCCTCGTCGAGTAGCGCCGCCGGGTTCCGCGCGAGCTGCTGGCCGATCGTCGCCACCGCGTCGACGTCGCCACCGGTCGGCGTCGCGGAGCAGAAGCTGCCGAACCCGTGCGTGGGAAGGACCCGGGTGTCGGTCGGCAGCGTCGCCAAGAGGCGCCGTACCGAACGCCACTGCGAACGGGCGAGATCCTCGGCGAGGGGAAGGCCGAGAAGGTCGGTCCGGCCGGTGGCATTGACGAGGAGGGAGCCTCCTGTGCACACGACGTGGCCCCCGCCCTCGCCGCCTTTCGCGGTGTCGGCGAGCTTGACCAGGTAGGCGAGATGGTGGTCCGTATGGCCGGCGGTGGCGATGGCAGTGATCTCGAGACTTCCGGCCAGGAAGCTGTCCCCGTCGTCGAGAGCGCGCAGCTCGTCGGGGAACGACACCGGCTCACCGGCGGGGATGGCGTAGGTGGCGCCGGTCGCCCGCGCAAGTGCCAGGCCGCCGCTCACGTAGTCGTTGTGGATATGGGTCTCGAGCACGGCGGTGATGGCGATCCCGAGCTTCTCCGCCTCCTGCAGGTAAGGAAACGGGTCCCTCTGCGGATCGACCACCACCCCCACCTCGCCGTCGCCGATGAGGTAGCTGCGGTCGCCGAGACCAACGGCATCGAATGTCGCAACCGTCATGGAGGCGACTTGTCGGGTCGCGCCGAAGTTTCTCATTGAAACAGAATACTAGTAACTAACTAGCAATACTCAACGCCCGGCCGGGGCGGGCCGAGCCGGGCTGGGACGGCGCGCGGCTAAAGTCTCAGCTCCATGGAACAGGTCTTGACGGTGGAACACATCGCACCCGACGCCGCCGCTCGTCTGCTCGCAGAGGGCGCGTTGTTGATCGATGTCCGAGAACCGGAGGAGTGGCAGGTGGGCCGTGCGCCCCAAGCGCTTCACATCCCCCTCGGCGAGCTCGGTGGGCGACTCGGCGAGCTGCCTAGCGATCGCAAGCTCATCATGGTCTGCCGGTCCGGAGGCCGCTCGGGCCAGGCGGCGGAGGCTCTGGTGGGGCGCGGGTTGCCCGCGGTCAACCTCGCCGGTGGGATGCAGGCCTGGAAGTCGGCGTCGCTTCCTGTCGTCGCTGACGGTGGTGTGCCTGGCGAGGTTGCCTGAGCAGTCCGGGGGCTACCCCTCGGGCGGCCCGGCCCGCCTCTTGGCCCCGCTCCGGCGGCTAGCCAGCGAACAGGCCTAGCCGGCGAACAGGCCTAGCCAGCGAACAGGGCTGGCCGGCGAACAGGCCTAGCCGGCGAACAGGGCGAGCCACTCCTCGGTGCTGCGGGGCGCCAGCACGGGATTCTTGCGCTTGGTCTCGCCCAGGGGGGCCGATGCCTCGGGCGAGTAGAGGTGGCCCGGATAGACGACGGTGTCGTCGGGGAGCCTTGCGAGCCGGTTGACCAGGCTGTCGTACATGGCGGCGGGATCACTCCCTGGGAGATCGGTCCGCCCGCAGCCTCGGAGGAAGAGCGTGTCGCCTGCCACAAGGCGCCCATCGACGAGGAAGCACTGGCTTCCGGGAGTATGGCCAGGTGTGTGCAGGAGGCGGATCCCGATCTCGCCGACCTGGACGACATCGTCGCTCGCGTGGGCCACGAGATACTCGCGCCCGACCCCGGTCGCGCGTTCGATCCATCCGACCTCGTGCTCGTGGGCGTGAACGGGCACCGCGGCTTGCTCTAAGAGCTCGGCGATGCCCGCGATGGGATGGCCGAAGAGGTCGCCGCCGACGTGATCGGGGTGATAGTGGGTGGCGAGCACGCCGGTGAGGCGCATCCCGTCGGCCTCGAGGAGGCTGAGGATCTCGCCCGGGGCGTAGGCAGGATCGACCGCGACGGCCTCGCCGCTCGAACGGTCCCCGATGAGGTACACGAGGTTCACCATCTGGCGAGCTACCGGGTCATGGTTCGCGATGTCGCTGCCGACGAGCAGCTGGCGGAAATAAAGCCTGTCGCCGGTCACGACCCGAGCGGCTCAGGCGACCAGTCGGCGAGCTTGGCGAGCCGCGGGTCGTTCGAGAACACCTCCACGATCGGGAGCCTCAGCCCGATACGTCGCTGGAGGCGCTCGATGGCGAGCTCCTGGTCCCAAAGGACGAGCGTCACTGCCACGCCACCCTCTCCGGCCCGAGCCGTACGCCCCGACCGGTGCAGGTAGGCCTTGTGGTCTTCGGGCGGGTCGTAGTGGACCACGACGTCGACCTTGTCGATGTCGAGGCCCCGGGCCGCGACATCGGTGGCGACCAGCGCCGGGAGCTTCCCGGAGGCGAAGTCCTCGAGGGCTTTCTCGCGGGCGGCCTGGCGAAGGTCGCCGTGGATGGCCGCCGCGCGCACTCCCTCGCGACGCAGGTCGGCGACGAGACGGTCGGCGCCTCGTTTCGTACGGCAAAAGCACAACGCCTTGGTCGACCCGCCGACGATGGCGGCGCAAACCTTGGCCTTGTCGAGCTGGTGCACCTTCAAGAAACGGTGCTCCATCTCATCGACTGTGACCTGCTTCGCTTGCACCTCGTGCAGGACAGGGTCCCGCAGATGCCGCCGGACGACCTGGTCGACGGCCGAGTCGAGCGTCGCCGAGAACAGCAACGTCTGGCGGGCGACGGGCATCCGCCGCAGCAACCACTCGACCTGCGGGAGAAAGCCCATGTCCGCCATGCGGTCCGCCTCGTCGACGACGAGGGTCGAGACCTTGTTGAGCCGGACCGCCTTTCGGTCGGCGAGGTCTATGAGCCGCCCCGGCGTGGCGACGACGACGTCGGTGCCGGCAGCCAGATGGCGGGCCTGGCGGTCGAGGTCGGTGCCGCCGTAAACCACGAGCACCCGTCGGTCGACTGTCTTTGCGAGAGTTTCGAGTACTTCCGCGACCTGGACCGCGAGCTCGCGCGTGGGGACGAGCACGAGAGACGTGGGAGCGCCGGCACTGGCGCGGGGCGTGCGCATGAGCATGGGCAGGCCGAACGCGAGCGTCTTGCCCGAGCCCGTCTTGGCCTTGCCGCAAACGTCACGACCGGCCAGGGCGTCTTCGATCGTGAGTGCCTGAACGGGAAATGGGCGCCTGATGCCTTGGCTTTCCAACGCCTCGACCAACTCGGGCGCCACGCCGAGATCCGCGAATGTGGTCCCGATCTCCGTATCCGTCGTCATGTACTTCCTCGCTGTCCCCGTCAAGGCTACCGGCCAAAACAGCACCTCACGCTCATCGCGCTCCGTGCGATCATGTTCGCCATGACAACTCTGGCTGAAGGCGACATCGCCCCCGCATTCTCCCTGCCCGATCAAGACGGCGAGATCGTCTCGCTAGGGGACTTCGCGGGGCACCGCGTCGTGGTGTACTTCTACCCGGCCGACGACACGCCCGGGTGCACCAAAGAAGCCTGTCAGTTCAGTGATCTCGTCGACGAGTACGAGGCCCTGGGCGTCGAGGTGCTAGGCATCTCGCCCGACGGCGGCACCAAGCACCAGAAATTCCGGGCCAAGTACGGGCTGAAGATCGCCCTCTTGAGCGACCCGGACCATGAGGTGATGGCGCTTTATGGCGCCTTTGGGCCGAAGACGCTGTACGGGCGCAAGACCCTGGGAGTCATCCGGTCGACGTTTCTCGTGGGTCCGGACGGGAGGATCGAGCGCGCCTGGTACAACGTGCGCGCCGATGGCCACGCCGCCAAGGTGCTCGAAGCCGTCGCGAGCTGAGGGCGGGGAACGGCCCCCGAGCTGTCGCACGAGGGTGTGGTGGTCACAGCCTGGGATGGCAAGCGCATCTCGGCGTCCGGCAGCAGAGATACTCTGCAGGATCATGAAGGTCTCCTTGGTCATCGTCAGCAAGGACGAGCCAGGCCTCGCGGACACTCTTGATGCAGTCGAGAGGCTCACTCCTGGCCTCCTCGACGAGGTCGTAGTCGTAGACGCCTCCCGGGGGCGTCTTGATCGGGTGCACCTCGCTCATCCATGGGTCGAGTGGCACGACTACGAGCAGCCTGAAGGCGTGTCGGTAACTATCGCTCATCAGCGCAACATCGGAGTCGCCTGTGCGCGCGGTGACGTAGTCGTCTTCACCGATTCTGGTTGTATCCCGCGAGAGCACTGGCTCAGCCGCCTTCTCGGGCCCATCTTCGATGAGGGGGAGTCGGTCACCTGCGGGCCGGCACAAGCGCGAGGTCGGAACATCTACTCGGGGACCTACTCGTGGGGCCGTGTGAGCGGGCCTTATGTCTCCGCAGCGGCGACGATCAACCTCGCGTTCCGACGTGAGGCGTTCGACGCGGTCGACGGTTTCGACGAGTCGTTCGCAGCCGGCGAGGACATCGACTTCACGTGGCGCCTGAACGACGCAGGGTTCCGATTGCGTTGGGTCGATGATGCCGTTGTCGAGCACGAATGGGGGAACGCGCGTCGTCAGATGAGGCGATCCTTCGCCTACGGCGTCGGTTGGGCACGGCTGTTCCGCAAGCACCCGCAACGCCTCAAGCTGGCCTTCCGAGACAACCCGGTCGCTGTCGTCTACCCTTTGTTCCTTCTTGGGACGCCCTTGACGATCAAGTACCGGGCCTATCCGCTCTTGCTCCTTGTCCCACTCTGGCGCGCGCGCCACGAAGCCGCGCCACTGCTCGTTCTCCTCGATCACCTCGTCCTCGGCGCGGGCGTCCTGGCAGAGGTGGTCGGGCTCTCCAAGTGAGTGCACCGATCCGCGTCCTCGTGACGCCGAAGGACGAGAACCCCTATCAACGCTTCCTCTACGAGCACGTCACGGCCGCCGGAGCGGAGGTCCGCTACCTGGAAGGGCCAAGCGGATCACAGACGTTCAACCTGCTGGTCGCTCCACTCATGCTGGCGCGGTACCGGCTCCTCGGTTACCGCATCTTGCACATCCACTGGGTGTTCCAGTTCTTGCTGCCGTGGGCCTCTCGCGCGGCGATGGCTCGCCGTCTCATGCAGTGGTGGTTTTGGCTCTACCTGTGGTCGGCTCGAGCCCTCGGCTATCGAATCGTGTGGACCGCTCACGACCTGCTGCCGCACGATCAGGTCTTCTTCGACGATCGCCGGGCGCGTCAATACCTCATAAGTCGAGCGGATGCCGTGATCGCCCTGTCGCGTGCAAGCGCGAGCAAGCTCGCCGAGCTCGGGGCGACCGAGGTACCGGTGATCCCGTTCGGTCCCTATGCCGAACCGTATCCGACGAGACTCGGGCGCAAGGCGGCGCGCGACGAGCTCGGTCTTGTGGCAGAGGACGTTGCCGTACTCCTTATCGGCAAGATCGAGAGCTACAAAGGGGCGGATCTGCTCTTGGAGGCGGCGGCAGGCCTGCCGCCCTCCAGCCCCGTCAAGGTGATCGTGGCCGGCGCCTGCAGCGACGCTGCCTACCGTGCGACCCTTGCCGAGCTTGCAAGGCGTGCCGGATCGCGGGCGATCGTGCGACTTGACCGGATACCCGATGAGGAGATGGCCGGGTACCTCGAGGCTGCCGATTTTGCCGCTTTCCCGTTCCGCGCAGTCACGAACAGCTCGTCGATTCTCCTCGCGCTGTCGTTCGGGCTACCGGTGTTGATCCCGAACCTGATGTCTCTGAGCGACGTGCCCGATGAGGCTGCGCTGCGCTATGACGCCTTTGAGGGTGGTCTCCTGGAAGCACTCGAGCGGGCCGCTCGACTGACCGGCCGGGTTCGTCGAGACATGAGTCGCGCTGCCAAGCAGCACGCCCAGGCGACCGATTGGCCTACCGTGGCCCGCTTGCACCTCGAGACCTACGCGAAGCTTCTGAGTCGACGATCGATCGGGTGGACGAGGACTGGCTCAACAACCGAGCAACCTGGTGCCTTGTCCTGACGACCGCTCTTCGTGGCGCCGGGCGGCCGTCGCGAGCTCGGCTGCCAGGCGCTCACCCCAGACGATCGGGTCGAAGCTCGCAAGTCGTTTCCGTCCTTTCGAGCGGAGGTCCGCAACAATTTCGGGGTCTCGCATCTGAACGAGTCCCCTCGCGATCGACACCGGGTCCCGAGGGTCGACATAGACGGCGGCATCCCCGGCAACCTCGGTGATCGAGCTGTTGGCGGCAGTGACCACTGGCGTCCCATCAGCGAATGCCTCCAAGAGCGGGAGTCCGAACCCCTCGTAAAGGGACGGATATGCCATAGCTGCAGCCGCCTTGACGATTGCGGATCTCGTTTCATCACTCACATAACCCGTGCGGAAGACCTTCTCGGAAATGCCGAGGCTCTTTATTGGCGCGTCGAACACGCCGTAACCGTTGCCGACCAATACCAGGCAGAGATCTGGCCACTGGTCGGTGGCAATCGCGAAGCCGGACAAAAGGTTAGGCACGCTCTTCCTCGGGTCGAGCCCACCGTTGTAGACGATGTAGGTCTTGTCCCTGATCTCCTCCGGGAGCGGTCCTGTGGCCGCAGAGCTCAGAATGTCCCCGAAGACGGGAGAAATCACGGTCGAGCGGCGCCGGAAGATCCGCCTTATGTCCTGCGCGGATGCGTCGGACACCGTGAGGACGGTATCGCTGCGTAACATCGCCGCAATTGTCCACACCAGGTAGGGAATGGCAAACGCCGGGCGACGATACAGGTATAAATTCGGTAGACGTAGAGGCACGAGGTCGTGCGTCGTGGAGATCATCCATGTCTTCCTGACGGGAAGGAAAGGGATTCCGTTATTCGTCGGCGCCCAATACAGGTCAAACTGTCTCTTGCGAAGCAATCTTGGGAGGTCGTACTGGTCCCAGATGATATTTCGTCGGCTGCCGAAGCCGATCCACTCTGCTGCAGGGAAGAGTAGCTCGAAGTCCTGCGTAGGAAAGTTCGTTAATAGGCAGACTTGTGCCCGCATTTCCAGCAGGCACGTGACGGCGGCCTTGAGATAGCGGTGGAACCCGATTCCTGGTACCTCGATGGTACGCGCGTCAACCGCGACCGAGACTCCTTCCAGGCTCGTCTCGGGGATCCTGCTGATCACGTCTTTGCCCGTGACGAGTGCTGGCCAGTCAGACTCACCTGGAAGATCATCCTTCTTTGACTTGCTTGAAACGTGCGCGGGCCGGCAACGTGAAGCAACAACGCTAGCCTAAGAGGCCGCGCGGATAGGAAAATAGCCCTCTGAACAGGTGCTTCGCTGCGTGAGAGTCCGGCGGCGCCGGGCTTAAGCAGACAGCGGGAAGCGGGTCTCGTAGCGTTGGACCGTGACCA
>JBEKBT010000041.1:0-25344 GCA_050015255.1 Acidimicrobiales bacterium
AGGGGCAAAGGAGGAACGAACTTGTTGGCTGTGGTGAAGACCGCCCCCGGGGAGGGCAACGTCGAGTTGAAGGACGTGCCAGAGCCCAGGGCAAAGCCGGGCTGGGTAGTGGTCGAGGTGGCGGCCTGCGGCGTGTGCGGTACGGACCTGCACATCCTCCACGACCAGTTCAAGAGCTATCCCCCTGTCACCATGGGGCACGAGTACACCGGTCATATCGTGGAGATCGGCGAGGGCGTGGAGGGTTGGCACCTGGGCGACCGGGTCGTGGTCGAGCAGCACGCCGGGGCCTGCGGCACGTGTGACCTCTGCCGGCGGGGGAACATCCACCTCTGCCTGCACAAGAGGCCTCCCGGAATCGGCATAAACGGCGCTCTCGCCGCCCGAGTGTTGGTGCCGGCCTGGCTCGCCCATCGGGTGCCTGACGACGTCACGGACCGGGCCGCGGCGATGTGCGAGCCCCTGGCCATTGCTCTCACCGGGCTCGAGTCGATCTCCCTTCAGCCGGGCGAATCGGTGGCGGTCATCGGCCCGGGACCGGTGGGGTTACTGGCGGCGCTGGCCGCCCGCTACCTCGGCGCCGGTCGTCTCGTCGTGATCGGGCGTGCGAGCACCAGCCTTTCCCGCCTGCAGCTTGCTTCCGAGCTCGGGCTGGAGACATTCGACAGTTCCAGCCGCGACCCCGTCGAGGCGTTAGGCGCTTCGTTCACTGACGGCTTCAACGTGGTGGTGGAGTCGGCCGGCGCGGCGGCGACGATCGCCCTCGGTGTTCGCCTCCTTCGCAGGGGCGGGAGAATGGCCTGCTTGGGCATGGGGGACGGGCGCGACGTCGCCTTTCCCTGGGACGAGGCCATGAACCGTGCCCTCACTTTGCACTTCAGCCTCAGCTCGGCCTACCCCACCTGGGACCACGCCCTGCACCTCCTGCGCAGCATCGGTCCCCAAGTGGAACGGCTGGCCACTGACTTCCCGCTGGCCCGCTGGTCCGATGCCTTCGAGGCGGTTGCCAACGAACAGGTGATCAAGGCGTTGCTTTGGCCGGCCCTGTGAAGCCTGGAAGACGGGGCCCTCTCCCCGCCCCTGGGCTCGGAGAGCTAGATGACAAACCTGAGGCCCGGCCTCGGGACGGTGCCAACTTCGGTTGACTGAGCTTGGAGGGCAGGCATGCAGGCGGTGGTGTGGGCAGGTGGGACACAGGTCGAGGTGAGGGATCTCCCGGTGCCCGAACCGTCCCCCCGATGGACGCTGGTGGATGTGGCATACGCCGGACTGTGCGGGACGGACCTGCACATCTGCGACGACGAGCACCCGCGGGCCAAGCCCGGCCTGGTAATAGGTCACGAGCTGGTGGGCCGGCTCACCTCTCCTCTCGGGGAGCTGCTTGCCGGCACACCGGTCTTCGTCAACCCCCTGCTTTGGTGCGGGAACTGCCCCAGCTGCAAGCGGGGGCGTTATCACACGTGCTACCGCTTGCAGCTGCTCGGTATCGACAGGGACGGTGGAGCCGCCGAGGTGGTCGCGGTTCCCGAGGACCACGTCCTGCCCCTCCCGGAGGGCGTGGACATGCGCCGGGCGGCCCTGATCGAGCCCCTGTCGGTGGCTGTGAGGGCCGTGCGGCGCAGTGGGATGCGCCTCGGCGACCGGGTCCACGTGCTCGGGGCGGGGCCGATGGGGCTCCTCGTAGCCAACTGCGCCCGCCTCGGGGGAGCCTCAGAAGTCACGATCAGCGAAGTCTCGCCGGTGCGAGCTCTAGCTGCCCAGGCAATGGGCCTCGGCCTTATCGACCACGACCCGCCCCAGCCGATCGCTGACGTCCTGTTCGACTGCACAGGTCATCCGGCGGTCTCGCCCACCCTGTCCGGCTGGGTCCTGCCCGGAGGGACGGTCACCATGGTGGCGGCCTATCCAGGCGTGGTCCCGGTCAACTTGCAAGAAGTCATGTTCCGAGAGATCTCGCTCGTGGGCACGCGGGTGTACAGCTTCGAAGACATCACCGTCGCCATCGGCGTGGTGGAACGGGAGGGCCCCATGTTGGACCCGTTGGTGACGGCGGTGGTCCCCTTGAGCGAGGGCCCGTGGGCGATCAGCGCCCTGCACGCCGGATCGGAGCTGAAGGTGTTGTTGAAGGGACCAGCAGCCTGAAAGCCAAGAAGATCGCTTGTCGAGCACGGTGGCGTCCCGATGAGCATCTTCGCAGGCATGACCGTCATGTCCGCGCGACATACCTCTCGGCGCTCTCCTATGTCGCGCGACATCGCAGTCGTGGGCGAGGGGGGACTTGAACCCCCACGTCCTTGCGGACACAGGAACCTGAATCCTGCGCGTCTGCCAATTCCGCCACTCGCCCGTTGCCGAGACGATAGCCGCCGCAGCTCGCGCGCTCCGGCAGTGCCCATCGGCCAGCTGACGGCGATCTCCCGCCATCGGGCCAGTTCACCGCACCGGTAGTCTGGTTGCACCATGGGACTGCAGCAGTTCGAGCGTCGCCTCGAGCGTCTGGTCGAAGGCGCGTTTGCAAAGGCGTTCCGCGGCCAGCTCCAGCCCGTCGAGCTCGGCCGGAGGCTCACACGCGAGATGGACCTCCGCCGGGCGGTCGGCATCCATGGCTTCATCGTCCCCAACCGGTTCAACGTCTTCCTCTCCTCCGAGGACTTCGACCGCTTCGCCGGCTTCGGCGAGTCGCTCGAGCGTGAGCTCGTCGCCTCGGTGCGCGAGCACGCCGGGCGCGAGGGTTACCAGTTCGTCGGTCCGGTCAAAGTCGACCTGCACCTCGATCCCCAGCTGTCGGTCAGCACCTTCGCGATCGAGAGCGAGCTGGTCGAGGGCGACGACCGACCGAACGACTGGCTCGTCTTCCCCGACGGCCGCCGGGTGGGCGTCGGCTCACAGGTCCTGACTATCGGGCGCCTGCCCGAGTGCGCCATCGTCCTCGACGACCCGAACGTCTCCCGCCGCCATGCCCAGGTGCGCAGGGAAGGCGACGCCGTCTTCGTCGTTGACCTCGGTTCGACCAACGGGACCCGGGTCAACGGCATCGTGGTACGCGAGCACCGCCTTGTCGCGGGCGACGTGATCTCGGTCGGGACGACGGCGCTGCGGTTCGAGCCTTCCTAGGCGATAGCGACTTCATGCCCCACTCCCTCTTGTCGATTCTGCGTTATTTCCTGCTCGCGGCGATCTGGCTGTTCTTCGTCTATGCGGCGCGAATGGTGTGGGTCGAGGTACGGCGCTCGCGAGCCGAGCAGGCGGCGCAGGCACCCGTCGCCGCTCCGGTCGTGGGCGACAAGACTCTCGCGTTGCGCCTGCGAGTCGTAGATCCTCCGCAAAGGCGCGGGCGCGTCTTCGAGCTCGGCGACGAGGTGACCGTCGGGCGGTCCCCGGGTTGTGCCGTGCCTCTCGACGACGACACCTTTGCTTCCTCGATTCACGCCCGCGTCTTCAGGCGCAGCGGCGAGCTTTGGATCGAGGACCTCGGGTCCACCAATGGCACCTGGCTCAACGAAGAGCGTTTGGAGGTCCCGGTCCGGCTGCGCCGTGGGGACCGCGTAAAGATCGGGAGCACGATCCTCGAGGTTGCGCGATGAGCCGGCTCAAGACCGCGGCCGCGACCCACACCGGTTACCTGCGGACGACCAACCAGGACCTTGCTCTCGCCACGAGCGACCTGGCAGCGGTTGCCGACGGCATGGGGGGACATCTCGGTGGGGAGGTCGCGGCGCGAATCGCCGTCGAGCAGTTGCTGGAGTCCTATCGCAGGGACCGGACGACAGAGGGCCTTCTCACGGCCGTGAGCGAGGCCAATGAAGCCGTTTATCACCGCAGCAGGGCCGAACGGAACCTCCGCGGGATGGGCACGACCCTGACCGCGGTGGCGGTCGTCGGCGACGAGCCGGACGGCCAGCTGCGGTTCGCGCTCGTCAACGTCGGCGACTCGCGGGCTTATCTCCTCGACCGGAGCGGGCGCCGGGTCCACAAGCTGACCGAGGACCACAGCGTCGTCGAGGAGATGGTCCGTAGCGGCGAACTGACCCCTGAGGAGGCAGCGGTCCATCCCCATAAGCACATCCTGACGCGGGCGCTCGGGATCGAGCCGACCATCGAGGCGGACTGTTGGGAGCTGGACCTCGAACCTGGCAGCCGCCTGCTGCTGTGCAGCGACGGGCTCACGAACGAGCTTGGTGAGCAGGACATAGCCGAGGTGCTGACCGACAAGACCGACGTCGACTCCGCGGCGCGCGAGCTCGTGCGCCTCGCCCTGCGGAGCGGCGGAAGCGACAATGTCACAGTCGTCGTGCTCGAGGTTCTCGCCGAGGAAGCATCGGCGCCACCCGACGAGGTCGTCATGCTCCCGGTGGTAGTCGGTGGCGCGCCAGAACCGGCGGCAGGCGAAGCGGCGGCGATCACCGAGGTGGTCGCCGTGACGCCGCCACCGTCCGCCACCCCGAACACCCCAGCGCCCCCGCCCGAGGCGATGGCGCCGAGCGTGCCGTCCGACTCCGGCCCGGCCGTCGCAACCGGCGTGCCGGCCGTGCCGAGCGTGCCGTCCGACTCCGGTCCGGCCGCACGACCCGCCTCCGGGCAGGGCGCCTGGCAGGACCCGACGACGGCTCTCGGCACAGGCAATTCCGCGTATTCCGACGGAGTGCCGAGGGCAGTCCACACCAGGCCGATGGTTCTCGTGCCGCAGGCGAAGCAGCACAAGCCACCAGGCGACCGGATCGTCACGATCCGTGTCGCGCTCTTCGTGCTCGTATTTGTGGCTGTGCTGGGCGGCGCAGCGGGCGTGGTGGTCTGGTTCGACAAGGCCTCGTATTTCGTCGGGCTCGACAAAGGGTACGTGGCGATCTTCCAAGGACGTCCGGGAGGGATGTTGTGGTTCAAGCCATCGGTCGTGGAGCGCACGACGCTCACTCCGACCGATCTGCTCGCCTCGAATGTCGTCTACCTGAGGCAGGGGATGGAGACGAGCTCCTACCAGTCGGCCCGCGATCTCGTGCACGACCTCTCGCTCGAGCGGACCTTGGTCGGCCCGGTGACGACGACCAGTTCGCCGAGGGCGGTCACGACGACGACCTCTGGTGTCTTTGGCAGCCCGGCTGCCGCCACGACGACGACAGGCGCCCCCGTCGCGGTCACCACGACGACCGGCGCCCCCGTCGCGGTCACCACGACGACCGGCGCCCCCGTTCCCACGACGACGAGCGCACTGCCGGCAGAGGCTCCCACGACGACGACCGCACTGCCGGCACAGGCCGGCACGACTACGACCGTCGCCCCTGTCGCGGTCACGACCACTACCAGCAACCCGGGCACGGTCACGACCACGACCAGCAGCCCCGGCACGGTCACGACTCCTACGGGTGCCCCGGCCGCCCCCACGACGACGACCACGCCGCCGGTACAGGTCCCCACGACGACCACGCCGCCGGTGCAGGCCCCCCACGACGACCACGCCGCCGGTACAGGCCCCCACGACGACGACCACGCCGCCGGCAGCCGGCGCTCAGACGACGACGGGACCGAGGTGAGCACCCGATGATCAGCCGCCGCATCCGCTGGCTCGGTCTCGTGCTCTTGGCCTGCTTCGTCCTGTTGTTCCTGCAGCTGAACAACTTCCAGGTCCGCCAGGCCCAGTCCCTCGTGAACAACCCTGACAACGTCCAGACCGGTCCCAACGTCTGGCAGCTGCCGCGAGGCGACATCTACAGCTCCGACAAGGCCGTGCTCGCCTATTCGAAGCCGACGAACGACGGCCTCGGCGAGCTCAGGATCTATCCGGCGGCAACGGCCACGCTCTTTGCCGACATCACCGGCTACAACTCCGTCGTCGAGGAGAGCGCGACCGGGCTCGAGTCCGAGTACTTCTCCTTTCTGAGCCAGCACAACTCGCCGGCGACGACGCTCGGCCAGCTCCTCACAGAGCACAAGACGACCGACGACATCACCATCACGGTGTCGGTCGCCCTCCAACAGGCGGCCGCGGCCGCCCTCGCGGGCCGCACGGGCGCGGTGGTGGCCATCGACCCCCGTACCGGGGCCATCCTCGCCATGTACGGGAACCCGACGTTCGACCCCAACCTCTTCGCAGTCCACAACATCAACGCCGTGAACAAGAGCTACACCGAGCTCTTGGACTCCGGTGCCCTGATCAACTACGCCACGGCCGAGGCGAAGGCGCCCGGATCGACCTTCAAGGTCGTCGACTCGTCCGCCATCTTCGACGAGGCGGCCCCGATCGCCAACCAGTACTTCCCCTCCGTCCGTGACGTCACCCTTCCCGACACCGCGGGCCAGACCTTGTCCAACTTCGGCGGCGAGTCCTGCGGCGGCAACCTCGCCGAGGTATTCGCGAGGTCGTGCGACACCGCCTTCGCCCTTGTCGGCGAGCGGCTCGGCGCACAGAAGCTCTACACCCAGGCGGCGGCGTTCGGCTTCGACAGCGTCCCGCCCCTGGACCTGCCCTCGGGCGAGGTGGCTGCGTCGAACTTCCCCACGACACAGGACTTCGCCGGTGACATACCGGGCCTCATGAAGTCGGCCATCGGGCAGGAGAACGTGACGGCGACGACCCTGCAGATGGCACTCGTCGCCGCCGGCATCGCCGACAACGGCATCATCATGACCCCTCACCTGCTGAACCAGGTCATCGACGACGAGGGCAGTGTCGTCGAGACCTATCAGCCCCATCCCTGGCGGCGCGCCACCTCCGCAGGAACGGCGCTGTCAGTGCGCAATCTCATGCTGGGTGTGACCGAGAACCCGGCCGGGACGGCTTATGGGCTGTTCCCCTCGTACGAGTTCCCGCCGGTCGCTGCCAAGACCGGCACCGCCCAGATCCTCGCCAACGGCTGCGGCACCTACAATTGGCTCATCGCAACCGCACCGGCCGGTCCCGGCCAGACTCCGACAGTCGCGGTGGCGGCGATCGTCCCGGTTCCCCCCGGCTCGGCGTGCGTGGACGTCACCGGTGCCATGGAAGCCGGTCCCGTCGTCAGCGCCGTGCTGCACGAGGCCCTGGAGCTGCAGCAATGAGCAGCACGTTCCCCTCCGGCGGATATCCCGGCGAGCGTGGTCCGGGGAATAGGCTTCCCCCGACAATGCCCGAGACCCCGCCACCTGTCTACAACGGCCGCTACGAGCTCAACCGCCAGATCGCCCGTGGCGGCACCGCCCAGGTCTATTTGGCCCACGACCTGCTGTTGGACCGCCCTGTTGCATTGAAGATGCTCTTCCCGGAGCTGTCGTCGGACCATTCGTTCGTCGAGCGGTTCCGCCGCGAGGCCCAAGCCGCCGCCAACCTGTCGCACCCGAACATCGTCCCTGTCTTCGACTGGGGTGAAGCGGACCGCACCTACTACATCGTCATGGAGTACGTCGACGGCGAGCCGCTGTCCTCGATCATCCGTACCCAGGCGCCGCTCTCGCCGACGCGGGCGGCCGCGATCGCCGCCGACATCGCCAAGGCGCTCAGCTACGCCCACCGCCACGGCGTCGTGCACCGCGACGTGAAGCCGGGAAACGTCCTCATCACCGTCGATGGACAGGTGAAGGTCGCCGACTTCGGCATCGCCCGTGCCATCGGCCAGAGCGAGACCGTCACCCAGACCGGGCTCGTCATGGGCACGGCCACGTACTTCTCACCCGAGCAGGCCCAGGGCCTCGGGGTGGACGGGCGCAGCGACGTCTATGCGCTCGGGGTGGTGCTCTACGAGATGGTCACAGGCCGCCCACCGTTCACGGCGGACACGCCGGTCGCCATCGCCTACAAGCACGTGTCGGAGACGCCCGTGCTCCCGAGCGAGATCGAGCCCCGGGTGCCGCGCGACCTAGAGGCGATCATCATGCACGCCATGGCCAAGCAGCCCCAGGCCCGCTACGCCACGGCACAGGACTTCCACGATGATCTGGAGCGCTTCATGCGCGGCCAGCCCGTGCTGGCGGCCGCGCCCACGGCGAGCGCCTCCGCGCCCCAGACGATGGCAGTCCCGACGAACCCGACTCTGGTGCTGACCGCTGCCGGCATGACGGCGCCGACCACGGTCCAAGAGACGGTCCCGGTCTCTGGTCAGGTTCCAACCGGCGGCCAGACCGAGTTGCCGAAACGGCGCTGGGTGCCCTGGGCGGTCTCCGCCCTCGTGCTTCTCGCGGGGCTCGGGGCGATCGTCTACTTCGTCGGTCGCAATCTCGGCTACTGGGGCGGGAAACCCTCGGTGTATCCCAGGAACGTCGTCAACATGCCCTACCGCCAGGCCGAGAATCTGCTCGTCAAGCAGGGCCTCCACCCGCAGGCGAGGTTCATAGTCGGCACTGCCGCCGACGTCGGCATTGTGCAGAGCGAGACTCCGGGCCAGAGCGACCTTGTGAAACAGGGCGACCGGGTGTACCTGACCGTCGACGGCGGGCCGACGCGCGTCCCCTTGCCCTATGTCGTCGGCCAAAGTTCCACCGTGGCCACCACCACTCTCCGCAACAGTGGCTTCCAGGTCAAAGTCGCCGGTGCGGCGACGTCGGACCCGGCTTTGATCGGCACCGTCGAATACGAGTACCCGCCGAGCGGCAGCGACTACCCCAAGGGCACGACCGTGACCCTTACCGTCTACAAGGCCCTCCAGGACGAGACGGTCCCCTCCAAGAACGTCATCGGTGAGCCGATCGCCACGGCGCGCAGCACGCTCTACGCGCTGGATTTCTTGTCAGCGGTCGGCAGGTACACGTACTCGAGCACCTATCCGCAAGGCGTCGTGATCACCACCTACCCTCGGCCGGGTCAGCTCGCGCCAAAGGGCTCGACAATCGACCTCATCGTCTCGAACGGCCCGGCTGCCACAGTTCCGTACGTGCAGTACAAGCAGCTCGCCCAAGCCGAAGCGCTTCTGTCTGCTGCGAAGCTCACCTACTCGATCACCTACGTCAACAACACAGCCATCTTGCCTGGGTACGTTGTGAGCCAGTCTCCGAACCCAGGAGCCCAGGAGAGCCCGGGCTACGCAGTCGACATCACCGTCGAGCAGGAGCCGGCGACGACGACCACCTCCACGACCACGACCACGATTCCCTCGACATCGGGAACCTCGGGGAACTCGGGTCCCTCGGGTCCCTCGGGTAACTCCGGCATCGGTTGAGCACCGGTAGGGGCAGCCGGGCGCGCCCGGCCGCCCGTTGGCCGGCGCCCGAGCCGCACCGCCGCCAGCAGGACGGCTCAGGCGGAGACGCTCTCCCCGGCGAGCTCGAGGAAGTTCCCGAGCAGGTCGTGGCCGGACGTGCCGGTGAGGATCGACTCGGGGTGGAACTGCACCCCCTCTATGGGAAGGCTCCGGTGGCGCAGCCCCATCACGATGCCGTCGCCGGTCCAGGCCGTCACCTCGAGGCAGTCGGGCACCGAGCCGGCGTCGACGACGAGGGAGTGGTACCTGGTTGCCTCGAACACCTCGGGTAGGCCCTTGAAGACGCCCCGCCCGTCGTGACGGATCGGTGAGGCCTTTCCGTGCACGATCTCGGGCGCCCGCACGATGCGCCCACCGAACAGCTGCCCGATGCACTGGTGACCGAGGCACACACCGAGGACCGGGAAGCCCTCGGCGCCGAGCTCGGCGATCGCGGCCGAGCTGATACCGGCGTCCTCGGGCCGCCCGGGCCCGGGCGACACGACCAGCGCGGCGGCCTCGAGCCTTCTTATCCCGTCCACGTCCACAGCGTCGTTGCGGACGACGACCGGCTCGGCGCCGAGCTCACCGAGGTACTGGACGAGGTTGTAGACGAAGCTGTCGTAGTTGTCGATGACCGCCACCCTCATGCCCACAGACGGCGAGGTTACCGGCCCCACGATTCGTAGCTATCCTCGTGGGTCGTGGCCAAGCCGCGCGCAGGATCAGACGAAGGCACCTCCTCGAACAAGAAGCCCGCCACGACGGGCCGGGCTACGCCGCCCAAGGACAAGCGCGAGATCAACAAGCGCTACACGGCGCCGATCCCGAAAAGCGTCAGGCACAGCCCACGCTGGTACGGGCCCTTGCTGCTGGTGCTGCTCGTCGTCGGGCTGCTCCTGATCGTCGGCAACTACGTGGGGGTCATGCCCGACAGCCCGAGCAACTGGTATCTCATCGGCGGCCTGGTCGGGATCGTGGTCGGGGCCATGATGGCCACTCAGTACCACTGACCTACGACTTAGCTCGGTACCACTGACCTACGACTTAGCTCGCTGGCGCGGTGTCCTGGGCGCCGGCTGGCAAAGGCGCTCGTTTGCCTCAGGCCAGGCGCTCGATGATCGTGGCGTTGGCGAGCCCACCACCCTCGCACATCGTCTCGAGGCCGTAGCGGCCGCCGGAGCGCTCGAGCTCGCAGAGCAGGGTGGCCATGAGCTTGGTGCCCGAGGCGCCGATGGGATGGCCGAGTGCGATCGCACCTCCGTTGACATTGACGCGATCGGGGTCCGGGTGGTGTTCTCTCGCCCAGGCGAGCACGACCGAGGCGAACGCCTCGTTGATCTCGACGAGATCGATGTCCGCAAGGCTCATGCCGGCGCGCGCGAGCACCTTTGTCGTGGCGGGGATCGGCCCGGTGAGCATGGTGAGCGGATCGACCCCGACGACGGCGAACTCGACAAGGCGCGCCCGCGGCCTCAGGCCGAGCCGCGCCGCCCGCTCCTCGCTCATGACGAGGACCGCCGAGGCCCCGTCGGTGATCTGCGACGAGTTGCCGGCGGTGAGCTTGCCGTCCGGCTTGAATGCCGGCTTGAGCGTTGCCAGCGTCGCGACGGTCGTCTCCGGCCGGATGCCCTCGTCGGCTCGCATGATCTCGCCTGTCTCACGCCCGTCGGCGTCCCTTATCGCAACGGCGACGAGCTCGTGGTCGAACCGGGCCTGTGCCGTCGCCCTCGCCGCTCGCTGTTGGCTGCGGGCGGCGAAGGCGTCGAGCTCCTCCCGTGAGAGCTCCCACTTGTCGGCCACCAGCTCGGCTGCCACGCCCTGGCTGACGAGACCACCGACCGGGGCGTAGCGCGCCGACACTGCGGGGCCGAAGGGGAAGCCCACCCCTGAGCCGATCGAGGACCCGATCGGGACCCGGGTCATGCACTCCACGCCGGCAGCGATCGCCACCTCGTAGGCACCCGCCATGACACCCTGGGCGGCGAAGTGGAGCGCCTGCTGGGACGACCCGCACTGGCGGTCGATCGTCGTGGCCGGGACGGACTCGGGGAAGCCTGCGGCGAGGACGGCATTGCGGCCTATGTTCAAGGCTTGATCGCCGACCTGGCTGAGACAGCCCATGATCACGTCGTCGACGATCGCGGGGTCGATGTCGTTGCGGGCCGCGAGCGCCTTCAGCACCTCGGCGGCCAGATCAACCGGATGCCAGCCGGAGAGCTTTCCGTTGCGCTTGCCACCGGGAGTGCGCACGGCGTCGATGATGACAGCAGCGGTCATGGAGCAACGATAGGGCTCGCCCCGCCGCGTCCGAGGCGCGTTCTGACCTGTGGCCGACTGCGAAAAGCGACCCGCGCACGCGGCCCGTGCGGTCACCGGGAGTACGGTGAGACCCGTGGCCACGAAGAGCTCCGGGACTCCCGGCCCGAAAGGGCCGCCCGAGACCAAAGACATGAGCGGGTGGCTGGGCGACAGCGGCGTGCCGATCCTCACCGCGATCGGTGTCTTTTTCGACGACTACGGTGTCGAGGACGACGACAGGGCGGGCTGGGCGACCGGCTTCTTCGATCCCACAGCCGTGGCCTGCGACCACAAGGGCGTCGTCCAGGCCGGAGTCCATGCGGTCGTGCTCGACGCCGCGATGAGCTTTGCCGTAAACGCCGGGCTCTCGGGCAAGGACCGGACCAGCGTCGCCCTCGAACTCAAGACCGAGACAATGCGGCCTGCGACCTGTAACGAGCATCTCGCGGTGCGCGGGGCCGTCATGAGAAAGGCGAAGCAGGTCGCTTTCGCCGAGGCGCGTATCGAGGACGCCAAAGGGCGCCTTGTCAGCCGCTCGACGGGCACGTTCCTCATACAGCCCGACTGAGATCCGGTCTGTTCCTCCGCAAGAGCATCGTCGCTGTCGCCGTCGGGCAATCGGCAGGCCGGAGCGGCGCGCGGTGGCGAGCCATTCCCCGCCTGCCGCCTTCGATCCGGCGGCACATGGCCCGGTCCGCAGGACTGGCGACCAAGCTGTACGGGCGACGGCCTGTGCGAGCAATGGTCAACGCGGATGACCGGATACATCACAAGTTTCAAGTGCTTCGCCGTTCGAGTTGGCGATGGCGACGCCCCCCTCGTACTCGCCTCGGCTGAGCGCGGGCGACCGGTGAAGTGGGCACGCCGAGCCAGTGTCGCTCCCTTGATAACCCTGACGCCGGATCATCGGCTAAGCAGTATTGGATTGTCCGATCGATATGCGTAATACTGGTTGTATGCCACCAAGAAAAAAGCCAAGCAAGCCTGGTCTCTCGCCGTCGCACAAAGACGCGCTAGCCGAGGGTCGCCGGCAGGGAAATGCGGTGCGCCGGTACCTAGTCGCGCTGGAACGGTCCAAGCCGCGGAGGGGGCGCTCGACCAGCGCGGACACCTTGAAAGCGCGTCTTGATGATCTCGAGGCGAAGCTCCTGGTTGCCGATCCACTGCAGCGAATCCACCTGATTCAAGAGCGACGCAACCTCGAGCGGCGAATCGAAGGCGCCAGCGCCGAGGCCGAGGACGACCTTCCCGAGCTCGAGAAATCCTTCATAGCGGTCGCCGCAGACTACGGATCACGCAAGGGAATCGACTATGCCACCTGGCGCGAAGCGGGTGTGTCGGCGGAGGTGCTGCAAAAGGCGGGAATCCACTGGAGTCGCCGGTCCTAGGCTCGGCCCGGTCAGAGTGTTGGCACAACGCCGGCAACTCATCCGGGGATCTTCTCGAGCGCGGCGAAAGTGCGCCCGACGTGAGCTAGCGACCGGCTGAGGTCGAACGCCGCGTCAAGCGATCTCGACGCCTCTTCGTTCCCCCCGAAAGCAGCGACAACCTCCGGGTCCTCTTCGAGGACGTCCCGGAACGGGCGCTGCTGGTCTTGGGAAAGGCGGGCATCGCGCTGCACGACGCGGTAGGCGGCGTCGCGCGTCAGGCCCGAAGCGACGAGGGCAAGCAGCACCGGCTGGGAGAACACGAGTCCGTGCGAGCCTTCGAACAGGTTCTCACGCATGCGGTCGGTGTTGACAACCAGGCCGTCGATAACGCGCGTCATGGTCTTGGCTGAGTAGTAGGCGACCATGCTGGCGTCCGGGAGCACGATCCGCTCCACCGAGCTGTGGGAAATGTCTCGTTCGTGCCAGAGGGCGACGTCCTCGAGGCCGGCGACGAGGTAGCCGCGCAGCACCCGGGCCAGGCCGACGAGGCGCTCGGCGGTGACCGGGTTGCGCTTGTGCGGCATGGCCGAGGAGCCCTTCTGGCCCGCTCGGAAAGGCTCTTCGACTTCGCCCACTTCGGTCCGCTGCAGGTGGCGGATCTCCGTCGCCAAGGATTCGACGGTGGTGCCGAGCGCCGCGCACGCGTACAGGTACTCAGCATGGCGGTCCCTGGCGATCACCTGGGTGGCGGGAACGGGCCGCAACCCGAGGGCGTCGCACGCGTACTGCTCGACGAAGGGATCGATGTTCGAGTAGGTTCCCACCGCCCCCGAGAGCTTCCCGACGGCGACGGCCTCCTGCGCGCGGCGAAGCCGCGCACGGTCACGGTCGGCCTGCATGCAGGCGAGGGCGAGCTTGGTGCCGAAGGTAGTGGGCTCGGCGTGCATGCCATGGGTGCGGCCGACCGTGGGGGTCGCCGCCAGCTCGAGCGCCCGGCGCTTCAGCACGGACACGAGGCCGTCGACCGCCTCGAGGAGAAGACCGCTGCTTCGCACAAGGGTTACGGACAAAGCGGTGTCGGTCACATCCGAGGAGGTGAGGCCATAATGGACCCAGGACCCCTCGGGTGCACCTATCGACTCCTGCACGACGTCGACGAAGGCGGCGACGTCATGGTCGGTGACGGCTTCACGTTCTGATACGCGCCGGACGAAGTCGGCGTCGATGCGGGGGGCACGGGCGCGACAGGCCCTTGCATCCGCGGCCGGGACCACCCCGAGCTCGGACAATGCCTCCACGGCCAACAGCTCGATCTCGAGCCATAGACCAAGGCGTGTCTCGTCGGCAAAGACGGTCGCCATCTCTGGCATTGAGTAGCGGGCGATCATGCCATTTCGCTTCGGGCGGGTGCCGGGATCACGACGGGATGGGACATTGGCGGGGTCATGGGGCGAGACGCACGTATTGCTCGCGGCCGGGACCCACGCCGACATAGGACACCGGCACGCCGGTGTACTCGGCGACGACATCGAGGTAGGCGCGGGCTGCCGGGGGCAGATCCGATACGGTCCTTGCCCCGGACAGGTCTGAGCGCCAACCCGCCAGCTCCCGGTACACGGGCTTGACACGGTGGAGCACGGACTGGTGGTAGGGGACGTGCTCGTACAGGTCTTCTCCGTCGCGGTAGGCGACGCAGACTTTGAGGGTCTCGAAGGCAGAGAGCACATCGAGTTTGGTGACGGCGATCTCAGAGAGCGAATTCAGCCGTACAGCATGAGCGAGCAGGACCAGATCCAGCCAGCCCGGGCGACGCCGGCGTCCGGTGTTCGTCCCGTATTCATGGCCGAGATCGACGAGGATGTCGCCTTGTTCGCCGTCCACTTCGGTGGGGAAGGGTCCTGAGCCGACGCGGGTTATGTAGGCCTTGGCGATGCCGATGACCCGGTCGACGTCCCGAGGGCCGATCCCTGTGCCGACGCAGGCGCCGCCGGCCGTGGGGTTCGAGGAGGTGACGAACGGGTAGGTCCCGTGGTCGAGGTCCAGAAAGGTGGCCTGGGCTCCTTCGAGCATGATCTGGCGGCCGGCATCGAGCGCCTCGTGCACGAGCCGCACCGAGTCGCCGATCATCGGCGCCAAGGCAGGGGCGACCTCGTCGAGGTACTGGGCGGCGATCTGATCGGCGTCGAAGGGAAGGCGGTTGTACACCTTGGCGAGGATGGCGTTCTTCTCCCGCAAGACGACGGCGAGCTTCTCGCGGAAGATCTTCGCGTCGAGAAGGTCCTGCACACGAAGCCCGATGCGGGCGGCCTTGTCCGCGTACGCCGGCCCGATCCCCCGCTTTGTCGTGCCGAGCCTCGCCTTGCCGAGGTAACGCTCGGTGACCCGGTCGAGCTCGATGTGATAGGGCATCACGAGATGGGCGTTTCCCGACACCACGAGGCGGCTCACGTCGACGCCCCGCGCCTTTAACATGGCGCACTCGGCGAGGAGGACCCTCGGCTCGACGACGACGCCGTTGCCGATCACCGGCACGACGTGGTCGTAGAGGATCCCGCTCGGGATGAGCTGCAGAGCGAAGGTCTCGCCCCCGACGACGATGGTGTGGCCGGCGTTGTGACCGCCCTGGTAGCGCACGACGACCTGGACGTCCTTCGCCAACAGATCGGTGAGCTTGCCCTTGCCCTCGTCGCCCCACTGGGTTCCGACCACCACAGTCGCGGGCACGTCACCCCTCCGGTCTAAGAGAAATTTGAGCCGTGACCTGGGCGATCTTCGCCCCGGGTCCGCTCGGGCGCAGTGTAGCCGAGCCGGCACCGCCCGAGGTATGGGCGCACCCGGCCCGACCGGTCCAGCCGAGGCGTGCCGTTAATGTGCCCCTGTACGGTCTATTACGAAACGGCTACAGTCAAAGCAAATTCTGAGAGCCGGTCGTTGCAATCATCGTGACGGGCGGCTCTTCGTTCATCGAAAGGGGTTGCAATCCGAATGATACGGACAAGAAGTCTGCGCAACGGGATCCGTGCGGTCTTGGCAGTGACCGCCCTGGCTTCGGTCGCCCTCGTGGCCGTCGGCTCGAGCACGGGTGCGACAACCTCCAGGCCGGCATCGCGGGCGACTCTCACAGCACGCTCCGCGACGAGCTTCAAGGCCTGCGAGGTCACCGACACGGGCGGCATCAACGACCGATCCTTCAACGCCTCCGCTTATGCGGGTCTGAAGGTCGCCGCCGCCGCCGTGCCGGGCCTCACCTACACCTTCCTCTCCTCGACCTCGACAAGTGACTACGTCCCGAACATCAACGACTTCCTCGCCGAGAACTGCGGCATCATCGTCACCGTCGGCTACGACATGGCCGCCGCCACCTATGCCGCCGCCAAGTCTCATCCAAAGGAGTTGTTCACCACCGTCGACTACACCTACATAAAGGACGAGACTCCCTCGACGCCGCCTCTGCCCAACCTGTTGGGCCTCCACTACGACACGGCCCAGGACGCCTTCCTCGGCGGCTACCTGGCCGCCGCCTGGAGCAAGAGCGGCATCGTGGGCACATTCGGCGGTGAGAACATTCCCACCGTCACGATCTACATGGACGGTTGGGTGGCCGGGGTGCGTTACTACGACAAGCTCAACCACAAGCACGTCTCGGTCGACGGGTGGACCCCGACGCCGGGCCGGCCTGCGAGCAGCCTGGCCGGGAACGGCCTGTTCACCAACGACTTCACGAGCCTCAACCTCGGCAAGACCGACGCCGAGACGCTGATGGCAGAAGGCGCTGACGTCATCTTCCCCGTCGCGGGCTCCGTCGGACTCGGCGCCGCCGCAGCCGTGAAGGCCGCGGGCGCTGGCAACGTCATGGAGTGGGTCGACACCGATGGCTGTGTCTCGGCCCCGCAGTACTGCCCGCTGTTCCTCACGAGCGTGACCAAGGGCATCGTCGCCTCCGTCAGCTCAGCTGTCGAAGCGGCCGCCCACAGCACCTTCAAGGGCGGTAACTACAACGGCACGCTGGCGAACAACGGCGTCTCGCTCTCCCCGTACCACGACTTTGCGAGCAAGATCCCGATGTCGGTGCAGAACGAGATCAACAAGCTGAAGGCCGGCATCATCGCCGGGAAGATCTCGGTGGACCCGGAGAGCTATCCGGTGGGTTGACGGGCAACTGTTGACGGGCACTGTTGACGGGCACTTAGCTAGTCAACCGTGATTCCCACAGCGCGTGGAACCGGGGGGAACCTCACCCCGGTCCCACGCGCTGTCGTCTTGGCGAGCCCGCGATGAGGCTCGAGCTCGTGAACATCACAAAGAGCTTCGGCCCGCTCGTGGCCAACGACGCTGTCAATCTCGAAGTCAAAGACGGCGAGATCCATGCCCTGCTCGGCGAGAACGGGGCGGGGAAGTCCACTTTGATGAATGTGCTCTTCGGTCTCTTGCACCCCGACTCCGGTGAGATACGCATCGACGGCAAGCCGGTCCGCATCGCCAACCCCGGCCGGGCGGTGGCACTGGGCATCGGGATGGTCCACCAGCACTTCATGCTCGTGCGAGTGTTCACCGTCGCCGAGAACATCGAGCTCGGCTTCGAGCCGACCCGTTTTCGTATCGGGCTCCTCGACCACCGCAAGGCCAATGACGACATCCGCAAGCTCTCGGCGGAGTACGGCCTCGAGGTCGACCCCGACGCTGTCGTCGAGGACCTCCCGGTCGGAGTCCAGCAGCGGGTGGAGATCCTAAAGGCGCTGGCCCGCGACGCCAAGCTCCTCATTCTCGACGAACCGACGTCGGTGCTCACGCCGCAAGAGATCGAGAGCTTGTTCAACACCATGCACGCCCTCCAGGAGGCGGGACACTCGATCTTGTTCATCACCCACAAGCTCAAGGAGGTCCTGGCCGTGGCCGATCGCATCACGGTCATGCGCGCCGGGCGGGTGGTCGGGTCCACGACTCCGCAGGAGGCAGACGAGGAGAAGCTGGCCTCGATGATGGTCGGCCGGGCGGTCGAGCTCGTCGTCGAGAAGGGGCCGGCACGACCGGGCGCGACCGTGCTCGAGGTGCGCGGCCTGACCGTGGAAGACGACCGCGGGCTGACCATGGTCGATGATGTCGACCTCGACGTCCACGCCGGTGAGATCGTCGCCGTGGCCGGCGTGCAGGGCAACGGCCAGACCGAGTTCGCCGAGGCCATCGCGGGCCTGAGAGATGTCGCGAGCGGGACGATCACGCTCGAAGGCCAGGACGTGACTTTCGCCTCGCCTCGGGACCGGATCCGGGCCGGGCTCGCGGACGTACCCGAGGACCGGCAAAGGGACGGGTTGGTCCTGCCCATGTCGGTTGCCGACAACCTCGTGCTCGACATCTACGACGTGCCGCCCCACGCCCACCGAGGATCCCGGGATCTCGCCGAGGTGAGGTCGAGCGCGGTGCAAAGGTCTGAGGACTTCGACATCCGAACGTCTTCGGTCGAGGTCGGCGTCGGGACGCTGTCAGGGGGCAACCAGCAAAAGGTCATCCTCGCCCGCGAGATGTCGCGTTCAGTGAAGCTGCTGATGGCCTCGCAGCCGACGCGTGGGCTCGACGTCGGCTCCATCGAGTACGTTCATCGCCGGCTCGTGGCGGCGCGTGACAGCGGCGTTGCCGTGCTCATCGTCTCCTCGGAGCTCGACGAGGTGCTCGCGCTCGGCGACCGCATCGCGGTCATGTTCCGAGGTCGCATCATGGCGATCGTCGACCCGAGCGTCGGGCGGGAGCAGATGGGCCTGCTGATGGCAGGTGTTTCCGACACCTCACCGGCGCCGGCTTCGTCGGCTGCTGCGGCCGGTGGATCGGGACAGCCGTGATCAAGCCCGGGGCGAGCACCGCCGCTCCCGCTGCGGCGCAGCCGCCGGCTGGCGGCCAGACGATCCCAGAAGGTGCCGGCCAGACGCTCCCAGAAGGTACCGGGCAGCCGCCCTCACAAGGTGGAGGCCAGCCGCCCCTCGAGGGCGGCGGCAAGCCGCGCTCGAGGGGCCTCGGACGTCTCCGCGAGGCGAACCTGTTCAACGTGACCTTCCTGGCGTTCCTCACTGCGCTCGTGCTCGGCGCCATCCTCATCCTCGTCACGTCGTCGACCGTGCTGCACGCCTGGGGCAGGATCGGCACGGCTCCGGGCAATGCCTTCGCCGACGCTTGGCACACGATTGCCGGCGCCTATTCGGCGATGTTCGAGGGGTCGGTCTTCAGCCCGTCGGCCGTGGGCCACGCCATCGAGACCGGGCACGGCTGGACCACCGCCTTCTCACCGCTCTCCGAGACGCTCGTCTCGGCCACGCCGCTCATGCTCGCCGGCATGGGGGTGGCGATCGGCTTTAGCACCGGCGTGTTCAACATCGGCGCCCAGGGTCAGCTGATCGGAGGGGCGCTGGCGGCGCTCTTCGTGGGATTCGAGCTCCACGTGACGATCTGGGTCCACCTTCCCCTCGTCATCATCGCCGGAGCGGTCGGCGGCGCCGTCGTCGGGTTCGTCCCCGGCATCTTGAAGGCTCGAACCGGAGCGCACGAGGTCATCGTGACCATCATGCTCAACTACATCATGCTCTACCTGTTGGTCTACTTGCTCACGACGGCGCCCTTCCAACAGCCGGGTCAGACGAACGCCATCTCGAAGATCATGCCCGTGAGCGCGCGGCTGCCGCACCTGTTCGGGAGCACGCTTCGCGTGAACGCCGGACTGATCGTCGCCCTCCTCGTCCTGGTGTGGGCCTCGTGGTTCCTGCGCAGGAGCACGCTCGGCTTCTCCTTCCGCGTGATCGGGATGAACCCGCTCGCGGGCAAGACAGCCGGCATGGACGTGAGGAAGGTGACGGTCCTCGTCCTCATGCTGTCGGGAGCACTCGCCGGCCTCGCCGGCATGGCGAGCGTGTCGGGGACCGACTTCTTCATATCGACGGCCTATGGGGGAGGCATCGGCTTCAACGCCATCACCGTCGCTCTGCTCGGACGGAACCGCCCCGTGGGCGTCTTCCTCGGTTCGCTGCTCTTCGGGGCGCTGATCACCGGCGGCAGGAACATGCAGGCGGTAACCGGCATTGACCTCGACCTCACGACAGTGATCCAGGCGCTCATCATCTTCATGGTGGCCACGCCCGCGCTCGTGCGCGACATGTACCGCCTCAGGGACACTGGCAAGAGCATGACGCAACTGATCTCGAAAGGCTGGGGCTGATGAGCGCGACCAGTGCGGCCCCCTCGACCAAAGCGGCTCCCGCGAAGGTCAAAACGCCCGAGGGGCGCATCATCTCTGCGGCGCGCCGGCGAGGAATGGGGATCTTCCTCCTCGTGCTCGGGATCATCACGTTCTGGGTGTTCGGTCTGGCTGTGCCGGCGGACGTCAAGACGACGTTCCTCCTCACCGCTCCCCCGGCCGTCAGCGTGGCGCCGCTCGTCATGTCGGTCCACTGGGTCTCCATCGTGCTCGGCCTGCTCTGTGCGGCGCTGGGGCTCCTGCTCGTGTTCTGGAACCGCAGCCGCGGCACCTACCTGATCTTCACGCTCGGTGTCGTCCTGTTCCTCTGGTCGTTCCTCGCCTGGGTCTCCCGTAACGAGTCCCTCGCCTTTGTCGACATGCTCGCGGAGACCTTGATCGCCACGACACCGCTCGTGTACGGCTCGCTCTCTGGCCTCTTGTGCGAGCGATCCGGGGTCGTCAACATCGCCATCGAGGGCCAGTTCCTCGCAGGCGCGTTCCTGGGGGCCTTGATCGGGAGCGTCTCGGGCAACCTCTGGCTCGGCATGCTCGGCGGCGCGGTCGCGGGAGCCATCTTCGGGGCGCTGCTGGCGTTCTTGGCGCTGCGCTACGGTGCCGACCAGATCATGGTCGGCATCGTGATAGTCGCCTTCGTCACGGGACTCACGAACTTCCTTACCGAGCAAGTGCTGACGCCCAACCAGACGACGCTGAACAGCCCATCGACATTCTCTCCGATCGCGATTCCCCTGCTCTCGAAGATCCCGATCCTCGGGCCGATCCTGTTCAACCAGAACATCTTCGTTTACCTGGCGGTGGTGCTCCTGTTCGCCGTCAACATCGGGCTGTTCCAGACTCGCAAGGGCCTGCGCGTGCGGGCCGTGGGCGAGTTCCCGCGGGCGGCGGAGACCGTCGGGATCAACGTGATGAGGACCCGCTACCAGAACGTGATCCTGGGCGGGGTGGTAGCCGGCGTCGGAGGTTCGGTGTTCACCATCGGCTCGGTCGGCCAGTTCTCTGCGGGCATGACGGACGGGTTCGGCTACATTGCCCTTGCCGCCATGATCTTCGGCCGCTGGCGGCCCTTCGGGGCCCTCGTCGCCGCCTTGCTCTTCGGCTTCGCCATCTCGATCCAGAGCTTCGTCGCCATTCTCAGACCCGGGATTCCCTCCCCGTTCTTGTCGATGACGCCCTACATCATCACCATCGCCGTCGTGTCGGGCCTCGTCGGGCGCGTTCGGGCCCCAGCCGCTGACGGCGCGCCTTATACCAGCGGCGGGTAACCAGCCAGACACGAGCGGCGGGCAGCCGGCCGGCGTAGCCGCCGGATCATGCCGGGGGCGGCGACGTGCCATGGTGAGCGCCCCCTCGACGGCCCTTGGGACCGGTGCTTGGGCCGGGGGCTCAGGCGACGGCGATGCTCAGGCGGGGCTCAAGCGGTGGCGATGCTCAGGCCGGCGGCGGCACATGGCCGACCTCGGCGTCGGTGCCGATCTCGATGACCGGTTTGTCTGCTGGTTCGAGCCAGCGCAGCACCTGCAAAAGCTCCGGGATGGGCAGGGCGATGCACCCCTCGGTCGGGGCGTCCATCCAGGCGTGCAGGAAGATCCCCGACCCAGGCGCGTTCGCGCCGGCGATAGTGGGGTCGTCGTTGTAGTCGATCACGGCGAGATAGGGATAGCCCCTGTCGTCCTGGGCCTCGGTCCACAGCGGTTCGGACCAGGCCGCGAAGGGCGGTGTCGTCCCGCAGGCGACGTGCACGAAGCGGTTGTACTGAGGGCTGTAGGGGTCCTCGTCCCACCAGTCACCGCAGACGAGCTGATGGTACGCCTCGTGCAGGCCGCCCGGATTCGGCCATGTGCCGTACATGGTGAGGCCGAAGCCGTAGACGCCGGTCGGCGTGGCGTCGTCGCCCTCGTGACGGACATCGACGATGTCGCCCGAGCCGATCTCAGCCCGCCAGGCGGGGAACACGGGCTTCCAGGGCGAGGAGGCATTGACGCGCTCGAAACTGCGGAAGCCCGCCAGGTAGTCCGGCGGGTCATAGGTCGTGCTCGAGACGACGACGAGCTGGCGCGCCGAGGCCGGGATCACGAAACGGGACCGGGAGGCCGCCGCGGCCGCCACCGGCGTCGGGCCACCCAAGCCGGTCAGGGTCGCTAAGGCGAGCACGCTTGCCGCCGCCGCTGCCGCTGCCGCTGCCGCTGCTGCTGCGCCCGGCCGGGCGGGGTGATTCCGGTGCCGGGAGACGCGAAGAAACAGGGCCACGTGCAAAGTCTTGCATCGTGCTCAGGTGCAAAGGTGCTCGGAGGGTGATTGTCGTCCGCTCACTCCGCCCGCAGCACGAGGGCCGTCGGGGTGCGGGCCGCATACCTGCCGGGGAGGGCCGCGACGACGTTGGCGAGCGCGAGGGCGCCGATCCCGACCAGGACGAGCGGCAGCGCCGGCACGGTGGCCAGGGGCACGGCGTAGATCTCATGGGCGAACAGGATCCACAGCCAGCGACCGAGAGCTATGCCGAGCGGCATCCCGACGACGACGCCTATTACGGCGACGATCGTCGCCTGCCAGATCACCGTCGCGGTGAGCTGCCGCCCCGTGAAGCCGAGGGACTTCAGCAAGGCGAGATCGCGCCGGCGCCGCCGCACCGAGGCAACGAGTGTCAGTCCGAGCGCGACGACCGCCGCAAGGGCGAGCCCACCGGCGAGGATCAAGGGCGTGTCACCAATGGTCCGGTAGTTCTCTATCTCCGCCGGGTACTGGACGGGCAGGACCTGGACGCTCGCGCCGGCGGCGCCACCGCCGGGGACGGCCAGGAAGGCCCTGTTCCCGGCCTCGGCAAGTTGCTGCAGGTTGGCCAGCCCTGCCGCCGGGCTGACGCCGGGCCGCAACCGGACAAAGACCATGCCGGGCCCGTTCAAGGTGGGATCCGGGCTGGAGAGGAACTTTTGGAACTCGGGCGGCTCTACCGCCACAGGGACGATGGCTCCGGTGCCCATCGAGGTGTGAAGGGACCCAGCCGAGCCGACGGCGGGCAGGGTCGCCGTCCCGACGATCCGAAGCCGCGTGGGAGGCACGTACACGGGCTCGTCCTTCGGGGTCCCGTATGAGGCCGTGACGTAGTCGCCCACCTTCTTGTGCAGCTGGTCGAGCGTCGCCGCGCCGAGGACGATCTGATCGTCCGCTTCGAGGGGATGTCCCGACAAGATGGGCGGTGTGACGTAAGTATGAATGCCCGCGAGGAGGATGGGCACGGTCTGGCCATCGATCTGGGCGTTGGCGAAGCCGACGCCAGCCCAGGCGGCGACGTCCGGGTCCTTGGCGAGTGGTCTCCAGGACTGGGGCGGCACGAGGTAGTTAGAAGACAGGGCATAGGTCCAGTTCCAGCCGTAGAGGGCGGGATGGGAGACGAGCGTGTCGAGCCCGCTGCCGAAGGTGAGGGTGGCGACGACGATGATGACGGCGAGCGCCGTGCCGAACAGGGCCGAGCGCACCGGCACCGCCGTGCGGCCGCGGCCGGGCTCGAGGGCGAAACGGGCACCGGCGACGGCCGACACCGGGGCGCCCGAGCTTGCCGCGAGACGAGCGACGCCCGAGGCAGGTGCCGCCCTTGTCGTCCGTTTCTCGCGAACCCGCCCCGGGCCGGAGCGATAGGCGAGGGCAACGCTGCCGGCTCCGATGACGCCGACGAGCATGAGGAGGCCGAAACCGAGCATCGCCAAGTCGAGCGCCACGCCCGGGTCGGGATAGACAGCCCGGACGGGGCCTATGGGCGAGAGGGGCGAGAGCCCGACGGCGATCCCGGCTGCGAGCAGGGAGCCGATGAACACGGCGCCGAGCAAGCCGAGGAGCCCGTCGCCGACGACCATGGCCCGCCCCGCGCCGAGGGCGCGGAGCACCTCGTTGTCCTCCTCCCTCGCCTGGAGCTGGCGGGCGATCATCTGCAGCGCGATCAGAAGCGCCGCCAAGAGGGCGATGGCACCGAACACGCCGAGGGCGATGGCCTCGGGTTTGACGGCCCGGTCCACCTGGCCTTCGACGACGGAGGTGACGTGAAAGGTGTAGGTGGTGCCCCTCGGGAGCGCGGCGATGATCTCGCGCTCGACGGCGGGCACGCCCGCCGTCCCGCCCTTCAGCTTCAGTGCGTAGCTGCGGTACTGCGTGCCGGTCGTGAACCTGTCCGTGAGCGCGGGCGTGAAAAGGATCCAGGTCGGATATCGGTCCACGTCGTCGAGGACGACCTCGTTGTCGAACACGACGGTCCCGACGAGCTTCATCTCGATGCGCAGCGCCGGCTTCACCCTTGCCGTGCCGAAGTCGGACAGGTCGCTCTGGGCGATCGTGTAGAAGCCCATCAAGACGACCTCTCCCACGTGCCAGCCGAGCATCCTCTCCGCTTGCGCGGTGGCGACGCACTCGTCCGGCCGCTTCGGGTCGGCCAGGCGGCCCTGTGTCACAGCTACCCGATCCTGATCGAAGTACTCGCCGTTGATGCTGCCGAGCGGGACCACCGTGCCCGCATAGGACGCCGCCCCGATGATCGGGGCACCGCTTCGGCTCAGGGCGAACCCGATGAGACTGGCCGAGCTCGTCTCGACCCGCTCGACACCGGGCAGTTTCGACAGGGCCCTGGTCAGGTCAGGGCCGTAGACGCCCGTCAGGCTCATGTCGGACGGGTTCGTGCTCCTCAAGAAGACCGAGAACGAGGCCTGCGTTCTCCGGGCGGCGGCGAGCGAGCCCATCCCGATCCCGCCCGCTAATGCGATCAGTAGCCCTATCGACAGGTAACCGCCCCACCTACGGCCGAAAGTGGCCCGGAGGCGGTACCTGGCAACGCGAACAACCTGCCCACCCACGGCGCAGATCCCCCCTACTGCGGCCCGACCCCCTTGCCGCCTGTCCAGTCTGGCCGTATCTCGGAGCCCGACCAAGGTGGGAAGCTTTCTTGGCAGCTTGGTGCCAGCACCACTTCACCTCCCGCCTCCGGTGCCCGCCGCAGGCTCGGACCGCGCCCGTCAGGCTCGGACCGCGGTGGCCCAGGGCAAGACCGCGCCCGGCCGTCTCCTAGACCAGGACGAGCCTGTCGCTCTCGACTTCGACCTTGACCGTGTCGCCCTCGGCGTAGCGACCTTCCAACAAGGCGATCGCGAGTGGGTCTGCGATCTCGCGCTGGATGACACGGCGCAGGGGGCGGGCCCCGAAGTCCGGGTCGTAGCCATGATCGCCGAGCCACATCTCGGCCTCTGGGGTGACCTCGAGGCTGAGGCGCCGGCTCTCGAGGCGTCGCTGGAGCTCGGAGAGCTGTATCCCG
>JBEKBT010000042.1:0-23435 GCA_050015255.1 Acidimicrobiales bacterium
ACCGGTAACTCGCATCCACCCGCGCGATGGACGCGCGATGGAAGGCTTAGACAGTGCCCCAGACGCGAAACCAGCCGGGACATAAATCCCGGCTGGTCAGGTATTTCTTCTAGAGCGGGCGACGAGAATCGAACTCGCGTTCTCAGCTTGGGAAGCTGATGTTCTGCCGCTGAACTACGCCCGCGATGCTGCTTCAGATTAGCCGAGCCCTTCCGCGAACCGGAGGCCGCCTGACGCGCCAGCCCGTCAACACAAGCTCACGAGACGGGCGCCGCCATCGGCGTCCATCATCGTGCCCGTGATGCCGGGCTTGGTCGCTGCGGTCGCGAGCGCACGTCCGACCTCGCCCGTGGGGCTCGCGACCGCCCGTCCCGGGCTCGCTAGGAAGGCAGCTGGCGGCCACCACCTAGGCCCATGGGGGTGCTGGCCTGCTGGTGGCACGACCTCGTCTCTGCGAGAACAGACCGAGTGGGACGATGGGGGATGACTTCGCGGCCTGAGATCAGACTGGCCTGGTACTGCTTCCGGGCCACGTTCAGGCACCGCTGGAGCGGTTATCTCTCGATCGTCCTCCTGCTGGGCCTGGTCGGTGGTCTGGCGATGGGCTCGATCGCGGCCGCCCGGCGCACGGCGTCGTCGTTCTCGGTGTTCTGGGCCAGCACCAACCCGTCGGACCTGGTCGGAGCGACCGCCGTCCTCAACCCGACGATCGGCAGCGACTCCGGCTACAACGCGGCGCTGGTCGACGAGATCGCTCGCCTGCCCCATGTCACCCAGGTGGAGAGCCAGTCCGGGATCGACTTCCTGCCCTTGCAGAGAAACGGGCGCCCGCTCAACGCCCCCAACTTCTACCCCCCGGCCGCCGGCAACGGCTACGGCAGCGTCGACGGCCTGTACTTCGATCAGGACAGGGTCACGGTGATCAAGGGCCGGATGGCCGACCCCAACCGGGCAGACCAGCTCATGTTGAGCCCCGAAGGCGCCGCCGCCCTCGGCGTCCACGTCGGCAGCGTGCTCCCCGTGGGCATCTACACCAACGCCGAGACGCAGCTGCCCGGTTTCGGCACGGCGAGCGTCAAGCCCCTCCGGGTGATCGACGAGAAGGTGGTCGGGATCGTCGTGTTCAACAGCACGATCGTCGAAGACGACGTGGACGCCTCGAGCTCGCCCAACAACCTGTTCACCCCGGCGCTCACTCGCCCGCTCCTGCGCTGCTGTGTCAACTACACCGCGAGCGGCATCCGGGTGAGCGGCGGCGCTCGTGACATCTCCGCTGTCGCAGCCGAGTTCGCGCGTCTCGTTCCCAAGGGTTTCCCCGCCCTTTCCGACGCTCAGGCAAGTGTCGTTGGCAAGGCGCAGCGTGCGATCAAGCCTGAGGCCGTCGCCCTCGGCGTCTTCGGCGCCATAGTCGCCCTCGCCGCCCTGCTCATCGCCGGCCAGGTGATAAGCCGCCAGCTTCGCCTGGGGGCGGGGGAACGTGAGGTCCTGCGAGCCGTTGGTGCAGGGCCGGCGACGACCTCCACCGATGGGCTGATCGGCATCGGGGGCGCGGTGGTGCTCGGAGCTCTGCTTGCAGCTGTTGTGGCCGTGGGGCTTTCTCCTCTCGCGCCCCTCGGGCCGGTGCGCCCCGTCTACCCCTATCCGGGGATCTCCTTCGACTGGACGGTGCTCGGTCTGGGAGTCGTCGCCCTCGTCGTCCTGTTGGGCACGATCGCCGGGGTGATCAGCTACCGGGCGGCGCCACACCGCAGCGCCCGGCGGGAGTATCACGCGAACGACCGTCGCTCGAGCCTGGTGGGCGCGGCAGAGGCTGCGGGCCTGCCGGCCCCCGCCCTCACCGGAGCGCGTTTCGCGCTCGAATCGGGCCGCGGCCGCAGCTCGGTGCCGGTTCGCTCCGCCATCTTGGGCGCCGCCACGGCGGTCCTGGTGGTGGTCGCCACAGTCACCTTCGGTGCCAGCCTCGACTCGCTCGTCTCCCACCCTCCCCTCTACGGCTGGAACTGGGACTACGTGCTGGCCTCCGGTGGCGACATTCCCCAACGGCAGGTGACGACTCTCCTGGACCACGACCGCTACATCGCCCAATGGTCAGGGATATACACCGGGCTCCTGGCGATCGACGGCCAGAACGTGCCCGTGCTCGGGGAGAGCCCGAACGCGGCGGTGGCTCCGCCGCTCCTGTCGGGCCACGGGCTGGAGGGCTCGGGCCAGGTGGTCCTCGGGGCCGTCACCCTGGCACAGCTCCACAAGCAGTTAGGGGGAACCGTGGAGGTGAGCAGCGGCGCGTCGACCGTCCGGCTGCGCGTGGTCGGCACCACCGCCATGCCGACCATCGGGTCCACTATCGGCCAGCACCTGGAGATGGGCACGGGGGCACTCCTCTCCTACAGCCTCATACCGGCCGTCGACCGCAACCCCTTCAACGATCCGATCCCGGGACCGAACGCGATACTGGTGCGCCTGCGCAGCGGCTTCAGGCCTTCGCTGGAGCTGCGGTCACTGGACGCCATCGCCACAGCCACCACCAACACCGCCAACTTCGGTGTGACGGTGACGGGCGTGCTTCGCCCCGCCGAGATAGTGAACTACCGCTCGCTGGGCGACATGCCCGTCTATCTGGGGGCCGGCCTTGCCGCCGGCGCCGTCGCCGCCCTGGTGCTTACCTTGTTCGCCTCGGTGCGGCGACGGCGGCGCGATCTCGCCCTGTTGAAGACGCTCGGGTTCACACGACCTCAGCTGGCGGCAGCCGTGGCCTGGCAGTCGACCATCGCCGTCTTGATCGGGACGGTCGTCGGTGTGCCCCTCGGGATCGCTCTCGGCCGCTGGCTCTGGGACCTGTTCGCCCGCAGCATCCACGCCGTGCCCGCCCCGAGCGTGCCCGTGGTCTCGGTGGCTCTCATTGCCCTCGGCGCCCTCGTTCTCGCCAACGTGGTGGCCGCCCTGCCCGGTCGGCTGGCGGCACGCACGCCCACGGCACTGCTGCTGCGTTCGGAGTGACTCGAACTGACGCGTCCACCCGGGCCACCGGGCAGCCCGGGCCTGGCGACTTCGGTCCCGCCCTAGGCTGGAGCCACGAGCGCGATCAGAAGCTGCTCGCCAGGGGCACAACCGCTACCAGAGACGCCCATTCGGAGCCGAAAGGAACAAAGGTCCAAAGATGCGGGAAGCGCAAGAGCACGACCACGAGAAGCTGGTGCACACCCATGAGCACTTCCACGTGACCCACAACCACAGCCATCATTCCGGTGGCTTCGAACACCACAGCGCTTCCCATGAGCACGAGCACGCTCATGCGGCTCTCCGGCACTCGCACACTCCGCACGAGAACTTCGAGCAGGAACATCTCGGCGAGGCTCATGAGCACGACCACGAGGCCCCCGCCAAGCGAGCCCGCACTCGCGCAAGTGCAAAGCCTGCCTCCTAGAGGTCGCTCCCGCCGGAACCCGAGCCCGCCCGGTAGCGCTACGGGCGGCTCGATCAGCGGTGAGATGTCCCATGGGCAAGGACCCTCGTCGCCCAATGCCGTGACCGTCGTGGACAACGCCTCGGAGCGCCGCTTCGAGACCACCGCCAGTGGCTACCTGGCTCATCTCGACTACCGCCGTGACGGAGAGCGACTCGTGATCGTCCACACCGAGGTTCCCGCGGCGCTTCGCGACCGTGGGCTCGGTGGGCAGCTCGTCGAGGCCGCCGTGGAAGGTGCCGTAACAGGCGGTCTCACCGTCGTGCCGGCGTGCTCGTTTGCCCGCTCCTGGTTGCACAAGCACCCGGAGCTCGCCGCCAACGTGAAGATCGACTGGGCGTGAAGGTTCTGCCCGCCGGCCCGACATCATTTACGTTTCCGTCGATCCCCAGTCCGCCAACCCCCACGAGGACGCCGTCGGACCAGGGATCGCCATCTTCCCTTTCGACCCTCGCTGAACGGTGAGCTTGAGCCGGACGACCCTCAGCCGGGGAAGGCCTCGGGCGGAGGCTCGGCGCAGGGGCGAAGACTTGTCTCGCCACCGGCGGGGACATCTCCCGCCATCAGTGCCGCCACCGCCTCGGGCAACTGCGGGCGGGCGAAGAGGAATCCCTGACCCTGGTCGCAGTCCAGCTTGGCAAGCGTGTCGAGCTGGTGGCGCGTCTCGATCCCCTCTCCGACCACCAAGATGCCGAGCGCATGGGACATCGCCGTCACCGCGGCGACGATCTCGCGGTCACGGGGACTTCGGCTGATCTGGGCCACGAAGCTCCGGTCGATCTTCAAAGTGTCGACCTTCAGCCGCTGCAGGTGGGCAAGTGACGAAAAGCCGGTCCCGAAGTCGTCGAGGGCGAGCCGAACGCCGAGCCTCGTGAGGGCCGACAGTGTCTCTTGGACGTCGCCGAACTCGCCGAGCAACGCGGTCTCGGTGATCTCCAGGCAGAGTCTCTCCGCTGGCATGCCGTGATGGCGGATCACCTCCGCGACACGTTGCGCGAACTCGGGGTTCGACAGGTCGCGCCCGGACACGTTGACCGACATGGTGAAGTCCCTGGGCCAGCCCTCCCGCGACGTCCACTCGGCGAATTGGCGACAGGCCTCGTCCAGGACGAAAGCGTCGATCCTGCCGATAATGCCGTGCTGCTCCGCGAAGGGGATGAAATCGTCGGGAGACACGACCCCGCGCTCGGGATGGCGCCAGCGTACCAGCGCCTCGACGCCGATCAGCCTTCTGTCCTCCAGGAAGAAGAGCGGCTGGTAGAGCACGAACAGCTGCCGCTCCTCGACGGCACGGCTCAGCTCGGCCTCGAAAACGGCCGTCCCCGTCCGCACGCGCTGGGCGGAGTCGTAGACCAGATAGCGGTTGCGCCCGGACTGCTTCGCCTCGTACATCACCTCGTCGGCTTCACGGATCAGCTGCTCGGGATCGCCGAGCGGTTCGCGGATGACGACGACTCCGATGCTGCACGTGATCGAGAGGTCGCGCCCGTCTTCGACGTAGGGGACTCGGACCCCCCGCAAGATCCTGTCGGCTATAAGACCGACGTCGTCTTCCTCGTGGAGCGACCCGCAGAGCACGACGAACTCGTCGCCGCCGAGGCGGGCGACGGTGTCGACGTGCCGGGAGAGGTGCGAGAGCCGGCGCCCGACCTCGGTGAGCACCTGGTCGCCGGCGGCGTGGCCGAACGAGTCGTTGATCGCCTTGAAGTGGTCGAGGTCGACATATAGGAGCGCAAGGCGTCCCGGGCGGCGCTCCAGGGCGACAAGGGCCTGCGACAAGCGGTCCATCAAGGCGATCCGGTTGGCGAGGCCCGTGACGGGGTCGTGCAGGACCTGGTAGGCGAGAGCGTTCTCGGCCGTGATCTGCGCCGTGACGTCACGGGAGATCCCGAACGTGCCGATTATCCGGCCGCTGTCGTCCCGGAGGGGCATCTTGGTCGTCGAGACCCAGGGACCGGTTCTGTCGCGGAAGGTCTCCTGCTCCAGCTTCCCCACGATCGGCTCGCCGCTGGCGATGATCTGCTGCTCGTCCGCAAAAGCAGCCGCGGCGTGCTCATCGGTGAAAAAGTCGAAGTCGGTCCTCCCGATTATCTCCTCCACGCGCTGGCCCGGACTGATAGCTGTCATCCACCCCTTGCTGATGAGGAGGAACCGGCTCTGGATGTCCTTGAAGTAGACCCGTTCGTCGGAGGACGACAACAGGTTCTGCATGCAGGTGAGCTTCAGCTCGCGCAGTGATTCGCTCTCGTGCGAGCCATTTGGGTCCTGATCCGCCTCGACCATGGCATCTCCTGCTCAGGGATCGACAAGAAGGACAGGCCTACTGCCCGGCTGCGAGCAAAGCAACTGTGATGGCCGTTCCCGCAACCGCCGAACCTGGAGACCACCGGCGGGAAGGATCTCGCAAGAAGGCCTTGGTGACCGCCGCGGCCGCCCTTGCGGGTAAATGTGATCACGTCCCTGTGATTGGTCCCTCGAGATCGGTATCGTCCCATCCATGATCGCGCCAGACGGGGAGTCCCCCGTGCCAATCCGCCTTGTTCGCTTCCCGACCCAAGACGACATGGAGTCGGCCTGGCAGACCGTGCACGCTGTCTTGGAGCCGACGCCGCTCGTTTCGAGCCCGATCGCCCCCGAAGGCGCCTTGAAACTCGAGATCTTCCAGCCGACCGGCTCTTTCAAAGTGCGGGGCGGCCTTTCGGCCGTCTCCGCCCTGCCGCCGGAGCAAAGGGCGGTGACCGCGAGCGCAGGCAACCACGGCCTCGGCATCGCCTGGGCGTCGGCTCGCCTCGGACGGCAGGCGACCGTCGTCGTGCCCGAGCACTCCTCGGCCGCCAAGGTTGCCGCTCTCAGGACCTTCCCGATCGAGCTCGTCGAACACGGCGCCGACTACGAAGCCGCCGAAAGGTACGCGCTCGAGCTCGGCGCGGCCGGGGGGGCCTCGTTCGTCTCTCCCTACAACGACCCGAACGTCATCGCCGGGCAAGCGACCATCGGTCGCGAGCTGGACAGCCAGGCCCCCGGCGAGTTGACGGTCGTGGCCCCCGTCGGCGGCGGGGGCCTCCTCTCGGGACTGTCCCTGTGGGCCCGGTCCCGCTCCGGTGTGCATCTCGCCGGCGTCGAGTCGAGCGAGTCCCGGGGGGTCTCCGCCGCGGTCGCCGCCGGGCGGGTCGTCCGCGTCCCGGTGGGCTACACCATCGCCGACGGGCTGGCGGCGAACCTCGAGCCCGGCTCGATCACACCCGGCCTCGTCGCGCAGGCACAGCTCGTCGCCGTCGACGACGACGAGCTGTGCGCCGCCATGCGCTGGCTGTTCAGCCAACACGGCCTTGTCTCCGAGGGCTCAGGCGCGGCGGCGGTGGCGGCGGTGCTCGGCCGCAAGGTTGACGTCGCCGGTCGGCTCGTCGTGATCGTCACGGGCCGCAACATCGCCCCGGACCGTTACGCGCAGATCCTCCAGGGCTGACCGCAACGCCGCCGGCTGCCGGCAACGACTCCCCCAGGCCCGGCACCTGCCGGGGAGCAGCCGGGCCCGCTCGAGAGATCGGTCACGGCGCTCGGCAGCTCGGGCAGGAGTCAGTCCTCGAAAAGCGGCATGAACTGCATCTCGATGCCGGCCATCTCGACGTCTGCCGGCAGGTACAGGTCCATCGACGGGTAGACGTCGACGGCAACGTCCTCCTGGCGAATCCAGGCTTCGACGGCGTCCCCTCAGCGCTCCTCCAAGAGGGCGGTCCGGAGCGCGGCCCCGACGCCGAGGGGCAGCTCTGATGCGGGTGTCGCCGCCACCAGCTTCAGGGCGAGAACCCAGTTGAGCGTGTTGACGTCCTCGGCCGTGAACACCTCGGGCGGATCACGCCGCACCACCGCACAAGCCACGAGACGAGTCATCCGCTCCGCCTCGTCACGTCCCCTTCGCTCCAGAACCCCGGAAGGGGGACCTCGTGGCGGGCGCCCTGCGCATATGTCTCGAGACGTGCCCGGCCCTCGTCGGAGAGCATCTCGACGGCGTCGAAGAAGGCGTCCATCCCCGCCGCCCGGAGGGCAACGTCGCCTTCACTTCCCCGCCGCGGCAGGTGCGAGGTGAGAAACACGACCGGAGCCTTGCCTTTGTTGGCGAGCACATGGGCCCGACCCAGGCACTTCCACACGGTGTCGGTCCTGAGCAGGCCGCCCCGCGTCGTCGTGAACGCTCCCGAGACGACGAAGTACCAAGGCACCTCGTCGGCGTCCACGGCCAGAAGGTCCACCGTCAGCCCGAGCCCGCGCAGGCGGGCATTGCGACCGACGATCGCAAAGCCGGCATCCTCGAGTACTCGCTCGGCGATGGCCTGGGCAGCTTTGCCCTCACGCGTTGCCCGGGCCTGGAAGTCGTCGTCGCCGCCCCTGGCCACAAGGGGCGTCGCGACGGCGGCGCGCACTGATCGCCTGGGGGCGGGCGCAGTCTCATCGCCCCTTGAGTCGAGTGCCTGCACGCGCCCACGAGCGATCTCCACGTAGGCCGGATCGAGGTCATAGCCGATGTAGCGTCGGCCGACTTTGGCAGCCGCGACGAGCGTCGACCCGGACCCCATGAACGGGTCGAGCACGAGATCGCGGGCGTAGGTGTACAGACGAATCAGTCGTTCCGGAAGCTCCACGGGAAACGGAGCCGGGTGGCCAACCCGCTTCGCGCTCTCGGGAGGTATCTCCCAGATGTCGAGAGTCGCCGCCATGAACTCGTCGCTCGAGAGGGAATTCTCGAAGGGCAGACCCTTCTCCTCACGCTCCCTTAACGAGAGAGCACGGTCGAAGCGACCCTTGCTGGCGATCACGACCCTCTCGGTGACATCACGCAGCACGGGGTTGGCGGCACTGCGGAACGATCCCCAGGCGCACGACCCGCTCGCCCCCTCGCCCTTCTGCCAGATCACTTCCCCACGGAGCAGCAGGTGCAGGTCGTCCTGCAGGATCTTTATGACGTCGGCGGAAAGGCTCCGGTACGGCTTTCGCCCGAGGTTGGCGACGTTGACCGCGATCCGGCCCCCCGGCTCGAGCTTGCGCTTGCACTCGGCGAAGACCTGGCGCAAGAGATCGAGGTACTCGAGATAGGAGCTCGGAATTCCCTCGCGGTCCAGCTCCTCCTCGTACTTCTTGCCGGCGAAGTACGGCGGCGAGGTGACGACGAGGGCCACGGAACCGTCCACGATCTCGTCCATCTTCCGGGCGTCTCCGCACACGAACGGATCGGCGACCGGTCGTGGGACGGGGACCTCTGCGTCGGAGAAGATCTCGGGAGCCTCGAAGCGGGCGTAGAAAGCCGCCGCGTCATGAGCCTCGCGGCGGCCGACGCCGAAGTTCGACGTCGCTGTGCGTCTGCGCTCGGTCACCGGTCCACCCTCTGTGACGGTACCTCGCCGCTCAGGCCCGGCCGAGGATCATTGCGAGGGACAGTAGCGAAGAGGTGTTCGCCAGACGCCGGTAGGCGCCGCGGGCCCTGCTGCCGAGAGGGCACCTCGGGGTTAGCGGCCCCCGTGTCCTCAGTACCGGTACGAGTCCGGCTTGTAGGGGCCCTCGACCGGCACGCCGATGTACTCGGCCTGCTCGGCGGTGAGCGTCGTGAGGTGCACGCCCAAGGCGTCGAGGTGCAGGCGGGCGACCTTCTCGTCCAAGTGCTTGGGCAGGACGTAGACCTTGGGCTCGTAGCACTCGGGCTTGGTGAACAGCTCGATCTGGGCCATGGTCTGGTTGGTGAACGAGTTGGACATCACGAAACTGGGATGCCCCGTCGCGCAGCCGAGGTTCAAAAGGCGCCCCTCCGCCAGGATGATCACGGCGTGGCCGTCGGGGAAGACCCACTTGTCGACCTGAGGCTTTATGTTCACGCGCTCTATGCCGGGCACCTTGGCGAGCCCGGCCATGTCGATCTCGTTGTCGAAATGGCCGATGTTGCCGACGATCGCCTGGTGCTTCATCCGGCTCATGTGCCCGGCGGTGATGACCGCCTTGTTGCCGGTGGCGCTGACGAAGATGTCGGCGAGGCCGACCACGTCCTCGACCGTGGCGACCTGGTAGCCGTCCATCGCCGCCTGCAGGGCGCAGATGGGGTCGATCTCGGCCACCACCACGCGGGCGCCCTGGCCGTTGAGCGACTCGGCACAGCCCTTGCCGACGTCCCCGTAGCCGCAGACGAGGGCGACCTTGCCCCCGATGAGCACGTCGGTGGCACGGTTGATGCCGTCGATGAGCGAGTGCCGGCAGCCGTACTTGTTGTCGAACTTTGACTTGGTCACCGAGTCGTTGACATTGATGGCCGGGAACAAGAGCTCGCCCCGCTCCTGCATCTGATAGAGCCGGTGGACGCCGGTCGTCGTCTCCTCGGTGACACCCCTTATGTTGTTGGCGATCTCGCTCCAGCGCCTCGGGTCCTCCGACAGCGAGCGCTGGAGCAAGCGCAGGATGACGGCGAGCTCCTCGCTTTCTGCCCCCGCCGGGTCGGGCACGGCACCGGCCTTCTCGAACTCGACTCCCTTGTGCACGAGCAGCGTGGCGTCGCCGCCGTCGTCGAGGATCATGTTCGGCCCCGCTCCGCCCGGCCAGCGCAACATCTGTTCAGTGCACTGCCAATACTCCTCGAGGGTCTCGCCCTTCCACGCGAAGACCGGCACGCCCCGCGGCTCGGCGGGCGACCCGTCGGGGCCGACGACGACGGCGGCGGCGGCATGGTCCTGGGTGGAGAAGATGTTGCATGACGCCCAGCGAACCTCGGCGCCCAAGGCGACGAGCGTCTCGATGAGGACGGCCGTCTGCACCGTCATGTGCAGCGAGCCCGAGATCCGGGCGCCTCTCAGCGGCTGGGACCCGGCGTGCTCGCGCCGGGTGGTCATCAGGCCGGGCATCTCGTGCTCGGCGAGCTGGATCTCCTTGCGCCCGAACTCGGCGAGGGAGAGGTCGGCCACCTTGTACTCGAAGCTCATGCGATCTCCTTGCTCAAGCCGGCGGTAGCGGCAACCGGCTCCTTGCTCCGGCCGGCCGTCGCGACGGCCAGCAACTGGGTGTGCTTTTCCTGCTCGAAGGCCAGCCATTGCGCCGGGTCGACCTCCGCCGGCCGCACGGCCTCGGAGCTGAACCACGCCTCCAGGGCTTGGCGGAGCCGGTCGTCGTCGCGCAGCCGCAGCGCGAAACCGACATCGCTCAACTCGATGCAGAATGCCACGAGCAGCTCCCGCAGCGTCCGGAGGCGCTGCAGCTCGGCCGGACCGTAGAGGCGGTAGCCCGAGGGCGAGCGGCGCGGGGCGACGAGGCCGGCCTCCTCGATGTAGCGCAGCATCCGGGCCGACCAGCCCGTCGTGGCCGACGCCTCGTGGATCGTCAGCGCCTCGGCGATCGTCAGCGCCTCGTTGATCGTCGACGCCTCGGGGGTCGTCAGCGCCACTGGGATCGTCGGTGCCTCGGGGGTCGTCAGCGCCACTGGGATCGTCGACGCCTCGGGGGTCGTCAGCGCGCCGGGAGCCACGCCACAACTCTAACAAGCTTGTGGTAAGGTTGTCCACCAGTACTTCCTTCCTGCGGGCGACTATCCTGCTCGGAGCGATGATCCTCTCCGACCAGACCATCCGGGAAGAGCTCGCCTGCGGTCGGATCGGCATCGAGCCGCTCGAGGAGGGCTGCATCCAGCCTTCCTCGGTCGACCTGCACGTCGATCGTTACTTCCGCGTCTTTCGCAACCACAACCTGCGTGCCATCGACGTCAAGGAGGACCAGGAGGAGCTCACCGAGCTCGTCGCCGTCGCCGAGGACGACGTGTTGATGCTGCACCCGGGCGAGTTCGTGCTCGGCTCGACCGTCGAGCGCGTGCGGCTCCCGAACGACCTCGTCGGCCGGCTGGAGGGCAAGTCCAGCCTCGGGAGGCTTGGGCTCTTGATCCACTCGACGGCCGGCTTCGTGGACGCCGGCTGGGACGGCCATCTCACCCTCGAGCTCTCCAATGTCGCCAACCTGCCGATCACCTTGTACCCGGGCATGAAGATCGGCCAGATCAGCTTCTTGAAGATGACGACGCCGGCCGAGGCGCCCTACGGGTCCGCCGGCCTCGGCTCCAAGTACCAGCACCAACGCGGCCCGACCCCGAGCCGGTACTTCGAGAACTTCCGCGACCGCCAGCCCTGACCCAGAGGCGATGTGCTCACGCGCTACCCGATCGGCCTGGCCGCGACGGCGGTCGCGCTCTCGGTAGCCGGACTCCGCTTTTCCCGCATCTTCGGGCTCGTCGGCTCGGGCCAGCCGGCGCCTGGGCGCTCCGCCTCCTTCTCCAGGCGCGCCAAGGTCGAGCTCGAGGAGGTCGGCGAACAGCGCAGGCTGCTTCGCTGGAGGGTCCCGGGCCTGGCGCACGCCTTCACCTTCTGGGGCTTCACGGTGCTGCTCCTCACGATCATCGAGGCCTACGGCGACATGTTCGAGAAGAACTTCGCCCTCCCCGGCATCGGCCACGCCGCCTTCGTCGGCTTCATCGAGGACTTCTTCGCCTGCGCGGTGCTCGTCGCCATGTGCACCTTCGCCGTCATTCGCCTGCGCGACTCCCCGAAACGCAAAGAGCGCGCCTCTCGTTTCTACGGCTCGCACACGACCACCGCCTGGATCACCCTCGGGATGATCGCCCTCGTGATCCTCACCCTCCTGCTGTACCGAGCGGCCCAGACCAACACGGGAGACTTTCCTTACGGCTGGTGGGCCTTCGCCTCCCACGGCCTCGGACGGGCGCTGCGGCCCCTCGGGGCAGCCGCCAACCGGACGATGGCGACGGTCTTCGTCGACCTCAACATCTGCGTGATCATGTCGTTCCTGGTGCTGGTCGTGTACTCGAAGCACCTTCACATCTTCATGGCACCCTTGAACGTCGCCTACAGCCGCCAGCCGTCGCGCCTCGGCGCCCTCGACAAGACGCCGGAGATCGACATCGAGACGATGGACGAGGACACGATCTTCGGTGCCGGCAGGATCGACCATTTCACCTGGAAGCAACTGCTCGACCTCGTGACCTGCACCGAGTGCGGCCGCTGCCAGAGCCAGTGCCCGGCCTGGAACACCGGCAAGCCGCTCTCCCCCAAGCTCGTCGTCATGGACCTGCGCGACGAGCTGTTCCGCGACTCCAAGCAGGCCCTGGTCCCGAACGTCATCGCCGCTGACGTCCTCTGGGCGTGCACGACGTGCGGGGCGTGCGTCGAGCAGTGCCCCGTCGACATCGAGCACGTCGACGCCATCATCGACAAGCGCCGCTACCAGGTGCAGAACGAGTCGCGTATTCCGAGCGAGGCCGCCTCGATGCTGCGCAACGTCGAGAACCGGGGCGACCCGTGGGGCCTCGGGGCCGCACGGCGCCTCGAATGGGCAGAGGGCCTTTCCTTCGAGGTCCCCCTCGTCGAGGGCTCGATCGGAGACGACGTCGAGTACCTGTTCTGGGTCGGCTGCGCCGGGGCCCTCGACGAGCGGGCGCGACAGACCACCCAGTCCATCGCCCGCCTGCTGCACCGGGCCGGGGTGAGCTTTGCCGTCCTCGGTCCGGCCGAGTCCTGCACGGGCGACCCGGTGCGAAGGCTCGGCAACGAGTACCTGTTCCAGACCCAGGCCCGCCAGAACATCGAGACGCTCAACGCCGCCGGGGCGAGAAAGGTCGTCGCCTCGTGCCCGCACTGCTACAACTCGCTCTCCAAGGAGTACCCGTCCCTCGGCGGCAACTTCGAGGTGATCCACCACTCGCAGCTCCTGGCGCGCCTCGTCGCCCAGGGCCGCCTGCGCCCCGGGCGCCTGCAGGCGAAGGTCGCTTACCACGACCCGTGCTATCTCGGCCGCCACAGCCAGATCTACGGCCCGCCCCGCTCGGTCATCGAGTCGGTGCCGGGCGTCAGCCCGCTCGAGATGGGGCGCTGTCGCGAGCGCAGTTTCTGCTGCGGGGCGGGAGGGGCCCGCATGTGGCTGGAGGAGAGCCAGGGCAAGCGCATCAACCTCGAGCGCACCGACGAGGCGCTCGCCACAGGGGCCGACGTCGTGTCCACGGCGTGCCCCTACTGCCTGATAATGCTGGACGACGCCGTCAAGGCGCGGGGCCGCGACGAGGAGGTGAAGGTCCTCGACGTGGCCCAGGTGCTCGAGCGCTCCCTGGAGCCGGCCGGCGGCAGCTAGCGCGGAGGGCCGGCGGCACGGGCCCTGTTTCGATACCCGAGGAGCAAGACGCCGGAACCAGGCCAGAACCGAGGAGGTAACCGTGGCGACCATCTACCGTGACGAGGATGCGGACCTGGGCCGGCTCGCCGGCCGGACCGTCGCCGTGCTCGGCTACGGCAACCAGGGCCGCAGCCAGGCCCTCAACCTGAGGGACTCCGGCGTCGGCGTCGTCGTCGGCTCGCCCAAGGACCGCTCGGGCGCCCAGGCGGAGGAGGACGGCTTCGAGGTGCTCGCCCTCGGCGAGGCGGTCGCCCGCTCCGAGATCGTGTTCCTCCTCGTGCCCGACGAGGTCATGGCGGGGGTCTACGACACTTACGTGGCGCCGAACCTCGCCCAGGGGGCGACGCTGGACTTCGCGAGCGCCTTCAACATCACCCACGGGCGCATCGTGGCGCCGGAGGAGGCCGACGTCGTCCTCCTCGCACCGCGGATGATAGGGAGCGGGGTGCGCGAGACGTTCCTCAAAGGGACGGGGTTTCCCAGCCTTGTCGGGCTCGGCCAGGACGCCTCCGGCAACGCCTGGGAGACCGTCCTCGCCCTGGCCCGGGCGATCGGCTCCACGCGGATGGGTGCGGTCTGCTCCTCTTTCGAGGAGGAGACGCTGGTCGACCTGTTCAGCGAGCAGTGCGGGGCCCTGCAGACCTTCAAGGTCTTCTTCGAGGTTCTCACCGAGGCCGGCGTCGACCCGGACGTTGCCATCTTGGAGCTCTACGGCTCCGGCGAGCTGTCAGAGGTCTACGGCGCCGCCCGCGACCTCGGCCTGTGGGGGCAGCTGCCGCTTCACTCCCACACGAGCCAGTACGGCCAGCAGGTGGTGGGGCCGAGGTACCTGGACCAGGAAGGGCTCAAGGCCTCCCTGCGGGAGGTCGTCGCCCACATCCGCAGCGGAGCCTTCGCCGAGGAGTGGCGCGAGGAGTACGCAAAGGGCCTGCCGAAGCTCATGGCGGCGACGGACGAGAACCTCCGCCACCCCATGCAGCTGGCTGAGAACCGCCTCTACGAGCGCCTCGGGCGGCGCCAGTCCGCCCTCGGGAACTGGCTCGCCCCGCCGGAGGACCCCGGCGGGGACTAGGCGGGAACGGGCCCGGCCTGGGCCGCCACGGCCGCCGCCGCTGCCGCCACCGCCGCCGGGTCGCCCAGATAGCGGCCCTCGACGAAGTTGAGCCGGTCGTCGAGGGTGATGATCCGCGGCCATCCGGTCGGGATCTCCAGATCGACGATGTCGTCCTCGGAGATGTGCTCCAGGAACATCGTAAAGGCGCGGATGGAGTTGCCGTGGGCGACGACGAAGGGCGTGATCCCCCTCAAAAGCTCGGGGGCGAGGACGTCGTCCCAGTAGGGCACGACGCGGACGACGACGTCGGCCAGGCACTCGGTCGCCGGCAGGGCGCTCGGGGGCACGTCCCGGTAGCGGGGGTCGTGCACGGGGTGGCGCGGGTCGTCGAGCTCGAGCGCCGGCGGCGGCGTGGCATAGCTGCGGCGCCAGAGCCGGACCTGCTCGGCGCCGAAGGTGACCGTCGCCTCCTTCTTGTTCCCGCCCTGGAGGGCCCCGTAGTGACGCTCGTTCAGGCGCCAGTGCCGGCGCACCGGCAGGTAGGTGAGGCCCATCTCGTCGAGCGCCAGGTTCGCCGTCCGGACCGCCCTGGTCAGCACCGAGGTGTAGACGACGTCGATGTGGACCTCGGTCTCGGCGGCGAGCAGCTTGCCGGCCGAGCGGGCCTCGTCTTCGCCGGCCGGGCTCAGGTCGACGTCGGTCCAGCCGGTGAAGCGGTTCTCGGCGTTCCAGGTACTCTCGCCATGGCGCAAGACAACAAGGGTGGGCATGATTTCGAGGCTATCGCCGCCCTCCGGCGGGGCCCTAATCAGCCTTGCTTGACCCGCTCCCGATCGTGCGCGTGCCTGCCGGAACCGCCCGCCCCCGACGTGTGCGACGGCGCCAGGTCCTTGTCGGGCAGGGGGCTGGGCAGGCCGGAAGAGCTCTGCCAGTCACGTCCGTCCCGGCTTTCGGCTCCGAAGAGCAGGGCCGCCACGGGGAACCCGACAACCACGAGGGCGACCACCAACCAGGTCATGGCCGCGACTCCACGCATGCTCGTGAACACTCCATGTGACTATTGTCGGGCCGCGCACCGTGAAGGACAAGCAAGCAGTTGCGAAAAACTCTTAAGTATGGCTTAATTGTTTAATGATCGATGTACGGCGCCTGAAGGCCCTCCAAGCCGTCGTGGGGACCGGTTCGGTGTCGGCTGCGGCGGAGCTGCTGAACTACTCGCCGTCGGCTGTGAGCCAGCAGATGGGCGCCCTCGAGCGCGAGACCGGTGTCCGGCTCTTCGAGCGGGTGGGCCGGGGGGTGCGACCGACAGACGCCGCCCTGCTGCTCTGCGAGCACGCGACCCGCGTGCTCGCTTCCATCCAGGACGCCGAGGACGCCCTCGCCGCCCTCGCCTCCGGCCATAGCGGCCGGATCCGCCTCGGAGCGTTCCCGACGGCCGGCTCCTCGCTCGTGCCGGGCGCGCTCGCGGCCTTCCAGTCCCTGCACCCGCAGGTCGCCCTCGACCTTGTCGTCATCGAGGGAGACGTGGCGATGACCAGCCTGCGCAGCGGCGCCATAGACGTCCTGGTGGCAGTTGAGCCGCGATCGCCCGGTGACGCCTTTGACGACGATCTCGCCCACCGGCACCTGCTGGCGGACCCCTTCCGGGTGGTGCTGCCCCGCTCGCACCCTCTGGCGGCGGAACGGTCGGTGGACCTTGGGCTCTTGGCCTCCGAGCGCTGGATCGGGGTCAGCTCCTTCCCCGGCTCCTGCGAGATGGTCATCGAGTCCGCTTGCCTGCAAGCCGGGTTCCGGCCCGTGTACGCCATCGAGGCGGACGAGTACCCGACTGCCCAGGGCTTTGTCGCCGCAGGGCTGGGAGTGGCCTTCGTGCCCATGCTCGCCCTCGGTTCCTCTCTCCATCCCGGTGTCGCCGTGCAGCGCCTGAAGGGCGCCCAGCCCGCGCGCCAGGTGTGGGCGCTGACAAGGCGCGCCATCGCCGACCAGGTTCCCGTCCTCGCCATGCTTTCCTGCCTGCAGGCCGCCGCCGACGCCTTCGTCCGTGACGTCGTCGAGGCAGCTCCCCCGAGCCTCGAGGCCCTCTTCAGCGGTACCGGCTAGCAGGGCCGGGCGCGACCCGGGTCGCGTCCACCCATACCTCACTTCTGACTTCCCTCACTTCCCTCACTTCCGAATCTTGACAACCCTACGCTCAAGTTAGCTATACTGGCTCCTGTACGAAGGACGTGCGGGTGCCGATGAGCGGCATCCTGAGAAGTGGAGGCTTTCGAAAAATGTCCAAGGCCGTCGGAATCGACCTCGGCACGACCAACTCTGTGGTCGCGTTCTTGGAGGCAGGCGAGCCCACGGTGATCCCGAACGCAGAAGGTGGGCGCACGACGCCGTCCATCGTGGGATTTGCCAAGTCCGGCGAGGTGCTGGTCGGCGAGGTCGCGAAGCGACAGGCGATCACGAACCCCGACAGGACCGTCCGCTCGGTCAAGCGCCAGATGGGTACCAGCTGGACGATCGACATCGACGGTAAGGCCTACAAGGCCCAGGAGATCTCGGCGAGGATCCTCCAGAAACTGAAGAGGGACGCGGAGGCGTTCCTCGGCGACACCGTCAACCAGGCCGTGATCACCGTCCCCGCCTACTTCGACGACGCCCAGCGCACCGCCACGAAGGAGGCCGGCCAGATCGCCGGGCTCGAGGTGCTCCGCATCATCAACGAGCCGACGGCTGCCGCCCTCGCCTACGGACTGGACAAGGAGAGGGCCGACCAGACCGTGCTCGTGTTCGACCTCGGCGGCGGCACGTTCGACGTTTCTGTCCTCGAGATCGGCGACGGGGTCTTCGAGGTCAAGTCGACCTCGGGCAACACCCATCTCGGAGGCGATGACTGGGACCAGCGCGTCATGGACTGGCTCGTCAAGACGTTCAAGGACACCGAGGGCGTCGACCTCTCCAACGACAAGATGGCCCTGCAGCGCCTCAAGGAGGCGGCCGAGAAGGCCAAGATCGAGCTGTCGGCCGTCCAGGAGACGACGATCAACCTGCCTTTCATCACCGCCACCAACGAGGGGCCGAAGCACCTCGACCTGAAGCTCACGCGGGCCAAGTTCCAAGAGCTGACCGCGGATCTCGTCGATGCCTGCAAGGGGCCCTTCCAGCAGGCCATTCAGGACTCAGGCCTGAGCGCCAAGGACATCGACCACGTCGTTCTCGTCGGAGGGTCCACCCGGATGCCGGCCATCTACGACCTCGTGGTCCAGCTCGCCGGCAAGGAGCCCCACAAGGGCGTCAACCCTGACGAGGTCGTCGCCGTCGGCGCCGCCATCCAGGCCGGCGTCCTGAAGGGCGAGGTCAAGGACATCCTGCTGCTGGACGTCACCCCGCTCAGCCTCGGCATCGAGACCAAGGGCGGGATCACCCACCGGCTCATCGAGCGCAACACGACCATCCCGACCAAGCGCTCCGAGATCTTCACCACCGCCGACGACAACCAGCCGTCGGTCGAGATCCACGTCCTCCAGGGCGAGCGCGACATGGCCATGTACAACAAGACCCTGGGCAAGTTCCAGCTCGTCGACCTGCCACCGGCGCCCCGCGGCGTGCCTCAGATCGAGGTCGCCTTCGACATCGACGCCAACGGGATCGTGCACGTCTCGGCCAAGGACCTCGCCACCGGGCGCGAGCAGTCGATCACCATCACCGGGCAGACCTCGCTCCCCAAAGAGGACATCGAGCGCATGGTGCGCGACGCCGAGCAGCACGCGGCCGACGACCGCCAGCGCAAGGAGGAGGCTGAGACCCGCAACAACGCCGACGCTCTCGTCTATCAGACCGAGAAGCTCCTGAAGGACCAGGGCGAGAAGGTGCCCGCAGAAGAGCGTGAGCGCGTCGAGGGTGCCCTCAAGAACCTGCGCGAGTCGGTCGCCGGGACAGATGTCGAGCGGATTCGGCGCGACACCGAGGCGCTGCGCACCGCCTCGCAGGCCTTCGGCCAGCGCCTTTACGAGCAGGCAGCCCAGCAGCATCAGGCAGCAGGCGGCAGCGGCGGCAGCGACGGCTCGGGCAGCGCGAGCGGTTCGAGCAGTCCCTCCGATGACGAGGTCGTCGACGCCGAGATCGTCGACGACCCAGGCACGGCGGCTTCGTGAACCACGACCCAGAGCATCCGAGATCTGAGGAGACCACGGACGAGACCGGGCCGGAGGTGCCGGAGGCGGGCGACGCCAGCGGCGACGACGCCGAGGCGACTGAGCAGTTGAACCTGCCCTTGGAAGCACTGCTCGACTGGGGCACCGGTCCGGTAGGTGTCGTAGTGGAAGGGGACGAACAGCTCGAGGCCGAGGCCGCCGAGGCCCTCATCGCCGCAGAGCGCGACGAGTACCTCGACTCGCTCCGGCGGCTGCAGGCCGACTTCGACAACTTCCGCAAGCGCTCCATGCGCCAGCAGACCGAGCTGTTGGAGCACGCCACCGAAGGGCTGTGCGTGCGCCTTTTGCCCGTGCTCGACGCGCTCGACCTCGCGACCGCCCATCTGCGCAGCCAGCCCGAGTCCACCGACGCGGGCAAGGCCCTCGAGCAGATCGACTCGCTCCTTCGCGACATCCTCGCCCACGAGGGCCTCGAGCGGATCGACGCCGTGGGAGTGCCCTTCGACCCCACGATCCATGACGCCGTCGGCCAGGTCGCGGCGGAGCCCCCGCCGGGCCCCGAGCCCGCCCCGGTCAGCGCAGCCTCTCCGGGCGCGGCCACGGTCGCGCCGGGCCAGTGGACGCCCAGGCCGGCAAGTGCCGCCAAGGCGCAGGCGTCGGCGCAGGCCGCCAAGGCGCCGGCGCCGGCACAGGCCGCCGGGCCCAGGGTGGTCCAGGTCATGCGCGCCGGTTACCGGATGAGGTCCAAGGTGCTGCGCCCGGCGATGGTCCTCGTCGGGGGCTGAGGAGCTCCCCATGGCCCCGCAGAGGGATTGGTACACAACCGACTACTACAAGGTGCTCGGCGTCTCTGAGACGGCGACCGACAAGGAACTACGCCGCGCCTATCGCAAGCTCGCCAAGCAGTACCACCCGGACTCCAACCCCGGCTCCGAGGACCGCTTCAAGGCGGTCTCGGCCGCTTACGACGTCCTCGGCGACCCCGAGAAACGCAAGGAGTACGACGAGGTCCGCCGCCTCGGCCCCCTCAGCAACCTGGGTGGCTTCGGAGGGGGTGGCGGCGGAGCAGGCAGCGGGGGCAGCTTCAACTTCCGCATCGACGACCTCTCGGACATCTTCGGGGGCCTGTTCGGCCGCGGGCGGCAAAGCTCCGCCGGCCGCACCGCCCCCGGTTCGGGCCCCCGGCGCGGGCACGACCTCGAGGCGGAGCTCCACCTGTCCTTCCAGGAGGCGGTCGACGGCGCCGTCACGACGGTCAATGTCGTGAGCGGGACGCGCTGCTCGACCTGCGGCGGGACCGGCTCGCGTCCGGGGACCGCCCCGGTCATGTGCCCGCGCTGTGGCGGGCTCGGCGTCATCAACGACAACCAGGGCATGTTCTCGCTCTCCTCGCCCTGCCCCGTATGCCAAGGCCGCGGGACCAAGATCGTCGACCCCTGCCCGACCTGCAACGGCACCGGTCTCGAGCAGCGGCAACGCCAGGTCAAGGTCCGCATCCCCGCCGGGGTGGAAGATGGCCAGCGCATCCGGGTCAAAGGTCGCGGCGAGCCCGGGGCCAACGGCGGGCCGGCCGGGGACCTCTTCGTGATCGTGCACGTGGCAGCCCACCCGCTGTTCGGGCGCAAGGGCCGTAACCTCACCATCACGGTGCCGATCACCTACCCCGAGGCGACTTTGGGGAGCGCGATCACCGTGCCCTCCCTCACCGGGCCCGTCACCTTGAAGATCCCGTCCGGGACCCGGCAGGGCCGCACCTTCAGGGTCAAGGGCCGTGGTATCACCACGGGCTCGTCGACCGGCGACCTGCTCGTGACCGTGGACGTCGTCGTCCCGGCTCACCTCAACGAGGAACAGCGCAAAGCCGTCGAGGCGCTCGCGAGGACCCTGGACGAGTCCCCTCGACAGCACCTAGGAGTATGAAATGGCGTACAGGTCACCCGATCAAGGCATCGGCGAAGGCTCGACGCGCGCCGTCTACGTCATCTCGGTGGCAGCCGAGCTCGCCGGCGTCCACCCGCAGACGCTGCGGATCTACGAGCGCAAGGGGCTGTTGGACCCGGCCCGCACCGGTGGCGGCAACCGCCGCTACAGCGAGGCCGACATCGCCCACCTGCGCCGGATCCAAGAGCTCACCGCCGCCGGACTCAACCTCGAAGGGGTGCGGCGCGTGATGGCCCTCGAGGGCGAGATCGCCCGCCTGCGCGCCGAGCTCGAGGCGACCCGGGCGGCCGCACGCGAAGCCATCGAGCAGACCCATCGCCACTACCGGCGCGATCTCGTGCCGGTCTCGTCGAACCGGCTGCCGGCCCGCCGTGGCTCGAGCAGGTAGCCGGCCCCGGCCGCACCGTCGTGGCACGTCAGTCACAGATAGACCCGAGGAAACACACGAATGACCTTTGACCCGAACCGTTGGACGCTCAAGACCCAAGAGGCCCTCCGCGACGCCATCGCGCTCGCCAAGGACTCGCACCACGCCGAGGTCGGCCCCGACCATCTCCTGTCAGCGGCACTGTCCCAAGATGGCGGCGTCGCCATCCCCATCCTCGACCGTGTCGGGATCGCCCCGCTCACGGTGCGCAACCGGCTGGCCGAGTCGCTCGCCAGGATCCCCAAGGCCTACGGCACCTCCGAGCCTTCGCTCAGCCGTGAGCTGTCGCAGGCCTTCGAGCGGGCGGACGTGGCGCGCACCGAGATGGGCGACGAGTACCTCTCGGTCGAGCACCTCCTCCTCGCCCTGTCGGACCGCCTCGGGGTCGACCGGGAGGACCTGCTGCGGGCGTTGCAGGCCGTCCGAGGCAGTCACCGCGTCACCTCGCAGAACCCCGAGGAGCAGTACCAGTCGCTCGAGCGCTACGGCCGGGACCTGACCGATCTCGCCCGGCAGGGCAAGCTCGACCCGGTGATCGGGCGCGACGACGAGATCCGCCGCGTGATCCAGGTGCTCTCGCGGCGCACGAAGAACAACCCCGTGCTCATCGGCGAGCCCGGGGTGGGCAAGACGGCGATCGTCGAGGGCCTCGCCTCTCGCATCGTCGAGGGTGACGTGCCCGAGTCGCTCAAGAACAAGCGGATCATCGGCCTCGACATGGCTTCCATGGTGGCGGGCGCCAAGTACCGCGGTGAGTTCGAGGAGCGTCTGAAGGCCGTGCTGAAGGAGATCTCGGACTCCGAGGGCGAGATCGTCACCTTCATCGACGAGCTGCACACCATCGTCGGCGCTGGGGCGGCCGAGGGCGCCATGGACGCCGGCAACATGATCAAGCCGATGCTGGCGCGCGGCGAGCTGCGCATGATCGGCGCCACCACCCTCGACGAGTACCGCAAGTACATCGAGAAGGACGCCGCCTTGGAGCGCCGCTTCCAGCCCATCATCGTCGAGCAGCCCTCTGTCACCGACACGATCGCGATCTTGCGCGGCCTGAAGGAGCGCTACGAGGTCCACCACGGCGTGCGCATCCAGGACTCGGCGCTCGTGGCGGCGGCGGTGCTGTCGGACCGCTACCTGACGGGCCGTTTCCTGCCCGACAAGGCGATCGACCTCGTCGACGAGGCGGCGAGCCGGCTGCGCATGGAGATCGACTCGATGCCTACCGAGATCGACGTCGTCGCCCGCCGGATCCGCCAGCTCGAGATCGAGCGCGTCGCCCTGCAGAAGGAGACCGACGCCGCCTCGGTCGAGCGGCTCGCCCGCCTCGAGGCCGAGCTCGGGGACCTGCGCGAGGAGCAGACGGCGATGACGGCGCACTGGCAGTCGGAGAAGGACGCCATCGCGGCGATCAGGAACCTGAAGGGCGAGCTCGAGGCCGCCCGCCAGGAGGCGGAGCGTTACGTGCGCCAGGGCGACCTCGACCGGGCGGCCGAGATCCGCTACGGCCGGGTCCCCGAGCTCGACAGGCGTATCCAAGCGGCGACGGACAAGCTCGCCGAGCTGCAGTCCGAGCAGAAGATGCTGAAGGAAGAGGTCGACGCCGAGGACATCGCCGAGGTCGTGAGCCGCAGCACAGGCATCCCCGTGTCACGGCTCATGGAGGGCGAGGTACGCAAGCTCGTCGAGCTCGAGGACCTGCTCCACCGGCGCGTGGTCGGCCAGGACGAGGCCATGGCGGCCGTGGCGAACGCCATCCGTCGGAGCCGGGCCGGGCTGTCGGACCCCAACCGGCCCATCGGCTCGTTCCTGTTCCTCGGGCCCACGGGCGTGGGCAAGACCGAGCTCGCAAAGGCCCTCGCCGAGGTGCTCTTCGACGACGAGCGGGCGATGGTCCGCATCGACATGGGCGAGTACCAGGAGAAACACAGCGTTTCGCGCCTCGTGGGTGCCCCGCCCGGTTACGTCGGCTACGAGGAGGGCGGCCAGCTGACCGAGGCGGTCCGGCGCCGCCCGTACGCGGTCGTGCTCCTCGACGAGATCGAGAAGGCGCACCCGGACGTGTTCAACATCCTCCTCCAGGTGCTCGACGACGGGCGACTGACCGACGGCCAGGGGCGCACGGTCAATTTCACGAACACCGTGCTGATCATGACCTCCAACCTGCGCGGTGAACCCCTCAACACCTTCAAGCCGGAGTTCATCAACCGC